>CBFHTF010000087.1:0-9045 GCA_965658685.1 Luminiphilus sp.
AGTGGCTCTAAGCCCAACTGTTCTGCTCGACTGGCACTCATAAGCAATGCGACAGCTGCGCCATCAGATAGTTGCGAGGCATTGCCGGCCGTGACTGAACCATCCTCTTCGAAGGCGGGCTTTAATGAACTCAAGCCTTCTAATGTGGTGTCGGCGCGGGCGCATTCATCCCGGTCCACGACGACATCAACTAATGTTTCAGCTTTGGTCTCACGGTCCACCTGTTTCATTGTGGTGGTCATGGGTACGATTTCTTCAGCCATAATGCCTGCAGCCACTGCTGTGGCATAGCGCTGTTGGCTTTGCAATGCATAAGCATCTTGCGCCTCGCGCGTTACCCCGTAGCGGCGAGCAACCACCTCTGCGGTGTTTCCCATTTCCATGTAAATGGCGGGCTTCTCTTCCAGCAATCGTGGGTTTTGTTGAAAACTGCCTTGATCCTGGCGTAAACGCATGGAGATAGATTCGGCGCCTCCCGCCATCATGACATCGCTACAGCCCGATGCAATTTGGTTAGCCGCCATGGCTATGGTTTGTAGTCCCGATGCACAGAAACGGTTAACAGTGGTTCCGGTGGTGCCGATCGGCAAGTTCGAGAGGATCGCCGCCATACGGGCCAAATTGTAGCTCTGCTCCCCGGCCTGATTGGCAGCCCCCATAATAATGTCGTCAACTTCACCCGGATCCAGCGCCGGATTGCGCTCGAGTAAGCTATTAATCAGGTGGGCCGCCATATCATCCGAGCGCGCCAGATTAAAGCTGCCCCGAAATGACTTCGCCAGACCGGTACGGACGCAATCGACGATTACGACATCTTTCATGCTAAAACTCCTTTTAATGGCTTACAGCGCCTCAATCGTCGGCGATGGGTTTTTTACGTAATTTAATCTCTGGGCCACGGGGGTGGAACTCTTCCCACAATCGTTCGTAGCCAGTGGCAGCGATCTTCCACTGTCCATCCTCTTTTCGGTACTGGTCATGGTAGAGGGCACTACCCATGACGGTAACTTTGTGGTTCAACTCAATAAAGATGTCTTGCAAGTACCAAATGCCGGTGGCGCTGCTGCCGTCAACAGTAATCTCGGGGTGATGGCCATTGTGCATCCCAAAGGTAGAGGCCGTGAATTGCTTGCGATAGAAAGCCTCTAGCTCGCCCCAACCGTGCACCTCGAATTCGTAGTCGGTGCCCTTGAAGTGTGCGCTGGCGTCACTGGTAAACACCGACTTTAAACCCTCTAAATTCCGCGTATCGAGAAACCGGAAATAGCGGGCTTTTAACTGTTTGATTAATTCAATGGCTTCAAGATCCAACATGGGGTCTCCTCAGCTAACAGCGCCTGCGGCACCGCTCATGGTTTAAGCGCTATGGCCGTTGATATGTTTTGCTGCTTGATACGCCATGGTCATGGCGGGACCCAAGGTAGCACCGGGCCCCGGGTAGGTTGGCAAAATGGCTGCAGAGCAGTTGCCAACGGCGTACAGTCCCTCGAAAACACCCCCGTCAGCCCGTTTGACTCGCGCATGGGTATCGGTATCAAGACCACCCAAGGTGCCAAAATCGCCTGCTTCAATACGCATGGCGTAAAAAGGCGCTTGATCGATGGGAGCCAGACACGGATTGGGTTTAATGGATGGATCAGCGTAATAGCGATCGTAGGCCGAATCACCCCGACCAAAATCTTCATCGACGCCTGTTTTCGCAAACCCGTTCATGCGCGCAACAGTCTTCTCGAGACCATCGGCATCAATGCCTAGTGTATTTGCGAGTTCGCGAATGGTATTGGCCTTGGCGACAAACCCGGTTTCAAACCATTTTTTTGGTATCTGCCAATCGGGCTTCATGCTGGCGGTCATCATGGGACCCACAATGTAGTTTTTTCGAAAACGAGCATCGAAAATATGCCAGGCTGGCGCATTCGGACTTTCGTCCGTGTGACTGCGAAACAAATCTTTCTGGAAAGCCATGTAATTTTGCGATTCATTGGCAAAGCGCTTACCCGCCCGGTTTACTACGCACGACCCCGGGAATGACTTCTCCATAATAGCTAAGCGAGGGGTGGGCTCATCGGGGACACACAACGTCGTTGACCACCAAGCATCTTTCATTAGCCGGGTCTTAGCACCGATCGACAAACCCGCAAGCAGCGCATCACCCTCGTTAGCAGGGTTCCCAGCACTCCATTGGGTGTTGGTGGGGGCTGGCAGGTACTGCTCGCGCAGTTGTTGGTTCTTCTCAAAGCCGCCAGCCGCCATGATAATCCCTTTACGTGCTCGCACTCGGGTCCGGCGCCCCTGCTGCTCAATAACTGCACCGAGCACCTGTCCCTCTTCTGCCACGAGCTCCACCAGTCTTGTGTTCAGCTCAACAGGAATATTGCGCTTGAGCACAGACAAATACAGTCGGGCAATGCCCGCCGAACCTCAGGCCAACCGCCGTGATATGGGGGTTTTTAGCCGCCAGGGGATGTCTTTGATGTAATCCCAGATAAGCTTGGCAGTGAGTTTTTTCCAACCAGGCAATTGCACCATTAGGGTGTGCGCTTCGGTCTGTGTAAAGTGGATGCGGTTGAACAAGCGCATCATGTGGTGGGTCCACGTCATGTTGCGCCAGTTATCACCAAGGACAGAGGCCATAATAGGCGCTGGCTCCAGGGATCGGTGACCCTCTCGTGCCCCCTCAACATTGGTGTAGTAATCGGGGTAGTGCTCTAAGGACTCGTAGCGAACGTCACTGCAGTCATGTAAAAACCGCAGCATTTTGGGACCGTTTTCAATGTAATTGTCGATGAGTTCCTCAGGGACATCCTCACCAAACAAGGTATTCATCAAATAGTTGCGGGCATCTTCTGGGGTATCTTTGGCGCCCGCCTCGCGGGCATAGTGGTTATTGGGAATCCAGATTCCACCCCCAGAGGTGGCACTCGTTCCCCCCACTTTGTCGGCTTTTTCAATGATGAGCAGATCTTTGGTACCCATCTCCCAATTGCAGACCGCTGCGGTCAACCCGCCATTGCCGGTGCCTGCGATGAGAATATCGACTTCACGATCCCATTGTAGTGTGCTCATAGCGCTCACATTGCCCCTGATATTTTTATGGTCGGGTAAATTTAAGGGTGCTGACTCGATACCGACAGCACTTCTCCGGTCATGTAGCTGGCATAGTCGGAGGCCAAAAACATCATCACGTTGGCGACTTCCCATACTTCGGCCGCGCGACCGAAGGCCTCTTTAGATGCCAGCTGTTTTAATAACTCTGGCGGTGTGGTTTTACGTAAAAAATCGTGCATAGCGATGCTGGGCGAAACGGCATTGATACGCACCCCGTAGTCGGCGGCTTCAATAGCGGCGCAGCGGGTCAACGCCATGACCCCCGCTTTTGCGGCCGCATAGTGGCATTGCTCTTTCTGGGCACGCCAGCCCAGTACCGAGGCGTTATTGACAATAACCCCCGCCCCTCGAGTCTGCATTACCTGCAACATTGCCCGAGTCATACGCATAGTGCCGGTGAGCGTAATATCGAGCACCCGCGACCACTCGTCGTCACTCATCTCGACCAGTAACCGACTACCCCCAAGCCCTGCGTTATTAATTAATATATTGACGCCACCGGTAACCTCCTCGGCAAAGGCCACGAGTGCGCGCACGTCGTCTTCTACTGTGACGTTGGCAAGTTTGCCGTGAACCGTACAGGTGTCGGACAAGCCATTTAATGCGGCAACGGCTTGTTCCAATCGTCCCTCGTGAATATCGCTAATTACCAGATGAGCGGCGCCCTCTTCGACCGCTTTTTGTGCCGCCGCGAAACCAATGCCAGCACCGGCCGCTGCGGTGATGAGTACGTGTTTGCCCGCAAGCAAATTGTGCCCAGGTACATAGGGCGGGATAGCAGCGGTCATGAGAGCTCCTTAACGCGTCTCGCCCCGGGGTTCCCGTGGCATGCCAAGCGCTCGCTCGGCGATAATATTGCGCTGAATTTGATTAGTACCACCGTAAATCGTATCGGCGCGCGTAAACAGAAATAGTGATTGCAATTTGCTCAGCTCATAGGGACTTGCTTCTAATAGCTCCGCATCGGGGCCCAATACATCCATGGCCAACTTGCCTAAGTTGCGGTGCCAGCTAGACCAAGCCAACTTGTAAATCATCGATTCACGGCTGAGACTACCGTCATCAGCATTGTCTGAAAGCATGCGTAAGCTATTGAATCGTAAGGTACGAAGCCCAATGTGGGCCTCCGCAATGCGCTGACGTAAAGCAGGATTCTGAGCTGCGCCATTCGCCTTGGCGATACATACAATCTCATCAAGCTCGGTCTGAAATAGCATTTGTTGGCCCAGGGTGGAGACACCACGCTCAAAGCCCAATAAGCCCATGGCCACCTTCCAGCCGTCGCCGGGCTCGCCGACGATGTCACTGGCGTCGCAGTAAGCATCATCAAAAAAGACCTCGTTGAACTCGCTGGTGCCTGTCAGTTGCGGTATGGGCCTTATGGTGATGCCTGGCTGATCCATGGGGACCAAGAAAAAGCCCAGGCCTTTGTGCGCCTTTTCGTTGGGGTTGGTACGTGCCAGCACAAACACAAACTGCGATTCATGAGCCAGTGATGTCCACACTTTCTGCCCGTTAATGCGCCAGCGTCCGGATGACTCATCAAACTCAGCACGGGTGCGAACCGCTGATAAATCCGAGCCCGCGCCGGGTTCTGAGTATCCTTGGCACCAAAGCTCTCTTCCTGCACGTATCCCCGGTAAATAGCGCGACTTCTGCGCATCTGTTCCGAACGCCAAAAGCGTGGGTCCGGTCAGGGTTTCACCGATATGACCCACGCGACCAGGACCACCGGCCCGCGCATATTCTTCGTTGAAAATCACTTGTTGCTCAATAGACGCGCCTCGACCACCCCATGCTTCGGGCCAACCGATACAGGTCCAACCCCCCTCCGCCAAGCGACGCTCCCAGGCTTTTCGCTCCTCGACAAAGTGATGTTCGTCACCTGGGCCGCCGCGGAAGCGAATCTTTTCAAATTCGCCACACAGATTTGCTTGCAACCAATCTGCCACCTCGGCGCGAAATAACTCATCGGCTTGCGTGAAGCGCAATTCCATAATTACTCTCCGTCCAGTAATACGCTGGCGATGTGCTCTCGGTGGTCGGCAGGGCTGCCTAGGTAGCTCTCAGTGGCGCGCGCACGCTTGAAATACAGCTGAATGTCGTATTCCTCCGTAATGCCGACGCCCCCGTGTAGTTGAATGCCAGTGCCCGCATTAAAGAAATAGGCTTCACCGGCACTGGCCGACACCATCGATGCGGCCTCTGCCAATGTTGTGCTATCTGTGTAGCCGGCGCGCCATTCATCGGCGATGCAGGCAGCGTAATAAAGTAATGACCGGGCTCCCTCGACTTTGGTCATCATGTCGGCGGCTTTGTGCTTGATGGCTTGGTACGAGGCTATTGTGCGCCCAAATTGCTTACGTTCTTTGACGTATTCAATGCTGATGTCTAGGGCGGCTTGAGCGCCACCCACTTGATCTGCTGCGCTTAATATTCTGGCTATATTCAGTACATCTTCCGCTATGCGTTCAACGCCAGTGCCAAGGCAGTCTTCCGGTGCCAGATGCACATCGGTTAACGTCAGCTGAGCCATGGCACGTGTCTGGTCCATGGTGGGTAAACGTTCACAGTGAAGCCCTGCTTGATCACTTTGAACCGCGTATACATTTAATTGTTGCTGGCTGTCATGGGCTAGACACAAAAGTACGCCGGCACTGTGGCCAAAACTCACGAACCGGCTGCTGCCGTTTAATACAACGCCGTCGGCTGTGGTAGCGGCGGTGATACCGCCAGTGTGCCAATCACGATCGCCCCGAGTATGGGCAAGTGCCATCGGCTCCCCCGCCAAAATACGCGCGAGTAAGGCAGAGCGTGGCTCTGAGGGGGGCATTTGAAGCAATAAAGTGGTGGCTACTACGGTGCTGTAAAGCGGCGCACTGAAGAGTTGCTCGCCCGCTTTTTCCAGTACGCCCACCATTTCGACGTAGCCCAGCTCAAGGCCACCCTCGTCTTCCGGTATGAGTAGCCCTTGCCAGTACATCTCATCGCATAAGCGTTGCCAAGCATGGGTATCAAAGCCGTCACGGCTTGTCATGGCTGCGCGAACCGCAGGACTATCGGACACCTCTGCGAGAAAAGCACTCGCGGTGTCAAAGATCATGCGTTGTTCATCGCTGAATCGAAAATTCACAACGTCCCCTCAACTACCCCAGACGGCTTGCGCCGGCACTTCCTCGGCTAGCAGGGTGGCCATTGCATCACCCACTTCTGCCGGCTCCCAGCGGGCACCTTTATCAACTCCTTTGGTACTGCGCCAGCCGTCGGCAATAGCAATTCGTCCACCTTCAGCTTCCAAAATTTTGCCGCTGATGTGTGCTGAGCGCTCGGCGCACAACCAGGCAACGACGGAAGACACATTTTCAGGGGCAAAATGGTCGAAGCTGCCGTCGGCAGGTGCTGCCATGCGCTCAGCCATCGCCGGTACCGCTGTTGTCATACCCGTACGGGCCACAGGACAAATGGCGTTGGCGGTAATCCCGTAACGCGCTAATTCTGCCGCCTGATTTAACGTCAATGCGGCAATGCCCGCCTTGGCTGCGGCATAGTTCGATTGCCCAATAGAGCCCTGTAAACCCGCACCCGACGTGGTGTTCACAATTCGTCCACTGACCGACTGGCCGGCTTTCGATTGGTGGCGCCAGTACTGCACTGCGTGGCTGGCAATACAGAAATGCCCTTTCAGATGGACGGCCATCACCGCATCCCAATCGGCCTCGCTGAGAGAGGCAAACATGCGATCGCGGTTATTACCCGCGTTATTGACCACACCATGTAAATCACCAAAGGTGTCAATGGCTTGGGACACCGCAAGCTGCGAGCTGCTGTAGTTAGTGATATCTGACTGATTAACGACAGCGCGACCACCAGCACCCACAATGCTGTCTACTACCGCTTGCGCCGCTTCATGATTGATATCGTTTACAACAACAGCTGCACCTTCTGCAGCCAACACTCGGGCGTGGGCTGCGCCCAAGCCACCGCCGGCACCTGTAACGATAACTACCCTGCCTTCACAAATTCCGCTCATGCTGTCCTCTAGAGTCTTTCAAGAATGGTGACGTTAGCCTGACCGCCGCCCTCACACATGGTCTGTAAGCCGTAGCGCACCTTACGCCGCTCCATCTCATGTATCAGCGTTGTCATAAGCTTGGTGCCTGTGGCGCCCAACGGATGTCCAAGGGCAATAGCACCACCGTTAACATTCGTTTGCTCGTGGGGATACCCCGTCTCTTTCATCCACGCCATCGCGACCGACGCAAAGGCTTCGTTGATTTCCACAAGACCAATGTCATCCAATGCAATGCCCGATTTTTTGACGGCATGAGCTGTCGCTGGAATCGGAGCAGTTAACATCCAAATGGGGTCGGCCGCGCGCACACTCATGTGGGCAATGCGTGCTCGCGGTGTCAGGTTGTAGCGTTTGAGTGCCTCTTCCGAAACCACTAGCACAGCAGATGCCGCGTCGCAGGTCTGGCTGGAGACCGCCGCGGTAATCGCACCACCGGGCTGTAGCGGCTCTAACTCGGCCATCTTCTGTAACGAGGTTTCGCGGATTGTCTCATCGACTGACAACTGGTTAAGCGGCATGATTTCTCGCTCAAAATAACCGGCGTCACGCGCCGCAGCGGCGCGGCGATGGGATTCGAGTGCAAACGCCTCCATGTCAGCCCGGCTGCACTGCCATTTATCGGCAATCATTTGCGCCGAATTGAATTGAGTAACCAGACCATCGCCGTAGCGCTCCACCCAACCGGAACTGCCGGTGAATGGGTCGTTGAAGCCAAAGGCCTGCCCCGCCAACATGGCCGCTGATATAGGAATACTGGTCATGGTTTGCACGCCACCGGCGACCACCACATCCATGGTGCCCGACATCACCGCTTGCGCTGCAAAATGGACTGCCTGCTGAGACGATCCACACTGTCGGTCAATAGTCGTACCCGGCACGCCTTCATCGAGACCCGCGGCTAACCAAGCGGTACGGGCGATGTCGCCCGCCAGCGGCCCAATGGTATCGACACAACCAAAAATTACGTCGTCGTAATCGGCGTCGGGGATCGAATTGCGCTCGACGATAGCCTTCAATACCGATGCGCCTAGATCGGCGCCATGGATACCAGCAAGACTGCCTTTGCGTCGACCGGTAGGGGTGCGCAACGCATCGACAATGTAGGCGTCCGGGCGGTTAACCATAATAAGTCCCTATTTTAGGCAGCTGTGCTGTCGAGCAAGGAGCCTCGACCAAAGGTGAATTCGGGGCCGAGCAAGGCATTGGGCTGCTGCAGCCACTGGTGAATACGGTTTTTATGAAATCCCTCACCACCGTACTCCCGGGTTAATGCCCAGGCCCGTTTCACCCAGATATGTAGATCACACTCCCAGGTGTAACCCATAGCACCGTGCACTTGTATGCCGTTGCGTCCGGCCAATAGTGCGGCGCGTGCGGCAGCGACTTTCGCGTGAGATACCGCAAAATCAGCGCGTGCTGGAGCCACACCCACGGTGTAGGCAGCCCGGTGGATTACCGGTCGCGCATATTCCATTTGAACGGCCACATCTGCCATGAGGTGCTTCACGGCTTGGTTGGCGCCAATAGGGCGACCAAATTGCTGTCGATCACTGGTGTATTGAACACATTGACCGACAATGCCTCCAGCTAAACCTAACAAGACGGCAGCAGTCGCCAATGCACCGCGGTTCAGGGTAGAACGCCACAGCGCAGCACCCGCATCACCCTCGGCAATTCGCTGCTCGGGGGATGGTTCAAACCCCACCTCGAACAAGCGCCGGCTCGGATCAACACTTTTCACCGCGCGAAGCTCCACCTGTTCGGCAGGTACCAAGTACAAGGCTTCGCCCCGAGCCAGAAGAAACCAATCAGTGCTATCGGCAAAATTGACGCACGGGTTGATCGGATGCCCAACCGCTACAGAT
>CBFHTF010000088.1:0-9043 GCA_965658685.1 Luminiphilus sp.
ACACCACACAGCAACGTTAAGCCAATAGTGGCCGCCACTGCCGTGAAATCGGCACGGGAGAATCGCCATGCTTCTTTCACAATGTGCCAGTCGATGAGACTCGTGACAGCAACGATAATGGTCGCTGCCAGGGTCGCTTTAGGCAGGAAGTACAGAGCGGGGGTCAATACCAGTGCCGCCACACCAATACCCACCGCTGTTAATAGCGACGCCGCTTGAGTTTCGGCCCCCGCATCAAAATTGACTACTGAGCGTGAGAAACCGCCGGTAACAGGGAAGCCACCAGAGACAGCAGAAGCCACATTAGCCGCACCCAAGCCAATGAGTTCTTGGTTGGGGTTAATACGTTGTCGACGCTTTGCGCCCAAGGTTTTACCGACAGAGACCGACTCAACAAAGCCGATTAATGAGATGAGGAACGCGGGCACGGCTAGGGTTTCGATTAAGGCCCAATCCAGCAATGGTGCTGAAAATGCGGGTAGACCACTGGGAACATGCCCCACCAGCGCAACGCCTCGCGATTCCAAATCCCAGACAATAGCCGCGCTAATAGTAAGTACGATTGCCAGTACCGGGGCAGCTCGCGTAATGAGGCCTGCAAGCTGTGGCGTCAAACCTGCTCGCGTCAGCAATCTGCCAAGTTTACTCCGGCAAAACAGCAATAAACCCAAGGTAAACAGCCCCACACTTAGGGTGTACACATTGGTGTCACCCACGTGCTGGCCGAGACTCATCAGTAGGGCTGGTAGTGCCTCTCCGTGGGCATCAATACCCAAAATGTGCCGCAACTGACTCAGCGCAATGATGATGCCCGAAGCCGTGATGAAGCCGGACACAACCGGGTGAGAGAGAAAGTTGGTAACAAAGCCGAAACGCAGTAAGCCCAGTGCAATCAGCATGAGCCCGCTGAGCAAAGCCAGCATGACAGCGGCTGTGGCATAGTCGGTAGTGCCCTGTTGTGCAACCGCACCCACCGACGTTGCCGTCATCAAAGATACCACCGCCACAGGACCAACCGACAGCGTGCGACTGGTGCCAAATAGCGCATAGGCCACCAAGGGCAGAATACTTGCGTAGAGACCCATCTCAGCGGGCAGCCCGGCAAGTAACGCGTAGGCTAGTGACTGGGGAATGAGCATGATGGTGACGATAATCGCCGCCATCAGATCGCTAGTGAACGTTTGACGGGAGTAGCCCTGCAGCCAATCGATGCAGGGCAGGGCGGTTTTCAACATGGCTGGGCTCGACTTACACCTGATGAATGGGGTTGGTCATCCACTCGCGGCCTTTGAGCATTGCCTCCCAGTAAATCCAAGGCAGCATTTTGGCCTTTAAGAACCATGCCAGCTGCGTAGGTTTTTCGCCATCGAGTAAAAACTTGGGGAAACTGGGTTTTAGCATGCCACCGTAGCCGAACTCAGCAAGCACGATCTTGCCACGCTCTACCGTTAATGGACATGAGCCATAGCCATCGTAGTGGCATAAGTTGGGTAACTTACCTGCATGGTGCAGTAGGTTGATAGCGACCACCGGAGCCTGTGCTCTAGCGGCAGCGGCGGTTTTTGCGTTGGGCGCATTCATACCATCACCCAAGGACCAGATGTTCTCATAGCGTTTATGTTGCAAGGTATTCTGATCAACATCGATCCAGCCACTGGCGTCTGCCAAGGGCGACTGACGAATAAAGTCGGGCGCCACTTGAGGTGGACAGACATGGATCATGTCGTAGTCCGATTCAACGGTTTCACCGTCGGCATTTTGAAACGTAGCTATTTTCTTATCGCCATCTATCCTCACCAGATTATGCTGAAAATGCAGATCGGCTTGATACTTTTCCACATATTGCATGAGGGCTGGCACATAGGCAGCAACGCCGAAAAGACCTGGGGTTGCAGTATAGAAGTGCACATCAATGCTGTTAATGAGACCTTGCTTCATCCAGTGATCTGCCGACAGATACATGGCTTTTTGCGGTGCGCCGGCACATTTAATCGGCATTGTGGGCTGGGTAAAAAGAGCCTTGCCTGACCTCAATTCTTGGACGAGCTTCCATGTGTAAGGCGCTGTTTCATATGTATAATTTGAGGTTACGCCATTCTTACCCAGGGATTCTTTGAGTCCCTCAACACCTTCCCAGTTAAGCTTTAGCCCCGGTGCCACGACCATGCGGTCGTAGAGTAGCTGACTGCCATCATCGAGATGCACGGTATTGTTATCGGGGTCGAATCCTGCAACCGCTTGTTTAACCCATGTAGCACCGGTGGGTATGACGCTCGACATAGGACGGCCCGTAGTGACCGGCTGGAAGATACCGCCGCCGACCATGGTCCAACCGGGTTGGTAGTAGTGCTTATCGGCCGGGTCAACGATCGCCAAATTTAAGCGTTTGTCGCGACTTAAAAGACTGGCTGCCGCCGCAATACCACCGGCGCCACCACCGACCACAATGACATCGTAATGCTGTCCGTTACCCATTGTTATTATCCCCCATGCTTCTCTGTTTATTGTCTGTAGTGATTACTGATCTGCCGCCAGATCCGTAATATTACTGCCCCCGAACACATTCACCGGTACCCGCAAGAAGAGTCGACCGTCGGCATCCACCGGCGGCAAATGCCCCGCGCGCATATTGACCTGCAGCGACGGCAGGATAAGCGTGGGCATTTTCAATGTGGCATCTCGCGTCTCTCGCATCGCCACGAATTCAGCTTCACTGATACCGTTATGCACATGAATATTGGCTGTGCGCTGCTCGCCAACGGTTGTCTCCCAAGCCAGCTCTCGACCATTGGGCTGATAATCATGGCAGACGAACATGCGTGTTGCGTTGGGCAAATCCAGTAATCGTTTAATCGAGCGAAATAGGGTGGTTGCATCGCCCCCGGGGAAATCGCAGCGAGCCGTGCCACCGTCGGGCATAAAGAGGGTGTCGCCGACAAAAAGGGCATCCCCAATCAGATAGGCCATGCAGGCTGGGGTGTGGCCGGGTACGTGGAAAGCTCGGCACTGTAGTGAACCCACCGAAAACTCTTCCTCGTCAGTGACTGTGCGGTCAAATTGCTCCCCGTTTTTAGGAAAATTCGAGGGCTCATTGTAGACCTGGGCAAAGGTTTCTTGCACGGTGCTGATGTGCTCGCCAATCATGATGTCGCCGCCCAAGGCCGCCTTTAAATAGGGAGCCGAGGTGAGGTGATCGGCATGCACGTGGGTCTCAATGATGTAATCGACGCTCAGCTGTTCACTGCGCACGAAATGAATGACCGAATCAGCACTGGTTGTGGTTAGCGTACCTGAGGCGTAATCGAGGTCCAGAACAGGATCAACAATGGCACAGCGTTTTGTTTCGGGGTCGATAACCACGTAGGTGAGGGTCCACGTGTTGGGATCAAAGAAATGTTGAACCACAGGTTTAGTCAGCTGATCGAGATTAACGTCGGCGATTGCGTTCATGGTGCCCCCAAGTAGACGCTGGTCGGATACACTGGTAAACAGCCAGTGGTCTCACTGGTTTGCTCATGCTTTCAATTGTAATGGAATAAGCTTATTTCAAATAGTGCTTTTTAGGAAAAACATCCTATGCTCAGTAGTAGCGCGTTTGTCAGCGTCGATTGGCTTAGAGAACACCTAGGCGAACCCACGATTCGCGTGTTGGATGGCTCTTGGTATTTACCAGCCTTGCAACGTGATACTCGCCACGAGTTCCATAACGCACACATTCCGGGCGCTCGGTACTTCGATATCGATGCCATCACCCAAGACGGCACCACATTGCCGCATATGTTGCCATCAGCCCCCACATTCTCCGAGGTCTTAAGATCGCTGGCTATTGCTCCCGATAATATTGTGGTGGTTTACGACAGCGCGGGGTTGCTATCCGCTGCTCGTGTTTGGTGGACCTTGCGCGTCTATGGCCACAATAACGTGGTCATATTGAAAGGCGGCTTGCCTGCGTGGCGCGAAGCGCAGTTACCAGTCGTGAGTGAGGGGCCCAGTGAGCGGTCGAGTGAGCGGTCGAGTAATCGTTTTGAGGCGGCTCAAGCGGTATGGCAGCGCGCGTACTACGCGCGGTGTGATGATGTCTATCGAGCGGCAACCGAAGGCACCAGCCAAATCATTGATGCCCGCAGTGGCGGACGCTTCAGTGGGCGCGATCCAGAACCGCGTAAGGATTTACCCAGCGGCCATATCCCTGAGTCGATCAATGTGCCTTATACAACACTGGTCGACGCTGAACGCGGCTGCTTGCATGAGACGACTACGCTCAAGCAGTTATTTGAGACCGCGGGTGCGGATTTAGCCCAACCAATCATTACCAGCTGTGGCAGTGGTATTACCGCATGCATTCTCGCGGTCGCCCTGTATGAATTAGGGGTTGATCCGGTGGGGGTGTTCGACGGGTCATGGACTGAGTGGGCATCGACACCGGGGCTGCCTATTGGGAACCACAACAACACGCATAACACTACCGATAACACCGCTCATCATGGCAAACCAAACCCCTCTTAACGCATATCGTTTGACAGGCGGATCTACGGCGGCAATGCCGCCCACTGTGTTGGCTATTCATCCCGTCCCGCCTGTGTTGCTGGGTACCGCGGAAGATCGTGTGAACTTCCCGAGACGAGGTCCGGCCAAGATCCGGCCAAGATTCGTGTAAAAAGTCCCATGAAAGCACTTAACACAGAGAAATCGATTGACTTTACGAAGCCTGATCTCTAGGATGCACATAGCTAGAGATTGAGCTCTTTTTATAACCACCATTACGAAGCAGTCTTTGTATTACTCCGTCCTGTTGTTTCTAAATTTCAGTTTATTTTTCCTGCTTGCCCGTGCCCACTCAGTGGCACCCCTTAAATTTAGATATAGGACAATTATCATGTCTAACAAAACGACTGGTACCGTTAAATGGTTCAACGAATCCAAAGGCTTCGGCTTTATTGAGCAACAATCTGGCCCCGACGTGTTCGCGCACTTCAGCGCCATTGTGAGCTCAGGCTTCAAAACCTTAGCCGAAGGCCAACAGGTTGAGTTCAACGTAACGCAGGGTCAAAAAGGCCCACAAGCAGAGAACATCGTCGCCATCTAAGCGCGCCGCATTCTTTGTAAAGGCAAGCCTTCGCGGCTTGCTTTTTTTTTTGCTCGTAAAAAAGCGATTACGTGTAACCTTTCGGTAAAACCATATTCCGCCATCGTTTGACGTGAATAAAACTAGCTAAGTATGTGTGGCTATCAGTGCCACAGCCGCCCATGAGTGCCAAGCTCAGGCTTATAGCAAATAGATGTGCCGGCCTCTAGTTGTATAAGCCCGACTGTCTGTTGGCTTTTTGTATCGGTGAAGAGTGGCAATGAAAGCCACTCGCGGGTATGCGCGCTGAGCCACCCGAAGAGGATGAGCGGGCGTATGGCATGCGAATCTTGTTTACTGCTGAACGCGGCTAGATCAACGCGCGGAGAGTGTACAAAAAAACATTCGGTGTGCAACATTTGCCGGCGGCACCGGGATGGGGCGTATCTTTAATACATACGCGGACAGCTAACCGTGCGGGTCCTATGGAGAGCGCCGGCGGCGGTAATTCTGGACCTAACTAAATGCGCATAATGTATATTATGTTAAATTATGTAGGCGTATGATTAATCCCTGCGCTCAAGGCGCCTCGTGCTGTTGCACTGCCGACTTCACTTACCCGACACTGCAAATTGTCGCTGCACCGACTTTCAATGAACAGTGATTCACTCAATGGCTAACCGTCAGCTGTGTGACAGTTACAGATTTACTCTCTACGACGGACAATGCCTTAATGGCAAGTTAACTGGCTGGGAATTATTCGGGCGAGTAATCCTTTGCGGAACGCCCCCAGCCAAACGTCAGTGAGCTCATTGCAACCAACCCGTACGCGACCATCGCGATAGCCAGGCAGGCAAACAGATAATTGAGGCCGAAAGCCATGTAGCGCATGCCGAAGAAGCCGGCACCAGCAGCGATGAAGAATCGAAGAAACATCCCCAGAACCGGCTGCACCACGTTCCCTCCTCCCTGCGCTGCGAAGTACAAGGCGAAACCTATACCTTGAAACGCAAACGCTGGTCCGACAATAACGAGATATTGACGTCCCGTCTCCAATACTTGGGGATCGCTGGTGAACCAGTCGAGTAGTAAGCCCGGTGACACTGCTAACACCAGGCCGACGGCACCCGTCAGGATTGCGGAAACACCCCCACCCACCCATGCTATGTGAACCGCACGCTGCTGTTGACCAGCCCCCATGTTCACCCCCACCAGCGCAGTCAAAGCAGCGCCAATGCCGAATACCAGGGGAATAAGCAAAAATTCGACTCGGGAGACGATTCCGTATGCCGCCAAAGCACTTTCACCGAATTCGCCCACGAGTGCGTTAGCTATAAACACTATGCTAACGGTAAGGATAGGTGATATGGCCGCCGGAGCGCCAACGACAAAAATGTCGGCGAATAGATTGATTTGCAAGCGGGCAGTGTCCAGGCGCGGGCGCAGCACAGTGCGATGCCTTAACAATTGAATGAGTAGAAACAGGCTGGAAAGGAGGCTCACAATGAGAAGTGCAAATACCGAGCCCCTCAACCCCATTGCTGGAAAGCCGAACCAACCGAGGATCAACGTCCCGGACAACGGGACTTGAGTTATTGCCCCAAGAGCCATGACGAAGGCGGGGGTCTTCATGTCACCTGTGCCGCGATAGATAGCGCTTAGCAGAGCCATCATCCATATGATTGTTGAGCCCGCAAACAGTATTGATCCATAGTCACTCGCAGCTTGGGCCACTTCGCTGGAGACACCTGTGGCCAGTATCAGTGTCTTGCCGATCGCTGCGAACGCGAAGAAAAAAACAAGGCCTGCCAACACAGCAATGGCGATTCCATGCCACAGTAGATTGCTAGCCCGCGCCTGGTTGCCGCTACCAAGTGCCCTAGCGACTGAACTGGCGATTGCTCCCCCAATGGCGCCGTTGGCGAGCATCTGCAGGAGCATCAGCCCTGGAAAAATCAGTGCAAGCGCTGCCAGAGGATCCGTACCGAGGCGACTGACGAATGCCATCTCGGCCATGATAACGGAGCCTTGAAGAAAAAACGCCAGCGCACTTGGCGTTGCCATCCGGAACAGTAAAGGAAGCACCGGTGCGTTCAACATTTGCTGCAGATGGTCTAAGTTGGAGGGTGTCTTTTCCATCTCGCAGTCCTAGGAAAACAGATAATTTGGCACCCGGAGGCTCAGATCAAGTTAACGCTAGTCAAGTGTTAAAGAAAACGGAAATAAGTGCAATTAGCAGTAAGCTGATTGAATACTCAGAGCACTGAATCGCCCCGGGCATCTAGGAGACCCTCTAGCTGAACAGCCTGAGCAAGGATGTGAAGAATTTCTGCTTCAGCGCTACGTCCATGCTTAGCGGCTACAGCGCGTATCCCGCGATGCACTACCAGGGCATTCGTACCCATCCAGGCTTGCTGGAACAGATCGCTCCCGATGGCGTGGTCTCCGTGGGGACCTTTTGCACCTGACACTGTTCAGGGATACGGTAACCAGGGTTTTGATTCGCCAACCCGTCGGCGAATGTCGTGAAAACCGCAGACATTAGGGCGTATCAAACCAGTGCCGGGTGCGATTGGCGATCGCGACCAGCGACAACATAACCGGCACCTCGACCAGCACACCTACCACTGTCGCCAGTGCTGCACCCGAGTGCAATCCAAACAGGGAGATCGCCACGGCGACAGCCAGCTCGAAGAAATTGGAAGTGCCGATCATGCAGGCAGGCGCCGCGATGTTGTGTGGCAGTTTCAACTGCCTCGCTGCGAAATATGCAATTGCAAAGATGCCATAGGTCTGGATCAACAGCGGTATGGCAATTAAACCGATGATCCCGGGTTGCTCCAAAATAGTTTGCGCCTGGAATCCGAAAAGCAGGACCACGGTGGTTAATAGACCGATGACCGACCAGGGTTTCATGGTGGCGACAAATGTTTTCAATCGACTGTGGTCTTTCGCCCTATCGAGTCGATTGCGGGTTACCGCTCCGGCGATTAATGGCAAAACAACGTAAAGTACAACTGAAATCAACAGTGTTTCCCACGGCACCTGAATATCGTTGATGCCGAGTAAAACGGCGGTGATCGGCGCAAACGCAAAAATCATGATGATGTCGTTAATCGACACCTGCACCAGCGTGTAATTCGGATCGCCCTTCGTCAGCTGACTCCAAACGAACACCATAGCGGTACAGGGCGCCACGCCCAACAGAATCATACCGGCTATATAAGCCTCCGCAGACTCGGCATCGACCAAACCAGCAAACAGCCCCTTGAAGAACAGCCAGCCCAGAGCCGCCATCGTAAAGGGTTTAATCAACCAGTTGATGGCCAGTGTCAGCATCAGGCCTTTTGGCTTTTTGCCAACATCCCGCAGCGACGAGAAATCAATCTGAATCATCATTGGGTAGATCATCAGCCAAATGAGCACTGCAACCACCAGGTTTACGTGCGCGTATTCAATCGCAGCAATCTGGCCAAAAACCGCGGGCGCTAGATTACCCAGCAGAACACCTGCACCAATACACAGCGCCACCCATACCGACAGATAACGTTCAAACAATCCCATGAGCAGCCCCCACAGCAATCATTCATTGACTCCAAGTTTTGAAAGCGCGTCTGCCCATTGGCTCTTGTCCAAAGCTGCCACGTGCACCAGCGCATCGACGCGCTCATTGATAATGGCAATTGTGTTTCTAAACGCGTGCGCCAACTGTTCGTCCGAGCCGCTCAGTTTTGATGGGTCCTCAAGTCCCCAGTGCACTTTGAGAGCCTTGCCAAACCAAATGGGACAGGACTCTCCTGCCGCCGAATCACATACGGTGACGACGATGTCCGGTGCAAAGTCTTCGAACTCGTCCCAAGACTGGCTCTTGAGACCGGCGGTAGGGACACCTGCTTCACCCAGATACTTAATCGACAGGGGATGAACTTCACCGCTGGGCTGACTACCGGCACTCCTCGCCTCGATGAGGCCATTCGA
>CBFHTF010000089.1:0-8680 GCA_965658685.1 Luminiphilus sp.
CGTTATCCCTTGTACGCCAATCTGTGAAAGCGCTTCACGGACGTCGTCGAGCTTGAACGGTTTGATTACAGCGGTAATCAGCTTCATAGGTTCCTCCGGTAATAAATCGTGAAGCGTTCCACTGTCCGAATCGGCTTCGCGCTGAGACGCGACAGACTGCTTCCAACGAGCACTACAGCTAAGTTCAGGCCAAAACAATTTTTATCTAACAAAAACAAATGTTTATCACTCATAAAAGGCGCTTGGCGCACGCCATTACTCAGCCAACCAAGGCATAACGCACAATAATGGTGCAATGCCGCCCAATTGCTGGGCGAGTTTTAGGCGTCGTTGATGTAGGGTTTGACCCAGCCTCTGAGGTACATTGGCATTCAACTTCAACAACGAGCGTACAGCCCCATGCATGACGAGCACGACAGCTTCGATGAGCACGACAAATCTAACCGCCGGGGTGGCACGGGTGGATTGGGTGATCTGTTCGATCGGATACGCCACGACGAAAAGGTGTTGCGTGATCAACTCGACCGCAACGCGCGAGCACTGGCGCAATCGGCGCTCAGCAAACTCGACGTTGTCAGCAGGGCCGAATTCGATGCCCAGTCAGCCGTACTGCAGCGAACTCGGGCCAGAGTGCAGGAGCTTGAAGCTGAACTTGAGCGACTTACCGAGATTGTCGATCGGCACCTAGGCTGATTCGGACCCTAACGTAGGGTGGTCAGGATGACCGCCACCTCTGTTCAAGGATGAACTATGTCTACCGCCACTGTATTGTCGCGGGCCAGTGCTGGCCTGCAAGCCCCCGAGGTGCAGGTCGAGGTGCACCTAAGCCCGGGACTACCGGGTTTTACCATTGTTGGCTTACCTGAGAACACCGTTCGCGAGGCGCGCGAACGCGTTCGAAGTGCATTACTTACTTCCTATTTTGAATGGCCAGATCACCGCATTACGGTGAGTTTGGCGCCCGCCGAAATCCGCAAAGGTGGCGGGCGCTTCGATTTACCCATTGCGCTTGGTCTTCTTACTGCCAGCGGTCAACTGCCCCCAGAAGCCACCGCTAATCGCGAGTGTTACGGCGAACTCGGCTTAGACGGCTCACTGCGCCCCACTACCGGTATGCTCGCCGCAGTGCAGGCCGCCACTGAGCGCAATCGAGTCTGTGCCATCCCAGCCGCGGGCGCAGATACCCTCGCCCAATTACCGGATGGCCGACTAATTGCGGCACCCGATCTACTAAGTTTATGTGCCGAACTTAAAAGCAAAACACCCACTATAACGAGCGGCTCGCCATTGCCCGATCAATCGGCTGCCCACTCGGACTTTGGTGATATTCAGGGACAACTAGCCGCTAAAAGGGCCTTGGAAATTGCGGCGAGCGGCGGCCATCATCTGCTTATGACGGGACCGCCTGGCGCCGGGAAAACCCTTCTAGCATCGGCAGTACCGGGCATATTACCCCCCTGCACACCCCAAGCCATGCTGGAGCAATGGCTCATCCGAGACGCACTAGGATTGGAGCCTACTCGATGCCGTCCATTTCGCGCGCCGCATCATTCGGCCACTGGTGCTGCCTTGATTGGAGGCGGTGCCAACGCTCACCCGGGCGAGGTTTCGTTGGCGCATCAAGGTATCTTGTTCCTCGATGAGCTACCCGAATTTTCTCCCCGAGTCCTCGATTTGTTGCGACAACCCATGGAGCAAGGCAATGTAACCATTGCTCGGGCGCGGGGGGCTAATAGTTACCCGGCTCGCTTTCAACTCATTGCCGCGATGAATCCCTGTCCCTGCGGCAACGCTGGTCTACAGGAACCACCCTGCCGTTGTACGCCAGATATTGTTAGTCGCTACCAAAATCGCGTATCGGGTCCACTCATGGACCGCATCGATATTCACATAAGTTTGGAGCGGCAACAGACATCTGCGCTGCTCACAAAACAGACAGGACAGGAACCCTCAGCGGCGATCAGAGAGCGGGTGAGCCAGAGCTGGCAACAACAATGGACCCGACAAGGTTGCCTGAACGCCCATCTCAGCAACCGCAGGTTACTTGAGCTGTGCGCACTGGATAAACCGGTGCAAAGGTGGTTCGAAGATGCTTGCGATCGCCTGAAGTTATCGGCCAGAAGTGTGCATCGCACTCTCAAAATAGCGCGCACACTCGCTGATGCAGAACAGGCACCCGCGGTGGGTGAGAATCATCTACTCGAGGGCCTAAGTTATCGCCCTCGGCTGCAAGACATGTAATGAAAACTGGGGCGAGTGCCCCAATGATGCTTACTTACTGTTGTCGACCATGTAATCAACGGCAGCATAGATTTCTTCATCAGAGCAATCACCGCAACCGCCTTTGGCGATCATGCCGGTGCCGGGGACGCCGTTAACACCACTTGCGTACAGAGCATCCATGCCCTTGTCGATGCGCGCAGCCCATGCAGAGGCATCGCCTACTTTCGGTGCACCAGCAGCACCGGTGGCGTGACACGCCATACAAGCGCCATTGTAAACGGCTTCACCGGATCGGGGGCCACTTGCCGCAGCCGAAGCGCCAGCACCTGCACAGCTTTCGTCGCCCGCCACGCAGGCGTGACTGTAAGATTGAATTCGAGCCTCTATCTCTGCGCGCTGCTCTTTAGACAGGTCGGCAGCGAAGGCAGCAGATGCCACCAGAGCAAGAACAAAAGCGAAAATACGCATGGGTCATCTCCTCTTAAGATGGCGCGGAGTATAGCGGTCCCAAGCGCTTGGGAAAACTGCTCAGGCTGCAACGCCCGAATGATGTCGACCATCGATGAAGGTCATGGGGCTAAAACCACCCTCCTTGTACATGGGTTATCACTGTCAGCTCTGCTAAATTACGCAGCAAACCCGTGTTTTTGCGGGGCCAGTTAGAGAACTCAACAAAGTCATAATGGCCACCCAATCATCGGCGCTCAAGGACAACAATCTAATCACCTTCACACACCAGAGGTTGTACTAACAATGAAGCTATATACCTACGATCCGGCACCCAACCCCGCTCGACTCAAAATGTTTCTCGATTACAAAGAGATACACATCGACACGCAACAAATTGATATGGCAAAGCTCGAACAGCACAGTGAGGCCTATTTGTCCGTTGTACCCGAGGCAACAGTACCGGTTCTGGTCTTAGAAGATGGCACTCGGATCACGGAGGTGATTGCTATTGCTCACTATCTAGAAGCGCTGTTCCCCGAACGACCGCTGCTTGGCGTTACGCCCCTTGAAAAGGCGATGGTACTCAACTGGAATCATCGTTTGTTTCAGCTGGTCTTTTTGGCCGCAGCCGAAGCGTTTCGTAACAGCCATCCGCAATTCAAAGACCGCGCCCTGCCCGGTGTAGAGCCGGTGGCGCAGATCCCTGCGTTGGCCGAGAGAGGGCAAGAGCGCCTGCGCTATGGTTTTGAAGTGCTCAACGATGAGCTAGCAAACCGCGACTGGCTTGCCGGAAGCAGCTTCTCCTTCGCCGACATTGACTTGCTGGCGCTGTGGGTATTTGCAGGTTGGGGTGCTCGTATGCAGCCCGATGACAGCCTGACCCACTTACACGCGTGGCATAACCGCGCACAAGCCGCATTGGCAGCCCCCGCCTGACAGCCACAGCCCTATCTATGACACGTCAAAGTGGCCCGGTTTACCGGGCCCGCCTATGGCGATCCTTGCACCCCCGGCGCCTAATGTTACTGGCCTGGGCCGCTGTATTAGTGGGCTGCTCTGAACCCAGCAAGGGTCCTCGGGTACTCGAGGAATACCTTGGCAGGCTAAGCCGAGCCTTGGAAACCGCCGAGGTCGAGGCGCCATTAGTGGCACCGCCGCGCATCAATGATGCCAAGCTGGCACCGCTGCCAATACCAGCAGGTGGCCTCGGGATGCTGGATTTTCTCGCCCTGTCAGGCTGTGAATTACAAGTAAACATTGGCCGGCGTAATAGCAGCCTTGGAAACACCGCTTCGGCATCGCAGCAGCTATTGCTCGATATTGAGTTTCTGGCGTTGGCCCCCCCTTGTATTGCATTTATCCAAGATGAGCAGCCCGAACTGGCTCAACTACTTGAGACGGAGCGACTCAACAAGCAGCAACACCTGGCCAAAAGACTCTATAACGCGATTTTGGCAGGCCCAGAGTATCGGCAATTTTGGTCATTACCCCCCAAACTCAACGATTACCCCGACCAAACCGCGGGCGATGTCATTGATAGCCTCGAGCGCCTAGTGGGCATGAGTAGCGACTGGTTGGGGGGGGAATATGATTCGGACTACCCGCTAGAGCTAGATTTATCGGTGCTGCGTCAGGGTGACGGCGGTGCCTTACTACTGGCCGCTGCTACCCAACAGCGTCAGCTTAGCGTAGGCACCAAACTCCTTGAGCAGCGCTTGGCCAACAAGCCACTGTGCCCGGGAGGCCGTAAAACAGAAGCGGCGGATATCACCGAAACCGTGGTGCTGAAGTACTTCACCCAAGATGTTCAAGCATGGCTCGCCCAATTGAATCGTAGACAGCAACAGTTAGCTGCCCCTATAGCGGCGCTTGAAACGATGCTCAGCGACATACTCCCTGTAAATTATCGAACTTGGCAAAACCAACGCGACCGCTTACTCAATGGTCTGAGTACAACGCCAAAAGCGCATGTCAGCGCCATAAAAAATGTGTTCACACGCTGCCCAGCACCTCTTTGGCAGGTAAACTGACTAGGAGGTCCACGCCGCATCCTTGCGGTGGACAATTGACGAGTCCCACAATTATGAAACCACAAACACGCCTGTTAGCCACGCTCACGTGCCTATTACTCATCTTCGGCTGCGCTAGCAAACCCACGACTAAAACGGATTTTGATCCAGCGCATGACTTCAGCGACGACGTACGCATCGGATTTTATAGCGGCAGTGGTGAAGTTACCGGCGACAACCCTATGGATCTCACCGACTTCCAAAAACGTCGTATTAACGAGGCGCTGAGTAAGGCACTCAAAGGTAAAGGCTTTACCGTGGTAAACAACCCTAAAGAAGCCGATTTATTGCTCAGCTGGCACCTGAACACCTTCGAGAAACAAGATGTCCGAACCACCACCACACCCAGCTCAGGTGCCATGATGGGTATGGGAATGGGCATGGGATACAGTCGCTATAACCGCTACGCCCTTTACAACTGTTTCAACTGCATGGAAACCACTGACGTCCACGTGCGGGAATACACACAAGGTACGTTCATTGTCGATATGATCGATCCCGGCAAAGGGAAATCCGTGTGGCGAAACATTACCCAATCCGAGCTCAAGGGAAATGCATTGAAGTCACAGGAAGCCATCGACAAAGGTGCGCAGTTTATTTTGGCTGAATTCCCTCCCAAATAAGCAACTAAGTTCTCCCCATACGTCGGTCGGCCGACCCTGTCGCCGCCCAACAAATGAGTGCAATGATGACCCAAGCAGAATCGTTAAATCGCCGCGTTCAGCTCAACAATGAGTGGCATGCACGCCCAGTTGCCAATATGGCAACACCGTTTCGCTGCAACCATCAGGTGTTTCGCCGTCAGGGTGAAACCGGCGCGGTACGCGGTACCTTCGCCGAGCTTTGTAGTCGGCATGGTCAGGCAAAGCCTGGTGAGGACAGCCGTTACCAATTGGTTCAAATGGGCAGTGCACTGATCAAATGGGAGGGTCACACCGAGGCAGATTCAATTACCGCCTTGGTACCGGGTAACGCCACGCCGCTCTTCAGTGCCCCGGCCGATGGCTTTGCACCTACCGAGATTAAGAGCGTTTTCGGTGGCGATATCATTTGTGGTGTCCACATTGAGTTCCTCAAACAAAGCCAAGATGCCATGGATATGGCAAGTATCCGCGCCGCTTTGGGTACCAATGAGATCTACGGAGGCACCATTGCCGATGGCAATGCCTCGCTCTGGTCCAGCTTTCGTTTGGGGGCCGATGGCTATGCGCGCATCATCATGGTGGACCACAGCCTTAACGAAAGTGCCGTTGGTCGTTATCTACAACGCATCGTGGAAAGCGAGAGTTATCGACTGCAAGCCATGAATGCTCTGCCCTTGGCACGTCAAACCATGGCCGAACTCTCGGGCCTTGAAGACGAACTGGAACCCCTCATGGATACCCTGACACGAGCGGGCGACGACACTAACCATGAGGCATTACTGGCTCAACTATCCATTATGGCGGCGCGGATAGAGCATTTAGCAGCCGCGAGCAGTTACCGCTTTGGTGCGGCTCGCGCCTACTCGCGTATTGTGGAACAGCGGCTAAATGAATTGCGGGAAGAGCGCGTCGTATCTATACCGCGTTACTCGTTATTCCTGCTTCGAACCCTGCAACCAGCCATGCGCACGTGTGAAGCTGCAGAACGGCGTATCGATGAACTAGCCCAACGGGTATCGCGGGCTATTACGCTGCTCACCTCAATGGTTGAGATGACCCAAACTCGGCAAACAAACACCATGATTGAGGCGATGAGCCGCAACGCTGAGATTCAAGTGCGGCTGCAGCAAGCCGTAGAAGGCTTTTCCACTTTTGTGATCACCTATTACGCTATTGGCCTACTCAGCTACGTGTTGGCGGCAGCGAAATCGGCAGGACTTATTGCGGTAGAACCTAAATTGATTGCGGGGGTCGCTGCACCTGTTGTGTTGATGGTGGTTTGGGCGTTGAGTCGTAGCGTGCGAAAGCGTATGACCCGCGGACTACACTGAGCATCGACGTCAGTGAATATTTACCAACAACCGATGCTGCACAGTCTGTGCCCGTCTCCCGACCGGGTAGCAAAACCCGTCACGGTAGCGCTGGTGCAGATGCGCTGGTTGCGCGACCCCCTACATCACCGGCAGCAGTTGGAAGAAGGCGTAGCACGAGCCGCCGATGCCGGGGCTGAGATCGTCTTCTTACCGGAGCTGACCCTGTCTCGCTACCCCGCCGACCAACACCCCCAAGGGCGTGCCGATGCCGCGGCAGAGCAGGTGGCAACCGGTCCAACCGTTACGCTGTTAACGGAGCTGGCCTCCCGCTACGATCTTCATGTCCACGGATCATTGTTTGAGGCCACAGCCGCACCTGACGGCCGTGGTTTTAACACCGCCGTTATGGTCGATAACACAGGTACTTTGGTGGCGAAAACACGGAAAACCCATATCCCTGTGACTGCGGGCTACTGGGAAGACCACTACTTTGCCCAGGGCCCAGCCGATAACGCATACCCAGTGCACAGACTAGAACTCGACAGTGGCGTTTTACCTGTGGGTTTACCCACTTGTTGGGACCAATGGTTTCCCGAGGTGGCTCGTGCATATGCATTGGGAGGTGCCGAGCTGTTGTGCTACCCAACCGCCATCGGCTCTGAACCCGACTACCCAGACTTCGATACAGCACCACTTTGGCAACAGACCATCGTCGGTCATGCCCTTGCCAACGGCTTATTCATGGTGGTGCCCAACCGCTGGGGAAGCGAGGGACTCATTCAATTTTACGGCAGCAGCTTTATTGTCGATCCGTTCGGACGAATCGTTGTCCGCGCGCCTCGTGACGAGAGCTGCGTCCTTGTGGCAACACTCGATTTAGCCCAGCGCAAAGACTGGTTAACCCTATTCCCCTTCTTCAGAACTCGCCGCCCCGATAGCTATGGAGCATTGGTTGCACCTGTGGCCGATGACAACGATGGGATTCCAACGTCGTCCCCGTCAGGACAATCTGGCGGCCAGGATAGCCTGTGAATCGCTACATGCCCCCCGAATGGGCAGCGCATAGTGCCACCTGGATGGGCTTCCCTGTTGGCGCCTACCCAGGCGCTGGTGTCAGTGACAGCGAGGCACACCAAGCTTGGGCAGATGTCGCAAACATCATCGTCGACCACGAAGTCGTACACATGCTGTGTCCTAAAGAGCAGTGGTCGCGAGCTCGGCGCCTTCTATCCAGCGCGGTGGTGTTGCATGAATACCCCTTGAGCGACGCGTGGCTTCGGGACACTGGACCAACCTTTGTCGTAGAAGAGGGTGCTTTGCGGGCAGTGGATTGGCGCTTCAACGGCTGGGGCGATCATACGGCCTTCGACTGGGAAGCAGATACGGGCATTGCCGCTTTCATTGCGCAGCAGCAAGGTATAGTGCGCAGCGCGTCGGAACTCACCAATGAAGGCGGTGGCATCCATGTCGATGGCAACGGCACAGTGCTGCTTACCCAAACCGTACAACTTGATCCACAGCGTAACCCCGGCTGGTCAAAACACCAGGTCGAAACGGAAATTCACCGTCAATTGGGCACCGACAGAGCAGTCTGGTTACCCAAGGGGCTGCACCGAGACTACAGCGATCACGGCACCCGGGGTCATGTCGATATCGTAGCTTGCTTTACGCCAGACGGTTCGCTGCTGCTGCATCGACAGGCAAATAAGGGACACCCCGATTATCCGTTGTATCCCCTCATGGAAGAACACCTCAGCAATGTTGGCTACTCAGTGCGCCCAATACCGGCACCATCGGTGCTGCGAGACAACCGCGACTGGGTAGACTACAGCTACATCAATCACTACGTGTGCAATGGTGCTGTGGTGATGCCCACATTCAAAGATCCAATGGACGATGCCGCTGCCGAGCTGTTGCGTGATAGTTATCGGGATCGAGATGTGCGCCAAATAGACGCTAGAGTCATCTTCGCGCTAGGTGG
>CBFHTF010000090.1:0-8656 GCA_965658685.1 Luminiphilus sp.
AGCTAGGGGCGGCATTAGATTACCCACTGTAACCTTCTTGGATGGGATAATAGCTGTATGACTGAACAACACGCTGGGTCAGGTGACACCGAGCAGACATCCACCGAGCCCGCGAAAGAGCAAAAAATGTCGACCTTAGCGCTGCTGCAGAGTGTCTTCGCCGCCGCGATGGGCGTTCAGAGCTCAAAGAACCGGGAACGCGACTTCAACCAGGGTAATGCAGGCATTTTTATTGTTGCAGGTATTGTGTTCACCGCACTGTTTATCGGCGGCGTCATGATGATTGTGCAGCTGGTATTGGCGGGTCAGTAACCCGCCCCTATCCGTTCTCAGTGGGGCATACTGCCCAGCCAGAGAAACATCCAGGTGATGGCAACACAGACCAGCGCCGCAGCGGCCAACGCATCGGCTGAACCATCAGACATATTACTTTTTGACATTTCCAATCTCCAAAACAATCTAGTTTGGCTATATAAAAACCGCCCATAGTGTGAAATAAAGCGCAGCCGAAATCAAAGATTTTTGGTGAGCCTGTGTATACCTACCACGACGATGACAAACGCTTGGTGCGCGAGCGCGCAAAGCAATTCCGTGACCAACTCAATCGCTATCTTGGGGGCGAGCTCAGCGAAGAAGATTTTCGCCCGCTCCGATTGCAAAACGGACTCTACATACAACGCCATGCGCCTATGCTGCGCATAGCGGTTCCCTATGGACTCATGAATAGTCGACAGCTGCGTAAAGTAGCCGCTATTACACGTCGCTATGACCGAAGCTACGCCCACGTAAGCACTCGTCAAAACCTGCAAATCAACTGGCCGGCATTAGAAGCTGTGCCGGATATCCTCGACGAACTCGCCGAGGTGGATATGCACTGCATACAAACCAGCGGCAACTGTATTCGCAATACCACGACCGATCATTTCGCTGGGGTTGCCCCTGACGAAACAGAAGATCCTCGGCCCTACTGTGAGCTCATCCGGCAGTGGTCCACACTACACCCCGAATTTGCCTTTTTACCGCGCAAATTCAAGATTGCGGTCTGCGGCAGCCTGAAAGATCGTGCGGCCATCTACGCCCACGATGTAGGTCTTGCTTTGCACCGCAATGACGCGGGAGCCTTGGGTGTCCGTGTCATCGTTGGTGGTGGACTCGGTCGAACACCTGTCATTGGTAGCGTGCTGGAAGATTGGCTACCCATCGAGCATCTATTGACCTACCTTGAATCGGTTTTAAGGGTATATAACCGGCTGGGAAGGCGTGACAATAAATACAAAGCGCGTATCAAAATACTGATCAAGGCGATGGGCGTCGATGCCTTTCGCCAAGCAGTGCATGCCGAGTGGCAGCACCTGAAAGAGGGTGTGATGAAGCTACCGGAATCAGCGCTGGCCGAAGCACGCGCACACTTCAGCCCCATGCCCTACCAGACGTTTACTAACAGCTCGGCTGAACTGCCCCAAAACCCTATTTTTAGCCAGTGGGTGCGCCACAACACCCATGACCACAAGCAATTAGGCTACCGCTCGGTAACCGTGGTACTGAAAGGCCATGGCCAGGCACCCGGTGACATCAGTGCCGATCAGCTCGATGCCATCGCTGACTTGGCCGATCGCTTCAGCTTCGGCGAAATCCGCAACAGCCACCATCAGAATATGGTGCTTGCCGATGTACCCGAGCACTCGCTTTACGATTTATGGCAAGCGCTGCAGCTTCATGGCCTCGCCAAAGCGAACGCCGGCACGCTGGCCGATCTCATCTGCTGCCCCGGTGGCGACTTTTGCAACTTGGCGAACGCTCGGTCTATCCCTGTAGCGTTGGCCATTCAAGAGCGTTTTGATGACATCGATTATCTGCATGACCTAGGTCCCATAGAGCTAAACATCTCGGGCTGTATGAATGCCTGCGGTCACCATCACATTGGCCACATCGGTATTTTGGGCGTGGACAAAAAAGGTGCCGAGTTTTTCCAGGTATCGCTCGGTGGCAAACAAGCGGACAACACCCAACTGGGTAAAATTTTGGGTCCATCCTTTAGCGCCGAGCAAATTCCAGCGGTGATTGAAACCGTACTGCAAACCTACGTGGAACTGCGTCACGAGGACGAGTTCTTCATTGATACTTGCCATCGTGTGGGTATCGAGCCCTTCAAGACCGCCGTTTATCAACCCACGCGGACACGTATCGAGGATGAGCCCCATGCCGCTGCTGTTGCTTAATGCCCAAAATGAGCTGAGCTGGCTCGCGGATGACCCGAGTGCACCTGCGGCGAAAACATTGGCAGATTGGTTAAATGGTAGGGACACTTCGGGAGCGACGGGCGGCGAGGCTGTTCGACTGACAACCGCCGATGACCCCGAGACACTGATCGACGATCTGCAGCGCCTGCAGCGTATCGAAGTCGTGTTCGACGATGCCAATGACGGGCGGGGCTTCAGCATTGGGCGTCGCTTGCGGGAGATGGGTTTTAGCGGTGAAATACGCGCCACGGGCTGCTATCTGCAAGATCAGTTACATTACCTGTCACGCTGCGGTTTTAATGGGTTTGCGTTGCCCGCAGACACACAGGAAAACGCCGTGGTAAATAGGCTAAAACCCTTTAGTATTCGGTATCAGGCCCTGCTCGACGAGGCAGCGCCCCGAACGCTGACAAGTCAATCGCCTTCGCCAATGGCTGCGGGGGCCATCATCGAGTGAGGTAAGACATGGACAATGGCAGCATCACCTTTACGTTTGCTGCCATTTTTCTGGGGGCGGCCGCCTTTGCGTCGGCGGCCCTGTATACCCGCCAACCTATCATCATCGCCTATATTGCCCTGGGTGCACTCTTGGGTCCCTATGGTAGCGGTGTCATTAATAATGTCGATTTGGTCGCTGACGCAGGGCACATCGGCATCATCTTTCTGTTGTTTTTGCTGGGCCTCGATATGCAACCAAAGGCCCTTATTAGCAGTTTGAAACAATCTACCTACGTGGCGGTTATCAGCTCACTGGCGTTTGCGGTCAGCGCCTGGGGCATGGCAAGACTCTTTGGTTTTGACCAGCAAGATGCGCTCATCGTAGGTGCGGCGCTCATGTTCTCCTCTACCATTATCGGCATCAAACTGCTGCCTACCACCGTGCTTCACCATCGGCACTTGGGTGAGGTATTGGTGGCGCTACTCCTGTTTCAAGACCTGCTTGCCATTATTGTGCTAGTGATTCTGCAAAGTGGTACTGGCAGTGATGTTGAGTGGTTGACGCTATTCAAACCGCTGGCGCTGCTGCCGGTATTGGGTGGGGGCTGCTGGGCGCTGGTAAAGTTTGCACTGATCCCTCTGATCAGCCGCTTCGATCGCTACCATGAATACATTTTCCTACTGTCGGTGGGTTGGTGTTTAGGGGTAGCTGAACTGGCGGCGCTGCTTGGACTCTCTGCCGAAATCGGTGCATTTATGGCCGGTGTCGCCGTTGCAACCAGCCCTATTGCCCAATACATCGCTGTCAGTTTGAAGCCGTTGCGCGACTTCTTCCTGGTGATCTTCTTCTTTGCGGTAGGTGCGCAGTTTAATCTTGCAACCCTACCCCAAGTGGCCTTGGCGGCAACGACCATGGCTGTGGTGCTGCTGGCACTGAAACCCCTGCTCTACAACCTGCTGTTGCGAGGTGTCAGCGAATCACCCAAGCTGGCGTGGAACCTGGGTTTCCGCTTGGGGCAATGCAGCGAGTTTGCGCTGCTTATTGGGTTTGTGGCGTTAAATGCTGGGGCCCTGTCTTCGGAGGCAAGCACGTTGATCCAGGCCACGACCATCATCACCTTGTTGGCATCTAGCTATATTGTCGTGCTCAACTTCCCAACACCTATTGCCATTAGCGATCGCTTACGTAGAGATTGATACGGTGCTCCACTGGCTACGTTATTTCGTCGTGTCCACCACGCTGATATCAGCCTCGGTGGGCCTACAAGCACAGACCGATCCCATCCATGTTGCGGTTGCCGCCAATTTCAACTCGACACTAGAGGCACTGATTGCATTGTTCGAAGAACACCAAGAACACCGCGTGCTTGTGTCATCGGGATCATCGGGCAAGCTGTATGCTCAGATCCAAAACGGCGCTCCCTTCCATCTCTTTCTATCCGCCGATAGCCAGAAGCCCGAAGCACTCGAGCTATCGGGCCTCGCTGCGCCGGGTACGCGCTTTACCTATGCCTTGGGTGCCCTGGCGTTATGGGCACCTCACGGGGCTGCCACGGACGTAGGCCCCCACCTGCTACGAAGCGGTCTTATTCAGCGCTTAGCACTGGCGAACCCGCGCCTGGCACCCTACGGCAGTGCTGCGGTCGATGTTCTGGAGCAGCTTGAGCTAGAGGCTGCCACTCGAGCGACATGGGTGCTTGGGGAAAATATAGCGCAAACCTACCAGTTCATCGCCAGTGGTGCCGCTGATGCGGGCTTTGTCGCCGTGGCGCAACTTAGCCACAGACAAGCCAATCAACAGGGTACTGTGTGGCGCGTGCCCCCGACCCTGCATCGGCCCATTGCACAACAGGCGGTGTTATTGCAGCGGGCGGCCAACCATAGCGGTGCACAAGCTTTTTGGCAGTTTCTACAAAGCGATGAGGCTCGTGCGGTTATCACTCGCCATGGCTACACGGTGGAGCACCGAGCCATGTTAAAGACAATCTCTGTCAGTGATACAAAGCTTGCCGACAAAGCGCGGAAGGGTTGTAACCCATGTTGAGCCAAGCAGATATAAGTGCCATTTGGCTCACCTTACAGCTGGCGACCACGGTGACCATCTTACTATTAGCCCTGGGTACGCCCCTCGCGTGGTGGCTGGCTCGCAGCCAATCACAGTGGCGACGCCCAGTCGCTGCCCTCATTGCCATGCCGCTGGTGCTCCCACCTACGGTGCTCGGTTTTTACTTGCTCATTTTTATGGCGCCTCAGGGGTGGCTGGGTCAACTCACTGTGAACCTAGGCTTAGGTAGCCTAGCATTCACCTTTTGGGGATTGGTGCTGGGCTCCATGATTTACTCACTACCTTTCGTGGTCCAACCTCTCTATAACGCGCTGCTCGCCCTAGGCGAGCGCCCTCTGGAGGTGGCGGCCACATTGGGGGCGGGGCCCCTCGATCGGTTCGTGTCGGTAGTTATTCCCATGGCACGCTCAGGTTTTATTACCGCAGCGGCGTTGGGCTTTGCCCACACAGTGGGGGAATTTGGGGTGGTGTTGATGATTGGCGGCAACATCCCACAGGAAACACAGGTTATTTCTGTGTTGTTGTACGACCATGTGGAAGCACTCGACTATGGGCGAGCTCATTGGTTATCGGGCGGACTCGTCATGTTTTCATTTCTGCTGCTGCTCGCACTGTACGGCCTGCAAAAATCGCCATCGTCGTTGCGCGCGCACTGACCTGTACTGGCCCATGACCACGACTGCATTCTCAAGACCGCGCACGGCGCCCTCCAACACAGGGCTAGACCTACGGCTGTACCTGAAACGCGGTCACAGCGCTGACGGCTTTCAACTCGATATTGATATCACCCTACCCGGCTCCGGTATTACAGCACTGTTTGGTCCATCGGGCTCGGGCAAAACCACGGTTTTGCGTTGTATTGCTGGCCTGGAGCGCCCAGATGTTGGTCACTGCCATGTCAATGGCAGCTGCTGGCAACGGGAAGGCTTTTTTTTGGCCCCACACCGACGGGCTATCGGCTATGTGTTTCAGGAAGCGAGTCTATTTCCACATCTCAGCGCTGAAGACAATTTACGCTACGCCATGAAACGGGGGCGCTGTAACAACGATGACGGGCACTTTCATCAGCTGGTTGCGCTGATGGCGCTTGGCCCATTGCTCAAACGCTTACCCCACACACTCTCTGGCGGTGAACGCCAGCGAGTTGCCATTGCCCGGGCACTGTTAGTGGCACCGGATATCCTGTTAATGGATGAACCCTTGGCGGCACTCGATACCCGCCGCAAACTGGATGTATTGCCCTATTTGGAGAATCTGCGCTCGGAACTGCAGGTGCCTGTCATCTACGTCAGCCACGCCATCGAGGAAGTCATGCGCTTGGCCGACAGCGCCGTTGTACTAGAGCAGGGCAAAGTTGTGGCACAAGGGCCGGTGAGCAACGTGTTCTCACGCCCCGATACCTTGGTAACCGCCGACGGTGATGCGGGTGTCATCTGGGAGGGCGTCGTCACCTCCATCGAGCGCCAGTGGCAGTTGATGAGTATACGCTGTGGCGATGTCGATATTTGGCTTCCGGCAAGCGGGTATGGTGTGGGTGATACCAGTAGGCTGCGTATTTTAGCGAGCGATGTGAGTATCGCTTTAAGTAACCACAATGACAGCAGTATTCTCAATCGATTCCCAGCCACCGTTACCCACATCGTCCAGTTACCCGAAGAGCCCACCGTTCTGGTTCACCTGCAAGTGGGTCGGCAAACCCTATCGGCAAAAGTGACTTGTCGATCCGCTGAGCATTTGGGTTTGAACACGGGATCACAGGTTTGGGCACAAATTAAGTCGGCGGCCATTAGCCGTTAGTTGTTCGCTGTAAGTAGGTTCAGCGCTTTTGACGGTTCAGTGCTTGCAGCCGCTCATCGAGCCGTCTACTCTGCGCTCGATTGCACCTAGGAGCGCCCCATGATTCGCCGATATCCTCAATTTGCCACCAACATGCATACGTGTGTCCCTGGACGTCGCCTTGCTTGTGCACTGCTCACAAGTCTCATAGCAACAGCTGCCAGCAGCACGTTCGCGGCGACGCAGGCCGATGAGCACCGCGCTGTTATTTTGCTAATAGGCGATGGTTTCGATGATCAGCACGTCACCATGGGTAGAAACTATTTGGTAGGCGCCGCCGGCGAGCTCACCCTTGACACGCTCCCCATGCGCGCGGCCGTGCAGGTGGAAACCGTCGATGCCAAGGGAAAGCCCGTCTACGTGGCAGACTCGGCGAATACAGCCACGACCTTAGCCAGTGGGCAAGTGACAGAAATCGGCCGAATCGGTACCGATCGACAAGACAACGATGTTGAGACCCTACTAGAGCAAGCAGCTGCGGCCGGCTACCGCACGGGCATTGTGGCCACCGCCTCAGTCACCGACGCAACACCGGCCAGCTTCATGGCCCATGTACGTAACCGTGGCTGTGAAAACCCTGAAATCACTTTAGGTGGTGAACGCTACGGCAGCCAATTCGAAGGCTGCCCTGATGATGCAAGTGATAACGGCGGTCCGGGCTCAATCGCCGAGCAAATCATTACAAGCCCCGCCCACGTCGTTTTGGGTGGTGGTTTATAACACTTCGAGTACTCGGCTTTCGATAGCGATGTGACTCTCCTTGATCAGGCGAAAAATCAGGGCATGGCTGTTGCCACAGATCTCGACGGCTTACTGGCCAGCGATAAAGATGCACGCCTGCTGGGACTCTTTGCGCCTAAGCATTTACCCGTGCGGCTGCGCGGCGCGGATGGTCGCAAAGCCGAGTCGGTTAGCGGCAGCTTGCTCAACAAAGTGGACCAACGCTTGGGCTCCGTGGAACAACCCACGCCCATGGCTTGTGAGCCCAATCCTGAGTTCGGCACCACACCCACACTAGCCACACTGACCGAGGTGGCCCTCGACCGGTTATCGCGCAATAACGACCGGGGGCTATTTTTAATGGTTGAGTCCGCCTCCATCGACAAACAAAGTCACGCCCGAAATCCCTGCGGCTCTATTGGTGAAATTGAACAACTGGAGGAGGCTCTGGCGGTGGCGCTCACCTACGCTGAGCTGCATCCGAACACCCTGGTATTAGTGACCGCCGATCATGCGCAGGCCGCCCAAATTGTGCCCGAGCCAAGCTTGTTCGGCGATCTTCCTCTGCCCAGTTACACCCCTGGCAAACTTGCACGCATAGAGACGCCAGAAGGCGGACTGATGGCCATTAACTACGCCACAACCGTTTTCCCTTCCGAGGAACATACCGGCGCCAACGTACCGCTATTCGGTAATGCCGAGGCGCTGGGCGTCGTGAAGCCCTTCATGCGCCAGAGAGATCTTTATAGGGCTATGCGCGCGTACCTGGGTTTCTAAGGGGCTCATGGGGGTTTAACGGGTACATGATTTCGTAGGCACTGCACGGGGTAGTGACCGAATAGCGGCGATAACCGCCCGCCTCTGCTGCGACCCGCAGACAACGCCTTCCCGCTGCTAACAAGCGCTGGCGGATTCACCTGAAGCCACAGTCGCAAAAGCGCTCAAAAGTCCGATTCCGCGGCTTGATAACACTTGTATATTATGAAAATATACATAAATGCTCGATCTAAACACGATAACGGGCTTTGACTGGGATGAAGGCAATGCCAGAAAAAGCACAAAGAAACATGACGTAAGTCAGGCAGAGACGGAGCAAGTGTTTTTTAATGATCCGCTGTTGCTATTGCTTGACGACAAACATAGCCAACAGGAAACGAGGTACCACGCTTACGGCAAATCCGGTGATGGCAGAAAGCTCCACATTACTTTTACCCTTCGGAAGAACGGTACTTTCATCCGAGTCATTTCCGCTCGAGACATGCACCGGAAGGAGAGATTGATTTATGACAAAGCGTAAAAAAATTCCAGATTTTAAGTCTGAGCAGGAAGAGCGCGAATTTTGGGAAAGCCATGATTC
>CBFHTF010000091.1:0-8202 GCA_965658685.1 Luminiphilus sp.
CCGACGCGCCTCTTATGTGGCCCGAGAAGCAGGTTTACCCCACTGATGCCGAGCGCCACGATGTTCTTGAGCGCAACCCAGAAGGCGCCGCGCCCCGAGGTAAATGGGCGGATTTAGAATTCACCAAGCAAGTTTGGGAGATGAACGATGAGTTCAATGATACTCAATTTGCTGATTACCACGGTCACGGCTGGAACTTCCGCGCGGTCTTCAAACGGGATCGCAAAGGTAACTTACTTGATGCCGAGGGTGAGCAAGTAGCCAACGACGATCCTGATAAGTTCAAAAAAGCGGTGCATATGTCGTCGATTCACCTCGATGCGGGCATGCACTGTGTCGATTGCCACTTCCATCAAGATGGTCATGGCAATGGACACCTGCAAAGTGAAGTCGCGGCGGCTGTCGAGATTGACTGTAAAGATTGTCACGGCTCCGTGAATAGCTATCCGAATTTGTTCACATCGGGTCCTGCAGCGCTAGAGGGGGGCACCGATTTGGGCGCAATCCGCAACCCCGATGGTCGCCTGCGCTTCGAGTGGCGTGATGATCAATTAATTCAGCGATCGGCGGTTGACCCCAGTCTTGAGTGGGTAGTGAGTCAGGTACGCGATTCGATTAACCCCGACCATGCCGATTACAACCCCAAGGCGGCGCGGGCCAAATTGGTGGGCAAGGATGTAGACACCCAGAGTTGGGGTCAGCCCAACGATCCTGCATCTCTGGCCCATGCGGATGAGGAAATGGAGTGTTATACCTGCCATACGTCATGGACCACGAGTTGCGCTGGTTGTCACCTGCCGATTGAGGCAAATAACAAGACTGAGCGCCATCATTATGAGGGGGGCGAGACGCGTAATTACGCCACGTATAACCCCCAGGTCTCGCGGGACCAAATGTTTCTTCTAGGGCGACGTGAAACCGCCAAGGGCGGCAAGATCGCACCGGTACGATCCACCTCTGCGCTTATTCTGTCGTCGACCAATGCCAACCGAGAGCGCATCTACGCACTGCAACCACCGATTGCTGCTTCTGGCCACAGCTCTCAGGCTTTTAACCCGCACTTTGCTCACACAGTGCGCAAGACTGAGACGAAAGAGTGCGAGGACTGCCACTTATCCGCATCCAACGACAACAATGCCATCATGGCTCAGTTGTTAATGCTGGGTACCGATTTCGTGAATTTCATGGGTCATTATGTGTATGTGGGCGGTGAAGCGGATGTCACTGGCGTGCAGGTTACCGAGTGGAACGAACCTCAAGCGGTATTCGGTAGCTATTTGCACCGTTACGCTTACCCCGATGATTTCGCTAGCCACCTGGGGGCGGATAAGGTGCTTTCCGCTGGTTACCGTCATGCCTCGGGCGTATCCCGCTGTATCCAGAACCGCGGCGAGTATCTGTTCAGCGCCGAAGGTAGCAAAGGAACGCGCATTTACGATGTGGCCAGCATTGCAAACAAAGGCATATCACAACGTATTATCACTGCGCCTTTCAGTGGGTTGGGCCACGACACCCATTTGGCATCGGCGAACGCTACCTGTGTGGTACTGCCGACCACGCAGCCAATTGCACCTGAGCGTAATCAGGGCGACTTAATGCGTAAAACGAACCTCGAGCAGCCATTCCATCCGCTATATAGCTATATGCTGGTCACCGATGCGGAAGAAGGACTGATACTTAGCAACATTGATACGCTGGCCGATGGCGAGCCCCGCAATAACTTCATCGAGCGCGCTTTAACGTGGAATCCGAATGGGGTTCTCGATGGGGCTCGTCACCTCGAATTGGGCGGGTATTATGCCTATGTCGTCGCGGATGCAGGTTTGGTCGTCGTGAATCTCGACAACCCGCTAAAGCCCACAGTTGTCAACGTTGTTGAACTGAATAACGGGCACTCTGCGGCTCTGCAGTTCCGCTATTTGTGGGTAACTGATGAAGATGGTTTAAAAGTCGTTGACGTCAGTTTGCCCGAACAAGCGCGGCTGATACCCGAGTCCACTTTGCCCTTATCCCACGCGCGAAGACTGCATCTCGCCCGCACTTATGCTTACGTGGCGAACGGTCCCTCGGGACTGGCTATCGTCGATATCACGAAACCGTTGGAGCCCAAGTTGCATACCTTGTTCCGCGGTAACCTGACCGACGCTAACGATGTGGCTGTTGCGTCAACAAACGCGTCTTTATTCGCTTACGTAGCCGATGGTGCTGGCGGTTTGAAAGTGATTCAGCTGACCTCGCCAAGCACCCAACCCAACTTCTATGGGTTCAGTCCAGAACCCAAACCGGAACTGATTGCGAGTTATCCAACGGCGTCACCCGCCTTGTCGTTGAATGATCCCTTGGAGCGGGATCGGGGTGTCGATGAGACCGGAAGCCAAGTGGCGGTCTTTGGCCGAGTGGGGTCGCGTCCGTTTAACCTCGAAGAAATGCGTAAATTATTCCTGAAGGAGGATGGCACTCCATGGTTTGTCGAAAACTCGCCGCCTGCTTCGCCCTGATAACCTCGACGGTAGTAGCTCAGCCACTACCAGAATTCGATGAGCGGATTCATGAGGGGGTAGCAAGCTGCGCTTCCAGCGTTTGTCACGGCAAGACCAGTCAAGCCGAAGACAGTCCAGTGTGGTTGAACGAGTACCGGTTCTGGTTGCGTCGCGACTATCATAGCCGCGCTTACAAGACCTTGGAGACCGATCAAAGCCGGCGCATAGCCGAAAAACTCGGCTTGCCCAGTGCAACATCCGCCAAGATTTGCCTTGATTGCCACGCCGACAACGTGGCGAGCGATTTACGGGGCCGGCGCTTTCAAATTAGCGATGGCGTAGGGTGCGAGGCCTGCCACGGCGGCTCTCAAGATTGGCTTGAGTCCCATGCCGAGGCGGGAACCAGTCATACTGATAATATCCTCAAGGGGCTATATCCCACCGATCAAGCCATCGCGCGAACGAAGCTGTGTTTATCGTGTCATCTGGGCACTCAGGATAAGTTTGCCAGCCACGAAATTATGGGCGCCGGTCATCCCAGGCTGAGTTTTGATCTGCTGACGTTCACTGCCAATCAACCTGCCCACTATACGATTGATGATGACTACCTGCGCCGAGGCAAAGTCGTTTACCCGACCACTAGCTTAATGCTTGCCGGTTTGGTGCTACAGGCTCAGCAGAGCTTGTCGCTACTCAACAGTCCTCTGTATCCCGGCCACCCCGTTATGCCTGAGTTGGCCTTTTACCAGTGCCACGACTGCCATCACAGTATGGCATCGTTACGCTGGCAGCCCGAGGGAGGCACTGATGCCTTACCACCCGGTGCGGTGCGGCTCAATGATGGGCCGTTAACCGTGCTCATGACAGCCACCAACACCCTTGGCTGGACAGCTTCGTCCGAACTTGAAAACGGTTGGAGCCGCTTGCATCAAGCGTCACAAACGAGTGTCGCTACGCTTAAAACCGAGGCTTCCAGACTTGTTGCCGTGCTTGAGCCTATGGTCGAGATTGCTCTGGATACGCGAGTTAGCACGGACCAGCAGCGGGCGCTCAGGCGCCAACTACTCGACGATGCAGCCGCTGGGCGATATCGGCACTTTACCGCCGCCGAGCTGGCTTTTTTGGCCGTAGAGTCGCTCAGTATTTCACTCGGCGATGAGGCGGGAATCAAGCAGGCGATGGACGGTTGGTATGAGACCCTCGCCGATGAAGATGCGTTTGTTCCCCAGCAGTTTGCAACCAGTGCCCGCTCTGTCAGGAAGGCCTTGTGAGCTCTGTGTCACTGGTTACTGGCGCGTCTACCCATGTTGGTAAACGCAGTCATAACGAAGACAGCCTGCTAGTCGTACCCGCGCATAGTCTATTGGTGGTCGCTGATGGCGTCGGCGGGCGTGATGCAGGCGAGGTGGCTAGTCGGCTTACCATCGAAACGCTGGAGCAACAGGTCACTGCGGGTAACGATCTTGTGAGTGCCATACGCAGAGCCAACGATGTCGTCAGAGAGCAAAGTCAAAGCCATCAAGGCATGGGTTCAACGGTGGTGGCCGCTGTATTCCACGGGCAGCAGGTGCAGCTCGCATGGGTGGGTGACAGCCGTGCTTACCGGTTCGATGGCAATTTGCATCTGCTCAGCAGAGACCACTCTGTTACCGAGCGATTGATTCAACAAGGCCAATTGACCGATGAACAAGAAGCAAGCCACCCCGATCGTCACACGATTTGGCAGGCTATCGGGCTAAGTGATCCGGCCCAGCTTCAAGTTGAACAATCCACGGGTGACTTGGCTGCGGGTGATATTCTGCTGTTGTGCAGCGATGGTTTGAGCGATGTGGTCGATAATGCAAGCATCTGTCGAATTTTATCAAGTGAGCACTCACTACAAGAAAAGGCAGAGCTTCTAGTACAGGCTGCAGTTGATGGCGAAGGCTCCGATAATATTACGGTGGTGCTCGCCTGCCTTGAGGGTGATGGCGAGAGTATTGCTCAACCCTTTGCGCCGCTTTGGACTTATTATGTCGATGGCAACCGGTTAGAGCGCGCTCAGCGAACAGCAAAAAGGCGGCGGGTAGTCTCACGAAAAGCAACCGATGCAACTAAGACCGGCGATAATCAGACGCGATTTGGCGCTGTACCTCCGCCGGCTCAAAGCTCCGCGTCCCCACAAGATGTCAGACCGAAAAGCTGGAAGAGGGGGCTCATGTGGGTTGGTCTGTTGGTGTTACTGGCGTTGATTGCCTACCTTCTAGGGATCACAACAATCAGCCATGCGATACTCTGAATAAACACTGCTTAACTTTACTATCGGTATTTAACCTCCAACGAGTAAACGGGATAACGAAACAATGGTGATGCAGGTTCAGCTTTTGCCTGAGGATGGTGCGGCGATCGATGTACTAGGCACAATGACAGTGGGTCGATCGCCAGAGCGAGACCTTACCATTGAGTCTACGGGTGTATCCCGAAATCATGCCACCCTCGTCGTGGACGATGCAGGTCTCACGGTTACCGATAATGGCTCCGCAAACGGTACGACGGTTAACGGTGCATTGACGCAAAGTGCTGTGGTTTTACAGCACGGCGATCAGGTTTGTTTCGATACCCATTGCTACCGAGTGGTGTTCGATGGTCAGCCATTGGTCAATACCGAAGCGGCCGCGGAGTCTGCGCCCGATGATGCCACTCAGATTCGTATCCCCGAACCGCAACCAGAGGCACCTGTAACCCCTGATCTATCGCAAGTACCGGGTGCTTGGACAGATACGGGTACCAGTGAGGGTACTCAGTTTATGTCGGGATCTAGCGATGTCGTACCTCAGGACATTCCTCGAACGCGACGCTCGGATATTGCCCATTTGGTAGTGTTTAGTCAGCGGTTGACGAGCGGCGATGACGTTATCGAGTTGGAGCTAGGTGATGGAGCATCACCCGACACCTGGGAAATAGGACGCTATGAAGATTGTGAAATTTGTCTCGATGAGCCGAGTTTATCGAATCGACATGCACAGCTGGTGCACGAAGGCGGCCAGTGGCGGGTTGTAAATTTAGTGTCCACCAATGGCATCTATATTAACGGAGAGCGTCGGCTCTCGGCTTACTTGGGGGCTGGTGATTTGCTCGAGTTGGGTGATGTGCGGCTGGTATTCCACCCTCAGCCCGGCGCAGCAACGAAAGCGGCATCATCGACCACCTCCCAGTCGAAGAGCAATAACACTGCACTGCTCGCTGTGGTTGCTGTTTTGGCTGTGGTCGCCGCGGCAGCGGCATGGTGGTTTTTAAGGTAGCGGCGCTGGGTGACACTACACCGGCGCTCAGCTATCGATCGCTACCTTTCTCTGTATCACTCGAATGATTACGTCATGCAGGCGTATCTCATCACCTTCATGTAAAACCTGCGGTGCTGTAATACGGCGACCGTTGACATGGGTGCCATTACGGGACGCCAAATCGGTCACCATAGGTGCATCGTTTTCAATACTAAAGCGGGCGTGTTCACGAGAGATTCGATTGGACTGTAGCAATAAGTCTGCATAGGGTGCGCGCCCCGCTAACATGGGCTCTTTCAAGGGAAATTGGCTGCCTGCTTCTGGGCCCGTTTCCACGAGGAGTCGCCAGCGAGAAATGTTGACGGGATCAATCAGTGGTCTGGTCACGTCATCGGGATTATTCGATGCCATTGGCCTGTCTTGCGACGAGAATTCTGCCGGTGAGGGCTTATAGTGCGGTGATGACTGCGGTTGAGACGGTGTCACCGGGGGTTGCTGGGAAAATGATGCCGAAGGTGTAGACGATTGCCACCCCGGATGACTGGCAGCTCTCGGAGTCAAGTGCTCTCGCTCCGAAACGTTTGTCGCTGGATTATCCTTAACCAAGCCGTTGGGTGTCAGCACCAAAAACCAAGCAGCCACAGTGCTGATTGGAATCAACACAGCTGCCAATATCAAGATGACTACTCGAGCAAGTTCTGCGTGTTCATCAAGGGGTAGCCAATGGGTGATTTGCAGAAGCGCGAGCGTAGCAAGACCGCCAATGGCCACAACTTTAGCGGCTCTTGTTAGACGATTAGACGGTCTAGACATGCACGATACCTCCTCTGCAGTGACCTGAGGCCTTGGGGCTAGCCATCACTAGGCGCGCTTTGCGCCAGTGCCATCGGCTTGCCGAATAGATATCCCTGTATCAATTCAAAACCAAGATCTTTGCAAGCGAGAAACTCATCATATTGCTCGACGCCCTCGGCCAGCGCGCAGCTTCCCACCTCACGCACTAGTTTCACAAGTGCTGCCACCATATGTTGTTTTGTTTGGGGTGCCGATTGAATGTTACGAATTAGACCAATATCGAATTTCACGACAGCCGGCGGTACTTCCACCATCTCTAGCAAGCGGGCGCGTCCAGCACCAAAATCATCATAGGCCAACTCCATGTCGATGTAGGCTAATCCCGCTTGAAAGTCTTTCAGCAATTTCAGGTCAGTTATACCCTCTTCATGTATCTCAATGCGGACGGGTGTGTTTGGGTGGGCTTTACGAAGTGTTTGCAGGTCATCGAGTAAACTATCAGGCTGATCGAGCTCTCGGGGATGAATATTGAGGTAGAGGCATCCACTGGCCCGTTGCTCGCTGAAATTATGGGCTGCCACCTCGCGAAACAATCGACTGAGCGGTACTGCTAAGTTACTGCTCTCGGCTATTTGAAAGAGTGGCCAAGGGGCTTCTGGTAAGTCTTTGGCAGCCCCACGACCCAGTGCCTCATGGCCGTGCAAAGTGCGATTTACATCGAAGATGGCATGAAAGTGTGTTGTTACCTGCCTGAGCGCGATGAGTTGCTCGAGCTGTCGGACGCCTGCGAGTAAGCGCTGGTCATTGTCGTTGTGAATGACTACTTTCGTGGCAGTGCTTGAGGTTCTGCTCTCGTGGTCTCTGATGACGCGGATTTCGACATTAGCCACACCTAAAATGTCGCCGTGTAACAGTTCCTGCTCATCGGAAACGGCCAAACCATTGATGTAAGTACCGTTGGTGCTTTTGTTGTCAGTCACCGATAGGTGGCCATTACGCACTGTGAGTTGGCAGTGAAGGCGAGACACATCTTGCCGATTCAACACCAAGTCACAGCTTTGACTACGCCCAATGGTGAAGTGGTCACCTTCGATGGGCATGCGATGCATACGCTCTTGTTGATAAAGGAACCCTTCAAGGTACCAATTGCCAGTTGCCATGGGCTACATTCCAGTCTTAGCCACAGCATTATGGTCCCAACTGACCATAGTTGGCCAGTGAGTCACGTGGTGCCGAACCCGGCCGTCTATTCGCCGTTTGGGCCGGTGTACTGCATGGGGTGCTTGATGGCATTGTCGATCTCTCGACGCTTTTTTCGCTCACCCATGGAATGCCGTGTCCTTTTGCTTGTATTAATAAGGCACCATGGCAGGCGCCAGACGTCCTATCGTGTTTTGGCGTAAATACCTCCTCTATTGGCATTGAGATGACTCCCACTCAGGTACTCAACCACGTTTTTGGCTATCAGGCTTTTCGCCCGTTGCAAGCAGAGATTGTCGACGCTGTGGTGGCCGGAAAGCATGTGCTGGCGCTTATGCCAACGGGGGGTGGTAAAAGCCTTTGTTACCAAGTGCCGGCCATCATTCGGCCGGGTTGCGGTATTGTCATATCACCACTTATTGCGCTGATGCATGATCAGGTTGAAACCCTCAAAAGTTTGGGTG
>CBFHTF010000091.1:8212-8482 GCA_965658685.1 Luminiphilus sp.
GCTTCTGTCGTCGATACCGAGCAGGCATTGCAGCGTGGCGAGCTTGATTTACTTTACGTTGCGCCCGAGCGGTTATTACAAACGCGCACTCTCGAGCTGATGCAGAGAGCACCTATTGCCTTATTCGCTATTGACGAGGCTCACTGTGTATCCCAGTGGGGCCATGATTTTCGCGCTGATTACCTGCGGTTAGAGGCTCTTTCCTCGCTATTTCCGGATGTACCTCGCATTGCATTAACCGCAACTGCCGACCCCAACACCCGCAAAGAA
>CBFHTF010000092.1:0-8328 GCA_965658685.1 Luminiphilus sp.
ACAATGAGCGCGGGAGTGATAATAGCGAAAGTCATTTGAAACATGACAAATAGCGTATCGGGTATCGATCCGTTAACACCCTCGGCTGTAATGCCATTAAGAAATAGGTTCCCCAAGTCGCCTAGCCATGGACCCTGTTCGACACCACCTGATCCAAAGGCCAGCGTGTAACCCGCAATGAACCATACCAAAGACATTAAGGCTGTCAGTGCGAAACACTGCATGAGTACTGAAAGTACGTTACGAACACGTACGAGACCACCGTAAAACAATGAGAGACCGGGTAAGGTCATGAACAGTACAAGAGCGGTTGCCGTCAGCATCCAGCCTGTATCGGCAGCTGATAAGCCGTTGTCTGCGCTTGTTGTACTTGAGTGCAAAACAAGGGGTAAGAAGAGAGTGCTACTGACAGTGGCGGTTAGACGTGGTTTACAGCGCATCGTTAGAGTCCTTATTGAAGCGCTGCAATGATGCCACAAAGCGTTGGTTAGCTTCGAGTGCTACAGGTCGTTAAAAGCCATTAGGATAGTCTGTCTAGTATCGATGGGATCGATCACGGTATCGATTTCCAGGTAGCTGGCTGCTTCTGTGGCCTGACCACGTTCGTAGAGTGTGTTGAGGAGTTGTTGGTAGAGTGCTTCGCGCTCTGGTCCTTCTGGGGCGGCCGCTAACTCTTGCTTGAAGCCAAGTTGCACGGCGCCCTCCAGACCCATGGCACCAAATTCACCTTGGGGCCAGCTTGCGCTGATCAATGGTCTTTCAAAGCTACCCCCAGCCATCGCCATGGCGCCCAAGCCATAGCCTCGACGCAAAAAAATGGTTGCTAGTGGCTGGTCAAAGTGAGCGCCTGCTACGAATAAATCTGACATGACCCCCGGCGCTCCACCGGCTTCACTGTGTGGGCCCACCATGAAACCGGGTGTATCGACAAAGCTAACCAAGGGCAATTGCCAACGCTGTGCGAGACGGTAAAAGTCGCAGGCCTTACGAGCTGCTTCATTATCAATGGCGCCCCCCAAGTGGCGGCAGTCGTTGGCTAATATAGCAGTGGGTTTACCTGCCAGACGCGCAAACCCCGTCAATAAGGATCTACCAAAACCAGCGCGTAATTCTAATAGAGACCCTTGATCCACCACCTGTGTAAGCACTCGGCGGACGTCGAATACCATGCGTCGGTTGTCGGGTAGCATTGATCGAAGCAATGCTTGGTTGCCCACAGAAAATTGCGCGATGGTTCCCTGAACGTAACTCAGTACGGCTTTCGCGAGGGCGGTGGCATGAGCCTCGTCATCGGCGAGTATGTCAACCACGCCGGTTTTTAAGTGAGCATCAACGGGCCCAATCTCAGTAGCTTGATAGCTACCAAGCCCGCCACTCTCAATCATCGCGGGGCCCGCCATGCCAATCCAGCTGTTACGGGTTGCGATGCGAACATCTGCAGCGCCAAACAGCGCTGCATTGCCCGCAAAACAATAGCCATGGTTCACCGCTATCCGCGGTACGCGGCCACTCAGAGCTGCCCAGTGATAGAACGTCGGAACGTTGAGTCCACCCATAGTCACTAGAACATCAGTATCACCCGGTCGGCCACCACCGCCCTCGGTGAACATAATAATGGGCAATTGTCGTCGCTCGGCCACCGCTAACAGTCGGTCGATCTTCTTGTGATGGAAGTAGCCTTGTGTCCCTGCCAATACTGTGTAGTCGTTGACGATTAACGCCGTTGCACTATTGTCGGCACTGAAAAGGTGGCTATTTACTGACCCCACGGCAGTGAGGACTCCATCACTAGGGGTGTCTCGTAGCAGCTCTTCCTGGGAGCGGCGGGTACGTCGGGCTGCCACCGCAAAGTCCCCATATTCTAGAGGCCGATTATCGTCTAACAGGTCCGCGAGGTTTTCTCGAGCGCTTCGGCCTCCTTGAGCGTGGCGCTTACCGATGGCACTGGGGCGATTGGCGTCCGCCATTGCCGACTTGCGCGCGTTAAATTGCTGGTTTGGTGTGAGATGTTCGTCAGTCATGGTTTGCTCCAGCGCCGGGTGCTTGATATTGGCACAACAAAGCAATGATAAATCAGGGGCTCAATACGTCATTGTGCTCAGGAACTCATATGAGGCCACCATAGCCCTTTCCGGGGCGGGAGGGTTGTCGTCCCACATTGCGATCTTAGAAATTTAGGCCAATATCAATGCCATAGGTACGTGAGAACTATCGGTTGAGAGTGCTGACCCACTGCGGGTGGGACGGTATTATCAATCGGGTACGAATGAATGCTCATCCCCCGTTTATGGGGTAGAGCCCATTACGGAGGGGTTTCACACCAAAATGGAGATGATGACTCGAAGAGCGTATGGTTTTAGGAACTTTGAAAACTACCGGCTGAGAGTGCTAGCGCACTGCGGCTGGAATGGAATACTTGTTAGGCATTAAAGAGTGCCATCCCCCGTTTATGGGGTAGAGCCCAGTCTTCTCGCATAAATAGCGCCGAACTTGATGCACCAGAGGCGGATCACTTCGCGGCTGACAGTAATGCCCCACTCAGCGAGGAGATCTTCAATATCCCAGTGGCGTTTATCGGTGTTCATGCGCCGAGTCTACTGAATCGAGTGCGTTGAGCTGGCAGTAACAAAATGGTAGCTACGGGTGGACTTGAACCACCGACCCCAGCATTATGAATGCTGTGCTCTAACCAACTGAGCTACGTAGCCACGATGCCTGTACAGTGCAACAACCGCGACAGCGGTTGCTCGAATTCAGGAGGCGGCGATTCTGCACAACTCCCGACATGAAGTCAACGACCGCGCGTTACCGTCGGCAACTAGACATTGAATCGGAAATGTATGACGTCGCCATCCTGTACGATGTAATCCTTGCCTTCCAAGCGCCAACGGCCGGCGTCCTTAGCACCTTGTTCGCCCTTGTGTGTAATGTAATCCTCATAACCCACCACTTCCGCGCGAATAAACCCTTTCTGGAAGTCTGTGTGGATAACGCCGGCAGCTTCTGGTGCCGTAGCGCCAACTTTCACGGTCCATGCGCGTACTTCTTTGACGCCGGCAGTGAAGTAAGTCTGCAGTTTTAGCAGCTGGTAACCAGCTCGAATAACGCGGTTTAGACCAGGCTCCGTCATCCCCATTTCTGCGAGGAAGTCACTTTTCTCGTCATCCTCAAGCTCGACAATTTCGGACTCAAGCTTATTACAGATGGCAACGACTTCAGCCCCTTCAGCATCTGCTAATTCTTGCACTGCGGCCAGGTGCGGGTTGTTATGAAATCCGTCCTCAGCGACATTGGCGATATACATGGTGGGCTTGGTTGTTAGTAGATGCAGCGTTCTTACCAATGCCGCCTCATTATCATCGAGAGTCAGTGCACGAATCGGCTGTGCCTCATTGAGTTGTGGCAACAGCTTGTTTTCCAAAAGTGCCTTGAGTGCTACCGCATCTTTGTCGCCACTTTTCGCGGTACGCACCACTTTGCTGAGCTGTTTTTCACAAGACTCAAGGTCGGCAAGGGCTAGCTCGGTGTTAATCGTTTCAATGTCGGCGATGGGATTAATGTGGTTTGCGACGTGGATAACATTGGGGTCTTCGAAACAGCGGACAACGTGAGCGATGGCATCGGTCTCTCGTATATTGGCCAAAAATTGGTTACCCAGACCCTCGCCCTTTGATGCCCCGGCGACAAGTCCAGCGATATCTACAAACTCCATTGTCGCTGCAATTTCCCGTTCAGGGTTAACGATGGCAGCAATTCGGTCTTGTCTCGGGTCGGGAATGGGTACTACCCCCGCGTTAGGTTCGATAGTGCAGAAGGGGAAGTTCTCTGCATCGATGCCCGCTTGCGTCAACGCGTTGAAGAGGGTCGATTTGCCAACGTTTGGCAACCCGACAATGCCACATTTAATGCCCATGCTCGGTCCTTGTGTTAGCGGTTCGCGTCAGCGGCGTTAATACTGTGCAGTTGTGTTTTTGCTTTCACCGCATCACCTTGGAGCAACAATGGTAATGCACGTATTGCTTCATCAATGATGTTGTCGATCACTACGCGTTCACTCTTACCTGGTTTGGAGAGGACATAGCCCGATACTTTATTGGCTTGGCCTGGATGGCCAATGCCAATTCGTAATCGGTGAAAGTTGTTATTCCCTGAAAGCGCAGGAATGATATCGCGCAACCCGTTGTGACCGCCGTGGCCGCCTCCTTGCTTGAAGCGTGCAAGGCCGGGCGCTATGTCCAACTCATCATGAGCCACTAATATCTGCTCTGGCGCGATGCGAAAAAAGGTCGCCATGGCGGCTACTGCTTTGCCGCTACGGTTCATAAAAGTGCTTGGAATCAAAAGCCGGAGGTCATGGCCAGCAAACTGAATACGCGCTGTAGCGCCAAAAAACTTAGCATCAGGGCGCAAAGCTGTGCCGCCTTGACGTGCCAGTTCCTCAACGAAAAAGGCACCCGCATTGTGTCGGGTGCCTTCGTATTCGCTGCCTGGATTGCCAAGCCCGACGATGAGCCGGATCTCAGCCATGACAGTGTCAGGCCTTACTCTTCTGCGCCGCCTTCGGCGGCATCAGCTGCAGCATCCGCCTTGGTGCCGCGCGGTGCAATGACCGATGCCAGCGCAAGGACGTGGTCTTCACCCAATGCCAGTGCAGTTGATACGACACCTTCTGGAAGGGTCAGGTCGCTCAAGTGAACAATCTCACCCAAGCCAACGTTCAACATATCTACTTCAATAAACTCGGGGATATCGTTGGGTAAACATTGGACTTCAATGTCAGTTGCTTGGTGTTGCACGATACCTCCACCCACTTTCACGCCTTCACACTTGTCTTCGTTAATAAAGTGCAGCGGTACGTGCACTTTGATGGGTTTGTTAGCTTCGATGCGCATGAAATCTGCATGCATGGTGAAGCCCTTGGCTGGGTGGCGCTGCAGGTCTTTGAGAATGACCGTTTCCGTCTCGTTCTCGACATTAATCGTTAGCAAGGCGGTGTAGAACGCTTCATTTTCGAGCATTTTTTCGAGATCCTTGCGGATCAGGCTAATGCTGCGTGCGGGCTTTTGGCCGCCATAAATAACAGCGGGGGTTTTACCCTCGAGTCGACGGAGGCGGCGGCTCGCACCTTTCCCTTCATCGACCCGCACTTCGGCTTGGATTTCAAAAGATTCAGACATGGTCTGTCTCCTTATATAACATCACGTCGCTTGCGACCGGCTCGGTGATGGGTGGGTTTACACGGCTCGGCGGATTTACTCGTCGAACAGTGCGCTGATAGATTCTTCGTTGCTAACTCGACGAATGGATTCCGCCAACAGGTCGGCAATAGTCAACTGTCGGATTTGCAGTTGCTTGGCTTCGTCAGACAGAGGAATGGTGTCGGTGACGACCAGTTCGTCGAGCTGTGATTTGGCAATGTTATCGAGGGCTTTACCGGATAATACTGCGTGGGTGCAGTAGGCGACGACTTTCGTTGCTCCTCGGCCTTTTAATGCGCTAGCGGCTGCACATAGCGTTCCCGCTGTGTCAACGAGGTCGTCGACAAGAATACAGGTCCTGCCCTCGACATCGCCAATAAGATTCATCACCTGCGCTTCGTTGGCGCGGGGTCGGCGTTTATCGATGATGGCGAGGTCAGCATCGTCCAGTTGCTTCGCAATGGCGCGGGCACGTACCACACCCCCAATGTCCGGTGAGACCACAATCAAGTCTTCATAACCGCAACGCACGATGTCGTTGTTGAGAATGGTCGAGGCATATACGTTATCGACCGGACAGGCAAAAAAGCCCTGTATCTGCTCGGCGTGCAAATCGACCGTTAGTACTCGATCGACACCGACAGCAACCATCATATCGGCGACAACTTTTGCAGAGATCGGCACGCGTGCTGAGCGTACTCGGCGATCTTGGCGCGCGTAGCCAAAGTAGGGAACCACTGCTGTGATGCGTGCTGCCGATGCTCGACGGAGTCCGTCGATGATAAGCAGCAGCTCCATCAGATTGTCATTAGTGGGGTAGCAGGTGCTCTGCAAAACGAAGACGTCTTTGCCGCGGACGTTTTCGTTTAACTCGATGGTGATTTCGCCGTCAGAAAACTTGCTGACATTGGCATCGCCGAGGCTGAGGTAAAGTCGATCTGCTACGCGCTGCGCTAGTTCGGGATTTGCATTTCCCGTGAATACCATCATCTTTGATGACATGACCTGCGCCTCGCAGTTTAAAAATGGCTGGGGTGGCAGGATTCGAACCTGCGAATGGCGGGATCAAAACCCGCTGCCTTGCCACTTGGCGACACCCCAAGAAAAAGCGTTATTCAGTTACTGGCCTCAATAATGGACGGGCTTCGATTCACGCCCCTAGCAACAATTGCGTCTACGGTGCTTGGCATCGTAGACGCAACAGCTTTCGCTGAGGCTTCAGTATCGAAGGCGGCAAAAACACAGGCGCCACTTCCGGTCATCATTGAGGGGGCTGATGCTTCGAGAAGCGCCAGCGCCCGTTTTACCGCAGGGTAGCGCGCCGTAACGACTGGTTGCAGATCGTTACGAATCTCCCCCGCGAAAAAGGCCGACATTGTGATCGCGGGTGTGTCCCGTGTCAATTCCGGTGCAGCGAATATTTCGGCAGTACTCACATGACAGCGTGGATTCAGTACAACATACCACCGTGTGGGTAGGTCAACGGCCTCTAGCTGCTCGCCTATGCCCTCAGCCCAAGCACTTACACCCCGTGTAAATAGGGGAACATCAGCACCCAGTTGAAGGCTTAGCTCTGCGAGCTCTTGGTCTGTTAGTGGTGAGTGCCACAATTGGTTAAGCGCTCTGAGAGTCGTGCCGGCATTGGAGCTGCCGCCACCCAAGCCGCCGCCCATGGGAATGTTTTTTGTCACCGTAATCGCGACACCACAGCTGGGTTCTATGTCGCGTTTGTGTAGTTGCTCTCTCAACAGAGCCGCTGCACGTAGAATTAAGTTGTTGCTGGCATCGACACCTGGTAGCGGGCTTCTAAGGGTGACACCAGCACTAGGGTGCAGTAACTCGAATGTCATGTCGTCACCCCAGTCCAGTAATTGAAACAATGTTTGCAGAGAATGGTAGCCGTCAGGCCTTCTCTGTGTGACGTGCAAGAATAGATTTAGTTTGGCAGGTGATAGTGCGCGATAGATTTTGGGGGTGATGGCCATGATTACAGAGCCGTTAGCTGCCAATCGAGCAGCAAAAGGGTGACCATATACTTGTCGTGCTTCATGGTGAGTTTGCGGGGTACTCGCCAGCCATTTACAAGCTGCCACTCGATGACATCGACAAGCCAACCTTTGGCCTTGGGTTGTAAGTGGCCAATGAGCCAGTCTCCGGTTTGATGGAGTGGCAAGGTTTGTATGGCCGACCAGGAGGATGCCGTTAACCCTAGTTCATGGAGCGGTCGTGTGCGGCCATTATCGCGCCAAACGATCTCTGTACCGTCTCGCTCCAAGCGTATGTTGCCCATTCCCAATGGCCCCGAAATGCCTAATTGGTCACGCTTTGGGGAAAGTCGCTGCCAATTGAGATTGACGGTATCACGTCCAGACGCCGAGCTGACCAACGCTTTACCACTTACACGCCATGGCGCTGCTGTTAGCGGGGGTACTGTACCCTGGTGCGTTTCCACAACGGGTTTTGATACGCAGGCAGTCAATAAAAGCAAGGCACACAGAAGGGCCGAAGTGGAGCATTGTTGGGTGATCACTGAGCTACTGCCTGGCAAAGTTTAGTGCCCATTGAGCTCTATACCTAAGCGATTGAGGGTGCTCGTGACATGGGTATTGTTGGCATCGACACCCAACGCCGCTCGCCAGACGGTGATTGCATCGTCATGTTGTCCCAGAGTCCACAGGGTCTCGCCCAAATGCGCAGCGACTTCCGGGTCGGGTAATTGTTCGTAAGCCTGCGTAAGCACCACAAGAGCTTCTTGCAAACGACCTTGTTTGAAGTAGACCCAGCCAAGGCTGTCGAGGATGGCCGCCTCTCCCGGCGATAAAGCCAACGCTCGCTCAATAAGCTGGGCGGCCTCGTTGTAGCGTGTTGTGTGAGTGGTGAGTGTATAGCCCAGAGCGTTCAGGGCCGTTGCGTTATTGGGCTCTCGCTCGATGATGGCGCGTAAGTCAGCCTCCATAGCACCGATGTCGCCCATACTTTCGTGTGCCATTGCCCTGCCGTATTGAAGCGCAACAGATTTCGGGAAAATGCCGATGCCTTGATCGTAAATCTGGATGGCCCGCAGGGTCGCGTCTCGATCGACGAGGAGGCGAGCCTCCAGTGCAAATAACTGTTCTGCCTGACCAGGATT
>CBFHTF010000093.1:0-8154 GCA_965658685.1 Luminiphilus sp.
TCTATTGGCAAGCGGCGCGGCACAATAAGCCGCCTTCACCCAATAGAGACTAACCCTTCTTGCGCACGTACAGCACTAACGAGTGATCAATGATCTCAAAACCATGCTCTTCGGCGATTTCGTGCTGTCGCTTTTCAATAACCTCGTCAAGGAACTCGATCACGTCGTTAGATTCCACATCGACCATATGATCGTGATGATCGTCTGAGGACAATTCAAATACCGAATGTCCGGTTTCGAAATTGTGACGAACCACCAGACCCGCAGACTCAAACTGGGTGAGCACTCGGTAAACAGTGGCCAAACCTACGTCTTCGCCCGAATCGCGCAAACGTTGATAAACATCCTCGGCACTCAAATGCTCGGAAGTGGCTGCTGTGGACTCAAGCATCTGTAGGATTTTGATCCGCGGCAAGGTGACCTTAAGTCCCGCACGACGCAGCTCAATATTTTCTGATGACATCAATGATTTCTCGTTATGGGGTGATGCGGGGTATCATGCCAGTCCCTCTCGTTTTGTGGAACCCAATTGTCATGTTTACCGCCACCACTATGACACCGCGACACTTGCTACCGCTGTTTCTGGCATTGGTGCTAGCCGGCTGTGGCAGCAACATTGGTTTCCCCGGCGTCTACCGCATTAACGTGGAGCAGGGAAATATCATTACAGAAGATATGGTAGAGCAGTTGAAGCCCGGCATGACGCGGCGCCAAGTGCGATTTGTGATGGGTACACCGCTGATTGAGGATACTTTTCAACCCGACCGATGGGATTACCGCCACACAATACGTAACGGTATTGAAACCCTTTCGGAGTCTAGACTGACCGTGTTTTTTGAGGGAGATTCGCTGGTCAATGTAACTGGCACTATCGTACCCGAGTGGGCGCAGTCAGAAGAAGAAAAAAGCGAAGGATAAGCTTCAGCTCAGCTAGCTGTCTCACCTTCACGCTGACGTTTGGCCGCCTCTGCTCGCTGACGCCGCACTTCCTTGGGATCAATTTTTAACGGCCGATAAATTTCTACTCGATCGCCTTTGGCCAGCGGATGGCTGTGCGCCACGGCTTTACCAAAAATCCCCAGCTTAAGTGCATCATCGACCCTGAGCTCCTGAAATTGCTGTGCAACATCAGACAAGACCACCGCTTCTATGGCTGTGGTACCGGGACTCACATCCAGCTGTTTTATCAACTGTTTATTGGGTAACGCATAGGCTACCTCTACGGTAATGACATCATCGGTCACGAAATTGCTGCTCCATAAAGCGTATTAGCGCGTTTTACCACGGCATCTACCAGGTCGAGGGCCACGCGGTCGAAAAGACGGCCAAATGCGGCATTCACTAAGCCACTTCGCATGCGAAAATCTAGGCTGAGCATAACTTTGCAGGCGTCGGCTCCCAAAGCTTTGAACTGCCATTGACCTTGGAAGGCCTCAAAGGGCCCTTCAACCAGCGATAAACCAATGCGGGTGTGAGGCTCCATGGTGTTACGGGTAACAAAACTATGGCTAATACCGGCACGTGATAGTGCCAACCGAGCGACAACCTCTGTATCCGTTTGCGATATCACCGTTGCACTATTACAGCCATTAAGAAATTCAGGATAGCGCTCAATATCCGCCACCAATGCGAATAGGGCGGGAGCTGGATGCAATAGCAGTGCGCTTCGATTGATCTGGGTCATGGCGTCATAGTACCCCAGCCGATGGCTGCAAAGGCGGTGGGTAGCGCCAAATAAGCGCCGAGCACCAGCGTGAAAACAGGCACCCAGTAGCGCAATAGAGCCCACCAAATGAGAAACAACCATTTAGGCTCGCGATATAGCTCTCCCCTGACGAATGGTCGTGGCATGACCCAGGCCACAAACATACACACCGTCAAAATCGACAGCACAATGGCAATATCCAAACTGCGGTAGAAAAAGGACAGATCAAACTCGAACCATCGATCACGTGCCTCCATAGCAAACCAAAGAGTGATGCCGACGACCGCTGCCGCTGATACTCGAGACCACATAAAATCGCGACGCAAAACCATAACAGCGGGTTCTACTAAGGCAGTAAGCGCGGCAAAGCTCACAATACCGAGTGTGGCAAAGTACAAACTACCGTACACCTCACCTTGAGAGAGATTAGCGAACGCATAGGGCGTGGCGACAAAAACCAAAGCCGTGCCCTCGATGACTACGGTATTAGTGGCAAACAGCAAAGGAACCACTACCACGGCAGCTAACAGTGCAAACAGGGTATCGATAAGCGCGGCTGCGCAAACCGAGCGCAATAACGGTAATTGTCGCGGCGTTCGAGCACCAAAACACAGACCAATGCCGACACCCGCTCCGAGGGTATAAAGAGCACTGAGGCTACCCGCCAGCATCGTGGCGCCATTTAACTGCTGAAACTGCCGAGCAAACAAATATTCCCAAGCACTCTGAAGGTCCCCGCGCTCAAGGGAAAAATCAACAAGCCCAACCATTGCAAGGAATGCGGCAGGTAATGCCAACCAACCGATGACCGCCATCACGTATTGGGGCCCCAAACTCGCCATCATCGTCAATATCAACAAGATGCTAACGATGGAGATTGTTCGAGGCATGTCACGCTGAGAGGCTACAAACTGCTCAACTACTTCTTGCGCACTCGCAGATGCCAAAACGCCACTTTTGAGGACCTGGGCCCGATCAAATAACCATAACGTGACATCGAGCAGCTCAACAGCAAGCACCAACCCCAGCGCCACTTGTACCCAACCCAGCCAACTCCATAAAAAGGAACGCCCCGACTGATCGCCGGCCCAACGTAGCGCACCAATCGGCGATCCCCGACCATGACTCCCCAACATAACTTCCGCACTCAAGACAGGCACCACTGCCAGTAGCAAGGTAAGCACGTAAGCAAGGAAAAAGGGCGCACCGCCGTGCTCGCCCATCAGATAGGGCAGACGAAAGATATTGCCGAGCCCCATCGCCGCCGATGCCAGGGCAAAGACCAGTGTCGTTTGGCCTTGCCAAATTTTAGGTACATGGTCATCGAGCACAGCAGAGAGCGCCTTTTCTTGAGCACATAGCAATGCCCCAGTTTAGCGGCGATAAATGCACATGGCAGCCCGATTGCGTCATAAATGCATATCCTGTAACTGCTGCTGCCACGTATAATGCCGTCATGGCCAAATCCAAGAAAAAAGTCCCCGACAATACGATCGCTCAGAACAAGCGAGCACGCTTCGATTTCCACGTTCTGGAAAGTTTTGAGGCAGGGGTTGCTTTGGCGGGCTGGGAAGTGAAAGCGATCCGGGCAGGTAAGGTCCAGCTCACTGACTCTTATGTGTTCATGAAGAATGGCGAGGCGTTTTTATTGAACGCCCAAATCGTTCCCCTGGACACTGCCTCTACCCACTTCGTTACCGAGCCCACACGCCCCCGCAAGCTGCTACTGCATAAAAAAGAGCTGGCTCAAATCAATGCGGCAACGACACAAAAAGGCCAGACGGCCGTTTGTACAGCGCTGTTTTGGAAGGGGCACCTTGTGAAAGCCAAGGTAGCACTAGCAGCGGGTAAGAAGCAGCACGATAAACGTGAAACAGAGAAAGAACGCGACTGGCAACGCCAGAAGGCGCGTATCGTCAGAGACAACGTTAAACAGTAAGTACTTGCTAGCACCACAATCGCTTGCTAACCGCATCAACGCGACATGCTAATTAAACAGCGCCCTCATCGATAGGCGCCCTCATAGACAGGCGCTTTCATCGATAGGCGCCCTCATCGATGGGAGCCACGCACTACCCACGCCTCGCGATTTAAATGCCATGGGGCGGCGTAGGCCGCCTTGGTATCGCCCGCATGATCCCAGCCCCGACAGTGATTCAATTCATGCTCGAGCACATCATGTGCCACGCTTTCGAGAATGTGGATATCACAGCTAGCACTCCCGAAACTGAATGTTCTTAGCGCACAGGCGTTGCTGCGCACATCGCCACAGAGAGCCGACACGGTACTGGCATTCTGGTGATAGTGGATCGAAATATCAGCGCCCAGAGTATCAACGCAAGGCTTCATATGTGCTTGTTGGCAGTGGCGATCCCCCGGCCCGGAGGGATCCATCACACCCATGTAAACCAACAAAGCACAGCTAAAGACAACAGCTATTGGTGCCAGCAAGCGTAGCCTAGATTGGCGAGTTGACGCTGCGGTACTATCCATATACGGGGCCCGTGCTCGCGCTTTACACGACAGAGACTACGCCTGCGTGTTGACAAGTGGAAGCTTTGAACACCCCTGTCATCACAAGTTAGGAGCGTAGAGAGAGCACCAACCTCGACAACCCACACAACAGCGCCATCACCAGTCCTGCGATTAGCGTTAACGTCAGATCTGGGAAGTAGGCCAAACTGGCGTCATAGTCCAAGTTCATCAAGCGAGGGTAAACGGTATATCCGGTAATACTCCCGATCACCAAAAGCATGCCGAGCATCGCATTAAATAAACGCCTAATTTTTGCGCCGCCTTTTTCCGATCGATGTAGTAAATACAGAGTTTTGATGAGTAGTACCAACAAACCCAAGGGCGCCATCAGGGCAGACCAAACGGCCAAGCGCGCCATAATCGGTGATTGAACAGCCACTGGCTCACGGCCAAGCGCTGCATTAACCACAGCCCTAGGCAGGTCTCCCTGCGCCAGTCCACTCTGGTTTGTCAGTACAACTACCGTCGCATCAGAATCGGGTAAGTGTGTGGCAAGCGTGAAAAAACCCGGCGTCAGCCCCGAGTGCTCAAAAACACGCTCTGTGCCCAACCGCTGAGTAAACCATCCGTAGCCATAGCCCCAGCTCTCCCAGAATGGCCTCATTACAAAGAGTCGCTCAGCAGATGGTGGTACTACCCTAGGATCTTTAGACCGCACCGCCTCAACGAATACCGCCAAATCGTTAATGCTCGATACAATGCCGCCTGCACCAATCATAGTTCGATCCGGCGGATATTTCGGTGCGGGCAACCAGGGCACAGGCCAACTGAACCACAATCGATAGGGAGTTGCCATGTGCATATCATCAGAGGGTGCCGTAGCGACATGACTATGAGTCATATTGAGTGGCTCGAAGATACGTGCCTCTAGTGCCTGTTCGAAACTGCGTTGATCCAACGTCTCAATGAGATGCGACAGCACCACATAGTTGGCATTGGAATACTGAAACGCATAGCCAGGCTGAGTGGACAACGAACTATTAGCCAACCCACGTACTACCGCCTTGGGTCCTGATAAAGATTGATCAGCAGTGATGCCCCCGTTACCCGCCAAAGTGGTCAAACCACTTCGATGGGTTAAAAGGTCATCAACAGTGATGCGATTTGAGAGGGTTATGTCTGCAGTCCGAAAGTCCGCCAAATAGGTAACCACCGGGGCATCGAAACGAAGCTTGCCCTCGACCGCCAGTTGTTGAATCACAAGTGCTACAAACGCCTTAGTGATTGATCCTATTTGGAAAACAGTGTCCACGGTAACTGGCCGCTTATCGGGGCCCGCAATGCCGTAACCTTTAGCAAAAACCGTTGCACCGTCCTTTAGTACAGCCACAGCCAAACCGGGTACGCCACTCGCCTGGTGCAATTGGGCAACAGTGGTATCGAACGTTTTCGTATCGAAAGTAGCGGTTGTGGCCCCCAGGGCCACCGGGCTTATTAGGATGCCAGTGACTAGCGCCGAAATTAGGAAGGCAAGGTATGGGCCCATCATGGTGACCATGACTCGCCGGTAGTCTCCCGTTACCACTTTTGCTCAACAGCTGTGATTGGGCCGTCATCGATATCTGACAAAATGAGGTCAACGAGCGGTTTGTTGGCGCCGTACTTCAGTCCTGCCAGTAGATGACGTGGCTTGCCGCGCATGGGTTCACTGAACGACTCCGCCAGTGCAGGCAACTGCTCGCTACTGCCAATACCATCGATGATGTTTAACTCGAGAGCACGGGCAGCATCAATGCGAGCACCTGTTAAGAGAGTATCGCGCAGCGCCTTAGGGTTCATTTTTGCGGTCACAAGCGCATTCATCCGCACCGCAAGCGTCATACCAATATCTATTTCAGGGAGACAAAAAAAGCCTCGGTCACTGCGCATAACAGCATAGTCAGAGGCAAGCACCAGCATGGCCCCCAGCCCGAACGCGTGTCCATTGACGATGGCAACCACCGGCACTGGAAAAGTCATTAACCGCGCCGCCAAGCGCATGGTATCAATGACAAACTGCGGGAAAACCTCGAGATTAGCCATGAGGTATTCAAGGTCGAGACCTTGGGAGAAGTTTTTCCCCTCCCCGGTCAAATAGACGCATTCAACGCTTGAATCCGCTTCTACTTCATCGAGGAACCGATGCGTTGACGCTAAGGTATCAGGGTTAAAAACCCCGGTACCCGCAAACTGCAGTGTGCGCGCCGTTACCACACTATTCATAAGTCCTGCTCCGCCCGAATCGCATCAGTCATCGCAATAAGTACCGACTGAAGGTCAGCGTTATAGGGCGTACCTGTGGCCTTCGTCGCGTTACTGTGAACACCGATGACAGTGTTAGTGGCAGGGTCAATAAAAATTTTCTGGCCGAAAATACCACTGGCGTAGTAGCGCTCATCCTGCGTTAGCCACCACATGAAGCCGTAATTGGGTAGTGCCGGTGATGGCGTTGTTGACAGTGACATCCAACCCTCTGGCAGGATCCGCTCGCCATTGGGGAGTACGCCGTCGTTGAGCGCCACTACGCCCATCCGCACATAATCAAGCACGCTAGCGGTAATGCAACAGCCACCGGTCTCTCGACCTTGGGGCTTATCGAGCAGCCAATAGGCCGTTGATGCCATACCTACGCTTTGCCACAGCTTCTCATTGGCGTAGGGAGTAGCCGCATTCGCCAGGGCCGCGCGCAACACCTCACCAACCAAGTTCGCCTCCCCCGTGTTGTAGTTGAAGCGCGTACCCGGTTCTGCGACTCGCTCTTTCGTTGCAAGATGTTGGGTCAGTGCCACACCGTTAGCGGCACCCGCCACAGCCACATCGGACTCTGGGTCTGCATAATCCTCGCTCCAAGCAACACCCGATGCCATCTGCAGTAGATGCCGCAATGTTACGCCGTCATAAGCCGATCCTTGTAAACGCGGCAGATAGCGCACAACCGGATCATCGATACTTTCAATGTAACCATCATGAATGGCCGCACCGATTAACATCGATGAAATAGATTTAGTCACCGAAAATGACACCCAGGGTGTGGCAGCGCTGTGATCTGAGGCGTAATGCTCAAGCAAGATATTGCCGTCTTGCACCACAGCCAATCCCATCAGGTCTTCGCGCTGCAAAAACTCGGCCACCGTGAATTCGCGCTCCCCAAATTCGTCATTCACTGCCACTGAGACGCGCTCGAGAGATGACGGTTTGGCTTGAAATTGCAACACACGCGATCCGGGCGTCAGCATGCGTGTTGGCGCAAACTGTTCAATATTGGCAAATGTGACACGACGCTGTGCAGGGGTTTGAAACAACGGATTGTCGTTAACCTCCCCGCTTTTAACCCCGCACGCAAGGTATCAACCGTGACAGTGGACGAGTTGGTTTGAGCCTGTGCTGACACTACCGCAAAAGCACAGGCGGCAACGGCCGACAATAAAATGATGTTAGGAAAACGTAGCATAATGGTCTCGAGTTAACATGAATTCCTTTCGTTCTTCTCTTGGGGCTGCACACCCACTATTAGCTGTGCAAGCCACAGTGGATGATTAAATAGGAGACCCCGGAGGGATCGTGACTGGCATACCTTTTAGATAGCCGTCTGTAGCCATTAAATCATCGATACGCGCAACCACAAACCGATGATGGGCGCGCCACGCGACATCACGCTGACCCAGCCCATCCATAGCCAAATCACGAATACTGACAATGGCCTCCAGTGCCTCTGCGCGCACTTGGGGTGCGGCGTTTACCTGCGCCAAAACACCCGACAAGGCGTCCAACGCCGCTATTTGAACACGGCGCTGTACAGTACCCTTAACACCCCGGGCACTGTTATTCCACAGCCGATCGATAACCGTTGTTAATAAATCGTTATAGCTGGGGAGTTTGTCACCCATGAAAATTTGGTTGTTCATTCGGGCGCCGCGGCGTGCATCGACAAGTGT
>CBFHTF010000094.1:0-7866 GCA_965658685.1 Luminiphilus sp.
TTTTGCTCGGGTTACGGAAAGGCCTGAGGCTTACCACATTCGAATACATTCCTACGTGCATTGCAACCGTTTGCACTTGTATTTGCAACCGATTGCACCAGCATGCAATCGGTTGTAGTCTTAAAGAAGGCAAGTGCTCACACGAGCACAACGTCGTACGGGTATTCAAAACCTAACAATAACTACGGCAGTGATCTAAGGCGCAAGCTGCTCCACTGCCTTGTAAGGAGAAGTCTTTATGGCACGTCACAACGTTTCACAATCCCCGCTGGTTGCAGCTATCTGCGCGCTAACAACAGCTATGGGCGCGAGTCATGCGACAGCACAAATGCTGGAAGAAGTTATCGTCACCGGTGTCGCACGCGAAGGGGTGACCAAACTTGAAGCCAGCGTATCAGTAAGCTCGATGAGCCAAGAAGACATCGAAAAACTGGCACCACGCTCGGTTGCAGAGATATTCAGAAGCCTACCCGGTATCCGTGCAGAGAGTTCGGGCGGCAACGGTAACGCCAACATCACGGTGCGAGGTATTCCGCTTGCTACTGGTGGATCCAAGTACATGCAGATCCATGAAGATGGTCTGCCCGTGCTCGAATACGGTGACATCAATTTCGCTAATACCGACAACTTTGTTAGATACGACTGGACCCTCGGTCGCGTTGAATCCATTCGTGGCGGCTCGGCCTCGACTATGGCATCTAACTCGCCCGGCGGCATTATCAACCTCATCAGCAAAACCGGTGGCGACGATCAGGGCTCAGTAGGTCTATCCTTCGGCGCCGATTACGATGAGTTCCGCACCGATTTCGAGTACGGCGGCAGAATTAGCGACACCCTGTACTACCATATAGGAGGCTTTTTTCGAGACGGCGAAGGTGTACGTGAGACCGATTTCAACGGCGACAGTGGTGGTCAGGTCAAATTCAATATAACCAAAGAGTTCGACGATGGCTTTTTGCGTTTCTACTTTAAAAATCTCAACGACCGCGTAACCACGTACTTGCCTTCCCCTGTTCTTGTGAAGGGCGATGGCGAATATGGTGCTGTACCAGGATACGACGCGTCTACCCAAGCTTTGCAGTCGCCTGCGACCAACAACATCACAACGTTCGATCCCTATGGCAATCCAATGGAGCGGTCAGTCGCTGATGGTATTGAGTCTGAGGTGCAGGCCTTTGGCTTCGAGTTCGACAAGAACGTTGGCAATGGCTGGGCGTTCAACAATAAATTTCGCTCCTCTTCTGTGAAAGGTGGTTTTATCTCTCCCTTCACCGACGGCTTCGCCGGCGGCACCGCATCAATCGCAGACAAAGGCATGGTTCTGTGTAACGAAGCTTCTGTGGGCGGGGTAGCTCCCGATTGCTCGGGTGGCGTAACTGCCACCATTAATGGACAGGTTGCAGACCCAGACCAGCTCGCGTTCACCAACCTGCTGTTTGACACCACATTTGAAGACGTGGGTCTGCTAGTCAATGACTTTAGCGTCAGCAAGACTGTCGGCAACTTCAATATTGATGCCGGTGTGTATTACTCCAAACAGAACATCAATATCTCTTGGAACAGCTGGCAAACGCGTATGCAGACACTCAGCGGCTCAAATTCACAAAACATTGATTATGTCGCCAATGGCGCCGGTATTGATGCTGACGGCAATGCTGTCGACGTCGTCCTCGCAGATAACGGTGCTGTCACCCAAAGCTTCCTGAGCTGGGACTGGGATCTCGAGTACACGACATTCGCGCCATACGTCAATCTTGGCTTCAATGCATCTGAACGTCTGTACTTTGATATCGGTGTGCGTCAAGACAATGTTGAAGCACGGGGTCGTCGGCTTGATGGTTGTTGTGGGGGCAACGTAAGTCGTGACCTCAATGGTGATGGCAGTGTCGGCCAGTTTGCGGTGGAGAACGGCGTCATCACCCGTCTCGATAGCGATGCCTTACTTGAAAATAGCAGCGCGGTATCGGCCGGTTTCATAAGTGGCGGTGTGCGCGCACTTAATGGGAACAATGCGGCTGTAAGCAACGTGAATTACGATGCCGATAACACTTCCTACAGCTTTGGGGGTACGTTCCTGCTGAGTGAAAGCGCTTCGATCTTTGCTCGTTACTCTGCGGGTGGGCGTGCCGTTGCTGACCGTTTGACACAAATTTCAGGGGCGCTGAATCCCGATGGCTCGCTAGCATCGACTACCGACGGCTTTGATAACGTAGATCAGCTGGAAGTGGGTTATAAACATCAGGCCGAAACCTGGTCGGCCTACGTCACACTGTTCGATACGATGGTTGAAGAGACTAATGCCGAAATCACGAGCGGACTAACCTTTGTTCGAGAATATGAAGCCACGGGTCTAGAGTTAGAGGGTAACTGGCTTGTGGGTAATGGCTTCAGTATTCAGGGCAACATGACATGGGTTGACGCTGAAATCGTTGCCGATGCAACCAACCCCGATGTGATTGGCAATACGCCGCGTCGTCAAGCCGACATTCTGTATACGATCACGCCAGAGTATTCACGCAATAACTTCACCATTGGCGCATCATTCGTTGGCTCCAGTGCTTTTTATATGCAGGACAATAATGACCTCGAACAGGGTGCCTACACATTGGTGCATTTATTTGGGCGCTACGATATCAGCGAGGCACTCTCGGTTAATTTCAATGTCAACAACCTAACCGACGAGTTTGTTCTGACGGAGTCAGAGGAGGGGTCCGCGGCTGTTGGTAGTTTTGTGCGGGCGCGTCCACTCAGCGGTCGATCCACTGCCGTTGGCATTCGTTACGCCTTCTGAGGATTTTCAATCGCGCGCGGCACACCTTTAGTGCTGTTAATGCAACGATCTGAAGGGTGTCGATGGGCAGTGGTGGGTGCATTGATTGGGTAGCCCCTCAATGCACCTGCCGTTCCCCTCGGCAAGCACTGTTTCGTGTCACCCAACTTGGGGTGGAGGCTGCGACATAGTAAGCACACGATCACACGGGATAACTGTTCACTACCATAGATCAAAATAACATGAACAACGAGATGCAACCGTAATGTCACATCCACGCGTGGCTGCCATCGAAGGTGGGGGCACTAAATTTGTCGTTGGGGTTGGTACAACAGTCACCGACGCAACCATCACCACTATCCCTACGACAACACCCGAGGCCACTGCCGCGGCGGTGCTTGCTGTGCTTCGAAAGGCGTTTGATACCGCCCCCTTTGAAGCCATTGGTGTCGCCAGTTTTGGTCCATTGGGTATCGTGCCGAACTCACCCGAGTATGGTGTCATTGCGGCAACACCAAAGCCCGGTTGGCGCGGCTTTAATTACCTTGATTGTTTGGCTGAATTTCAGGTACCCATCGTTGTTGATACCGATGTCAACTGTGCAGCGCTTGCGGAAGCACGGCAGGGGGCAGGTAAAAACCATTCGAGAGTCATGTATGTCACGGTAGGCACTGGCATTGGCGGTGGCTTGGTGATCGATGAGCAGATCAGTACTGGGGCTTCACACCCTGAGATTGGCCATATAACGCTAGCACGCCATCCACATGATTTACCGGATGCAGGTATATGTCCGTTTCACAAGGACTGTCTGGAGGGCTTCGCATCTGGCCCAAGCATACATTCCCGCTGGCACCAGAGCTTGTCTCAGTTAGCCTCTGACCATTTCGCACATCGCCTCGAGGCGTATTATCTGGGGCAGATGTGCGCTAATTTACTGCTGTCTATGGTGCCGGATATGATTGTCATCGGTGGTGGTGTTAGCAATTCTCCTGGGCTGATAGCCCGAGTTCAACAAGCCACGCGCGCCTTGTTAAACGGCTATTTACCGGCTCTCGATAGCGATACCGCTATGGCGCAGCGCATAAGCTTGCCGTCGCTGGCGCCTTTATCGGGTCTTGTTGGCGCCTTTGAGCTGTCGCACTCCAATAAGACGAGTAACGTATGAATTCTTGTACCGAATCCCAACAAATGGTGGGTGCCTGTTTTCGCCATGGGATCCAGCATCCCCAATGGTACTTGTGGGATGCGTGGTCGTTCTGGCACGAAAACACACTGCATCTCTACTGTTTGGCACTGGCTCGACAAGCCGCTAACGGTGACATCATCGATCCGACCAAACGCAATGACCATAGATTCCACGTGCACCATTTTTTGTCGACCGACAACGGAAATTCTTGGGTGGATGGCGGCATATTTCAGCAGCCAGGCGAAGCGGTTGATGGGCACGACAGTAGAAACGTTTGGAGCGGTTCCGTATGGGCTAATGAGGATGGTGACATCTGGGTCGGCTACACGGGCATACAACTGCCCGCGCCCGAACGTCCATTTCTGCAATGCCTAGCTGTGGCACCGGCTGCCTCACCCGACAAAGTTAGCGCTGCTGATGGCAAGGTCCTTGCGTGTGCACACGCCGATTACGGCACTATTTGTGCGAAGGGTTATTTTATGGATCGTCGGGATCGCCTTGGTCACGTGGCCGGGGAGCCCGGTGGCGCAATTCTCGCCTGGCGGGATCCTTTTATTTTTCAACACAAGGCAGAAACCTACGTTGTATTTGCGGCGAAAGCAGCACCCACGGTACCCGCCATGGGCGTGCTAAAGCTGCAGTCATCAGATCCACTCGGTCCACTCGATCTGATGCCACCTATCGTATTGCCAGACGCCGACAAATTTACCCAATTCGAGGTACCAAAGATTTATCCTGTCGACGACGGACGCAAGCTACTCATGGTGTGCGCCACCACAGATCGAAAGACAGAAGAGCAACCCGACGAAGAGGTCCAAACGCTGATTCGACTTTATTTCAGTGAGTCTATCGATGGTCCCTGGATGATGGCGGGTACCGAAACCAGCGTCCTTGGCAACGCTGAAAACTTGTTCGGTGCAACTGTCATCACGCTAGACGAGCGCAATAAACAACTGGTACTCATGGCACCTTACACTCTGGCTGTAGGCGATGCCTTAGGTCTTACCTTTGCTCCCCCATTCACTGTCCCGATCGATAAGCTTGGGCTCGCGCCCCAGTTACATGCCGTGCATCCCCACTGCATCGCGACATGCGCCGATGGGTCAGCATCTGAGCACGAAGGCTGAACCGCGGTACCATTCAGTGGATCAAGCTGAGTCGCGCACGATCAATTCGGGGTCCAGTTTGACGTTTGCAGTTTCTCGGCCTTCGATGCCCGCGAGTAAATTATCCACTAAGATTTGAGCGCCAAGCGTTCGATTTTGCCGAATGGTCGTTAGTGCAGGATGATACCAAGCGGCGAGGGGCACATCGTCGTAACCTATGACCGCGCAGTCGTTTGGCACTGACACACCCACCTGCATCAGCGCGGTCATCACAGCAACTGCTTGTAAATCACTGGCGGCAAAAATAGCGTCGAAACAATCGCGCTTTAACAGCAGTTCCTCGAGAACATGCACCGCTGACTCGCTGCCTACGGTAACACCAAATGTCAGCGCCTCATCACATGTAAGACCTGCTATTTGAAGTGCCGCTCGGTAACCCGCGTAGCGCGCATTGACTTCTGGTACCGGCTCTAAACCGACAAATGCAATACGTTTGCAGCCCCGGAGCAGCAAGCGCTCAACCGCACGCCGACCACCTAATTCATTGTCGCTACCCACGGTTGGATACAGGGCGCCCGCAACGGACTCACCCCAAATGGATATGCCGCGATAGTGGCTGGCGATACGTTGGAGCGTATCATGTTGGCTGCCCTGACCAATCAGGATCACGCCATCGGCGTGACGCCGATTGACAAAGTCCTCTATCCACTGACCTGACTGAGGTGTTGTGCGGCTAAGTAGCAAGGTGTGCCCACGCTCATCCAGAGCCTCAGCGATAGCGGCTGTAATTTCGAGGAAAAAGGGATCCGAAATACTCCACTCAACACCCTCCGCCTCTGGAATCAATAGCGATACCGGTAATGATTCTTTCAATCGAAAATTACGTGCGGCTACATTGACACGATAGTTGTGCGCGTGAGCAATGTCGCGAACCAGTGACTTCGTAGCTTCATTGACCAAAGGGGAGTCTGAGAGCGCCCGAGAGACGGTCGATTTGGAAACACCGGCCATCCGGGCAATATCGGCCATTTGTACAGGTTCTTTCTGTAGATCATTTTGCGGCTTCAACACGGCACCCTGGCTGCTCTCGATGGTCACAATATAAGTCGCTAACGTGCATGAGTAAAAGGCTATCCACCCACTCGCCGACCGAACTCGGAAACAGGTCGCCGTGCCCGAGCTTAATCTCAAGGGGTGTCTCGCTAGCTTGGCCATCGAGCTCAGCGTTGCGCCGCCGCCATCACTGGTATAAAAGAAACGCTAATTCAAGCCCAAGTGATGTCTGCGTATGAGTCTCGATTTCGATAGTGCACGTCTGCCTAACCCACATTTATCGGAGGACCATCACGCATGGCGCGAGCAGCTGCGCCGCTTTATTGATCAAGACATCATGCCCTATGCCGAGGAGTGGGATGAGGCTGGCCACATTCCCGAAGAGCTGTGGTCAAAAGCGGCGGCGGTGGGTTTATTGGGTCTGGGTTACCCCGAGCAATTCGGTGGCACACCCGGTGACGTATGGTTTAGTCAAATTGCCAATGAAGAACTGGCGCGCATTGGCGCAGGTGGCATCAACGCCAGTCTAATGGTCCACGGCATTGGTTTGCCCCCAATCATTAATTGGGGCTCTCAGCGTATGAAAGCCGAAATCGTGCCCGCCATTTTAGAAGGTAAACGTTGGATCTCTCTGGGCATCACCGAGCCCGGCGGTGGTTCAGATGTGGCAAATATCGCGACCACAGCAACGCGCGATGGCGACCACTTCATTGTGAATGGCTCGAAAACGTACATCACCGGTGGCATGCGAGCCAATTATCTGTCGACCGCTGTGCGCACAGGAGGCCCCGGAGCAGGTGGGCTTTCCATGCTACTCATCCCCACCGATGCCGCAGGTTGCTCACGCACGGCACTAACCCGTAAACAGGGCTGGTGGGCATCAGACACAGCAACGTTCTATTTTGACGACGTACGCGTGCCGGTTGATCAGCTCATTGGTGAAGAGAACCAGGGCTTTAAGGTCATCATGACCAACTTCAACAGTGAGCGCATGGCGATGGCCATTCAAATGGAAGCGTTCGGAAGAGTCTGTCTGGAAGAGGCTGTCGACTGGGCACGTCAGCGCAAGACCTTCGGCCAACGACTGGTAGACCACCAAGTCATTCGCCACAAAATCGCCACCATGAAACAAAAACTCAATGCCACACAGGCCTATATCCGGCTCTGTAATGAAGCCATCGAGGCGGGCACGCCAAACCCCGGTGATATTGCCCTGCTGAAGGTGCAGGCCAGTGAAGTCATGGAATACTGCGCAAGAGAGGCGCTGCAGATTCTTGGCGGTATCGGTTTTATGCGGGGTAGTCGGGCTGAACGTATTTATCGCGAAGTCCGCGTTAATGCCATTGGCGGAGGCTCTGAGGAGATCATGCGCGACTTGGCCGCACGCCAATATGGTCTGTAAGCTACGCTAACACGTCGGCTGCAAGTCGTCGGCGCAAGACATAACAATAACGGGGATAATTTATGCATCGTCCTGAACCCAACATGAATGTGGCCGGGCAAATTCTGCGCCAAGCCGAATTAAGCGCGCATCGAACCGCGCTGGTTTATCAAGATCAATCGATCACCTATGGCGATTTTAATCAACGCGCGCGCCAAATAGCCGCCATGTTGCGCAGTCGGGGTGTGTGTTTTGGCGATCGGGTTGGGTTCCTGGGGTTCAATCAACCCGCTTTCCTGGAGACGATGGTGGCCAGCAATGCACTGGGTGCCATTTTTGTTCCCTTGAACTTTCGGCTCACTGGAGAGGA
>CBFHTF010000095.1:0-7741 GCA_965658685.1 Luminiphilus sp.
CAACGGTTAACTGCTGCCATAGTGTTGGCAGTACCTTACCCACCCAGCAATATCCCGTGCGCCCGCCAGGCTGATATCGGGCACCACGGTGCACAATAGTTCGCTTGCGTGAACCGTACCCATGGCCTGCACACACTGGCTATGAACCCCGGCTGCCAATAATTTTCTGAAAAAAGCGATGCCCTCGTCGCGCAGAGGGTCGCACTCATTAACGCGCACCATGGTTGGTGGAAAACCAGCCACGTCATCCTCGGTTGCGAAAAGAGGCCAGGCTAATGGGTCTTTCGCCTCATAGGCCTCTATGCCATAGGCCATTGCACCTCGATTATCCCCCACTTTAATGAACAGCCCATCGTTTTCTTCAGCTGACGGCAAGTCATCACTAGGCCACATACCGGCAATGTAAGGGCACAGAGCGTATAAGCCCTTTTGTCTATGTGCCTCACCACGCTGCAATAGGGATAGGGTTGTGGCGATTGCTAAATTGCCGCCGCCGCTCTCACCACCGATAACAAGGCTGTCACGATCAATATTTAACGCATCGGCATTGTCATAAGTCCAAAGAAAGCCAGATGTGCAATCATTTAACCCCGCAGGGAAGGGGGCAACCTCGTCGACCGAAGAAGGCCGTAGGCAGTTGCGAAAATCCACCATGACTACAGCGATGCCTTGATGGGCGAGCAAGCGTCCCCAGGTTTGATAGTTGCCGTAGAAGCACGACATGGTCATCATGCCGCCGCCGTGTATGTAGTACAGACAGGGCAGTATGTCGTCGGTGTCTGGGCGCATGATTGACAGGTTGATGGTATTGCCGTCGGGCGCTGACTCGATGGCAACCTCAGATATTCTTAAACCTTCTTTGGGTGCTAGCTGGACGTTATCTGCCGCGTTGTACAGCGCGATCATGGCTTGTTCGTTTTCGATTGCCTTTGGTGTACTGACCATCGCGAGCATTTGCTCTCGGCTTTCCACGTTTGAAAGCCCGCGGTGGGTCATGGCCATTGCATTTAAAAATGGCCAATGCCGGGGGTCGATGCGGGGGTCTTGATCGAGGGGTAGGCGGCTCACTCGCGGTCTCCTAGGTTGGGCTAAATCATCCCTTTGGGACGACAAAAGAACAAAAAAAGCCCGGTGGCGCAAGCCACCGGGCTTAACCGTCAGTAAATGGCTCTAACGTGCAGCCATACCGGACCGTAATGTTCCAACCGCCTCCAGATCGAATCGGTCATTTGTCATCACTTTGCTCCAGGCGCTGACGAAATCACTGATGAATTTCGCCTCACCGTCGGCAGACGCATACACCTCTGCGACCGCTCGCAACTCTGAGCTCGATCCAAACATCAGATCAACCGGTGAAGCCGTGTACTTGCGAACACCAGTGGCTCGATCGACACCCACATACAAACCCTGGGACTCATTAGAGGGACGCCATTCGGTAGACATGTCGAGTAAGTTGGCGAAGAAGTCTGTGCTTAATACACCGACGTTATCGGTAAAAACACCGTGATCAGAACCCCCATGATTACCGCCTAGTACTCGCAAACCACCGACTAACGCCGTCATTTCTGGCACGTTAAGATCAAGCAAGTCTGCCTTGTCGATCATGGCCTTTACCGGCGATAGGTAGGACGCCTCGGTGTTGAAGTAGTTGCGGAAACCGTCGGCGACAGGTTCCAACTCAGCGAATGACTCGACGTCTGTCATTGCTTGGCTGGCATCCATGCGACCCGGAGTGAACGGTACGGATACCGAGTGCCCCGCGTCGGCGGCAGCTTTTTCAATGGCTGCGGCCCCACCCAGCACTATCAAGTCGGCAAGTGATACTTGCTTGCCTTTGCGGGCTGATTTGTTGAACTTGCCTTGTACCTGCTCGAGCTTAGCGATAACGGAAGCAAGTTCTTTGGGATTGTTAGCTTCCCACTCATTCATGGGTGCCAATCGAATTCGCGCGCCATTTGCACCACCGCGCATATCGCTATCTCGGTAACTAGCAGCTGATGCCCAAGCCGTACGTACCAATTCTGGCACAGACACGCCCGTGGCCAAGATGGCTTTCTTCAGTTTGGCTACGTCTTTGTCGTCGATGAGGGCATGATCAACCTCAGGGATCGGGTCCTGCCACATGAGCACTTCGGCAGGCACGTCGGCACCCACGTAGCGGGCACGGGGCCCCATGTCACGGTGCGTCAGCTTGAACCAGGCGCGTGCAAATGCATCCTCAAATTGCTCTGGGTTTTCCAGGAATCGCTTCGAAATTTCACGATAAGCTGGGTCTGCTTTCAGAGAGAGATCAGTGGTAAACATGATGGGCTTATGGCGTTTACCTTCGATGTGCGCATCGGGTACGAAAGCGGTGTTGTCATCTTTTGGCACCCATTGGGTTGCACCGGCGGGGCTCTCTTCCGTCTCCCAATCGTAGGCAAACAACTGGCCTAGATAGGCCATAGACCATTTGGTGGGTGTGGGTGTCCAGGCGCCTTCAAGACCTGAAGTTACCGTGTCCTCAGAGTGTCCTTTGCCGCAGCTGTTTTTCCAGCCGAGACCTTGGCTTTCAGTGGCTTCTGCGGCGGGTTCTACGCTAAGACAATCATTTGGCTTGTGCGCGCCGTGCGCTTTGCCAAAGGTGTGGCCACCGGCAATCAGTGCAACGGTCTCTTCGTCATTCATGGCCATGCGACCAAAGGTCTCGCGGATATCATGCGCCGCCAGTGCCGGATCGGGCTTGCCATTCGGGCCTTCTGGGTTGACGTAGATCAGGCCCATCTGCACGGCCGCGAGGGGGTTGTCGAGTTCACGCTCGCCCTTGTAGCGCTGGTCTGCAAGCATAACCGTCTCTGGGCCCCAATAGACCAGATCGGGCTCCCAGTCATCCTCACGACCGCCGGCGAAGCCAAAGGTTTTAAAGCCCATATCTTCCATGGCCACAGTACCGGTAAGCACCATTAAGTCAGCCCAGGATACTTGTCGGCCATATTTTTGCTTGACGGGCCACAACAGACGACGAGCTTTGTCGAGGTTGGCGTTGTCGGGCCAGCTATTGAGAGGCTCAAAACGTTGCTGCCCGCCACCGGCGCCGCCACGACCATCGGCTACACGGTAGGTTCCCGCGCTATGCCAAGCCATGCGGACAAAGAAAGGACCGTAGTGGCCATAGTCGGCGGGCCACCAGCCCTGAGAGTCGGTGAGTACCGCGCGAATATCGGTTTTAAGCGCAGCCAAATCCACTTTGGCAAACTCGCCGGCGTAGTTGAAGTCGGCACCGTAGGGGTTGGATTCGGGGCTGTGGTCGCGCAATGGTGTCAGATCAACACGATCTGGCCACCAGAATTTTGGGGGTTTGGCGAAGGTGTTCTCGGCCTGTACTGGCAGAGACATGGCGCTGGCCATGGCAACTGCGGCTATCAGGGTTTTTGGTTTGAACATGTCAGTCTTCTCCTTGGAGGCTTTTCCAGCTCTGGTTAACGACACATAGCAAACGCACAACATATGTGTTGTTAACGCTTCTAGGTGTCTGCGAGTACATACGCAACATAGGAACACTTGGCTCGATTGGCCAATTGATTAACTCAACAAATGCAATCGACTTTATCGATCAAGAGGATGAAAGCGATAGAGATAATTGGTTTGGAGTGGGATGTATTGTCAACCTCGCGACCAACGTCGTAATGACACCCAACCTCGGCAGCGCGACACTCATCACAATAACCGAACGCAGCGCGCTACCGAGAGGGAATACATGAACTACGATACCGAGTTCCAAGCATCCATTAACGATCCTGCTTCCTTTTGGCTAGAGCAAGCTGGCCTTGTTGACTGGCTGAAACCGCCGACCATTGGTTTCGCCAGTGACGATAACGGCGTTGAGCGCTGGTATCCCGATGGTGTCTTAAATACCTGCTATAACGCCGTCGACCGCCACGTGCTAGCGGGTCGAGGCGAGCAGGTCGCGATTTACTACGATTCGCCCGTAACCGATAGTCGCCGTGCTATTACCTATGCACAATTACAGCGTCAGGTAGCGCTTTTTGCGGGTGGCTTGCGCAATTTGGGTGTGGGCAAAGGCGATAGGGTCGTCATTTACTTGCCCATGGTGCCTGAAGCGGTTGTCGCAATGCTTGCCTGTGCGCGATTGGGTGCTATCCATTCCGTTGTTTTTGGTGGCTTTGCTGCCCATGAGTTGGCGGTGCGTCTTGAGGATGCCACACCCAAAGTGCTGGTTACTGCCAGTTGCGGGATAGAAGTAGGTCGTGTCATCGACTATCTACCCATTGTGCACAACGCATTGGCAGAATCGACGCATCAGCCAGAGCGCGTGGTGGTTTTGGAGCGACCAGAAGCACCGGTAGAGCTCGATACCGAGCGGTACATCGATTGGCACGAGGTGGTCGAGAGCGCTGAGCCCGCCGATTGCGTACCCGTTCTGGCGACGGACCCGCTTTACATCCTCTACACGTCGGGCACTACCGGTAAGCCGAAAGGCGTGGTGCGTGACAATGGTGGTCATGCGGTTGCTATGACATGGTCGATGGCGGCCGTGTACGACATCGCTGCCGGTGATGTATTTTGGGCCGCCAGTGATGTTGGTTGGGTGGTTGGCCACTCCTATATTGTGTACGCACCGCTATTGGCAGGGTGCACTACGGTGGTGTACGAGGGTAAGCCCGTTCGGACCCCCGATGCTGGCGCTTTCTGGCGAGTTATTCAGGATTATCAAGTGAAAGTGTTATTCACGGCCCCCACCGCTTTTCGTGCTGTGCGCAAAGAGGATCCTGAAGGCAGCCTTTTCCAGCGATACGACACAAGCAGTTTGTCAGCGCTTTATCTGGCCGGTGAGCGCCTTGATCCGCCAACCTACCATTGGTTAGAAGAGCTGACAGCCCTGCCTATTGTCGACCACTGGTGGCAGACCGAAACCGGCTGGGCCATCGCCTGTAATCCCCGCGGAATTGAATCGTTTCCACCCAAACCAGGTTCGGCGACCAAAGCTACACCGGGCTTCGCAGTGGCCATTCTCGACCCCGAGGGTCGACCTGTACCCGCCGGAGAGCAGGGTGCTGTAGTCATCAAGCGCCCGTTGCCGCCGGCGAGTTTACCCACGGTCTGGGGTAATCATCAGCGGTTCGATGAGAGTTATTTCAAGCCTTATCCTGGCTATTACCTGACTGGGGACGGAGGCTACATTGATGAGGATGGCTATGTTTTTATCATGGGGCGCACTGATGACGTCATCAATGTTGCCGGGCATCGGCTCTCGACCGGCGAGATGGAAGAGATTGTGGCGGCCCATCCGGCGGTGGCGGAGTGCGCTGTTATCGGTATTGCCGATGAACTAAAAGGGCAGCTACCTCTTGGGCTTGTCGTGTTGAAAGATGGCGCAATGATTGAGCCCGCCGAGCTGGAGTCAGCCTTGGTTGCCGCCGTGAGGGAGCAGGTCGGCGCTGTTGCGTGCTTTAAGCGCGCCGTGGTTGCTGAGCGCTTACCCAAAACACGCTCGGGGAAAATTTTGCGTGCAACCCTACGTAAAATTGCCGATGGCGAGCCGTACACGGTGCCATCCACGATTGAGGATCCGGTAGTTCTCGATGAGATGGCGGCGCTATTGGGTTAGCTGTTGGGTGACATGTCGCCTTTGCATAGTTCTCAAGTAGTAATCCTTCAAGCGTAGTGCTTCTAAACCCCCAAAGCACAGCGCCAACAACCAGAAAGAGGAATTTCGACCGCTTGGGTCTGTCTGCATAGTGTGCGCACGTGGCCATGCTAAACAAAAGATTAACCAGCAGCCACTGTGCGTAGCGACACCCGAGACATTGATGTCTTCGATGCGGTGCCGATAAAACCAATATCTGGAGGGGGTTCCATGAAATCCAAACTGTTCAGCAAAGTAGTGCTGGCCGGCGCTGTTGCGGCTGTGTCTTTTGGCTCGCAAGCAGCGGTAGAGGTTTACAATAACGACGGCACGTCTGTATCCCTAGATGCGTCGTTCAATGCGTTTTATTCAAGTGCATCTACCGAAACAGACATTGCAGGAGTTAATGTCGCGTCTCGAGACCAAGCGCGTATTCGATCCGGTTTCTTGCCGAACTGGTTCGGCACCACGTTCAGCAAAAAGATGGGTGACGTTACCCTGGGTGGCCGTGCGTCCTTCTGGGTGTCAACTAACGACAGCGACGAGACTCCTACTGACGGTCTAATCGACACTCGTCAGTTTTACGGTACGGTAGATGCGTCTTGAGGTCAGCTGCTTATCGGTAAAGATTTCACTCTCTATAACCGCAGCAACATCTTCGGTGATGAAATTCTGCTGGGTTATGGTATGACCAACGACACCCTCGGTTTGGTTGATGGCGCATACGTCTCCTTTGGTAACATTGGCTCGGGTTATATCTATCCTCTGCCTACTAACCAAATTACGTACCGATCGCCAGACATGAGTGGTTTCAAGTTGGCCGTTGGTTTTATCGATCCATCCCGTACAGCCACAACAACCGATGCGGCCGGTGATCTCGTTATTGATGCCGCCGCTGAAGAGAGCGCACCTCGAATCGAGGGTGAGTTAACGTACAACCGCGCCTTTTCGGATTCGAGCAGCATCAACGTGTGGGGCGGCTTCATGCAGCAAAAATCTGAGGGCGTGTCAGAAAATGTAGACACCAGAGGCTTTTCTTATGGTGCTAAGTTAAAAGTTGGTGGCCTCTCGCTACATGCATCTGGCTATGACGGTGAAGGCGTTGGATTCCTTGTCGGCCCAGCCGATAACAAAGGACTTGGCCTTTTAGGGTTAGGTGTGGTTACAGAGAACGGAGAGGAAGTCGATAGCTCCGGACATCTCGCTCAAGCAGCCTACACCATGGGTAACACCCGAGCTGTGATTTCGTATGGCCTATCTGAGATCGACAATGCTGCAAAGTGGGAGAACGAGACAACTACCGTTGCAGTTTTCCATAGCTTTTACCCCAATTTGATTGGTGTTGTGGAATTCACCCAGAATGAAATTTCCATCGATGCAAGCCAGACCGTCGAGGAAACAGATTCAATCAACATCGGTCTTATCATTAATTTCTAATCACCCGGTTCGGTGAGGAGCGTTGGCCGGGCGGTATATTTTGTCTCCCGGCCTTTTTTGTATTTGAGACCGTGATCGGTACCAAAGTACTAGATGTCGATCCACCAAAGTACAGTGGGTAAGAGGTCCCTTACTTACCTATGCTAACAGGGCATGATACGCCGGTAATTGTTGCCGGTAGTGACCATTAATCATAACGACTTCTGCGACAGAGAGGACTTCCAATGACATACGCAAATCCGGGTACCGAAGGCTCACCGGTTGCCTTTAAGGCCAAGTACGATAACTACATCGGTGGCGATTGGGTTGCCCCCGTCGACGGTCAATATTTCGACAACATCTCACCGGTTGACGGAAAGGTGTTTTGCCAAATTGCTCGTTCAAACGACAAAGACATTAACCTTGCTCTCGATGCGGCGCACAGCGCTCGTGCTGCATGGGGCAGCACCTCGGTGACTGAACGCGCCAACATTATGCTAAAAATTGCCGACCGTATTGATGCCAATCTTGAGGCACTGGCGGTAGCCGAAACGTGGGATAACGGCAAAGCTGTTCGCGAAACGCTTAACGCTGACGTACCGCTGTGTGCTGATCACTTCCGGTACTTTGCTGGCTGTATTCGAGCGCAAGAGGGCACCATGGCGGAAATCGATTCGTCCACTGTGTCTTACCACGTGC
>CBFHTF010000096.1:0-7733 GCA_965658685.1 Luminiphilus sp.
CGATTAATAGCGCGCAGAGTCCGCGGAGACGAACTGGACGAAAAAGCGTTGCGCGCACTCTTTCTCATCCGCGATCGAGATTTACAGCAGGTGATTGAGGCGGCCGATGACTTACGCCGACAGCAGGTGGGTGATGCCGTAACCTTCGTGGTCAACCGCAATATCAACTACACGAATGTTTGTCAGTATACCTGTAACTTCTGCGCATTCTCGAAGGGACTTCCGAAGGAGCAGGGGCGGGATCGCCCCTACGATATTGATGTTGTGGAGCTTCGCCGCCGCGCCGTGGAGGCCTGGGATCTGGGTGCGACTGAAGTGTGTTTGCAAGGAGGTATACATCCTGCTTATTCGGGTCGGACGTATCTTTCCATTGTGTCTGCGGTTAAGTCGGTGTTGCCTGAGTTACATGTTCACGCATTCTCGCCGCTCGAAGTCCATCACGGTGCAAGCACGCTTGGCATACCGGTATACGAATATCTAAGCCGCCTCCGTGATGCTGGGCTAGACACCTTGCCTGGTACAGCCGCAGAAATTCTTGATGATCGGGTTAGAGCGATCATCTGCCCCGACAAATTGACCACGAATCAGTGGTTATCGGTAATGGCAACCGCCCACGCAGTTGGTTTTCGCACAACCGCAACCATGATGTTTGGCCACGTAGAAACGCCTGAGGATTGGGCGCGACATCTACTTCATATTCGCACATTGCAGCAGCGTACCGGTGGCTTTACCGAGTTTGTTCCACTTCCCTTCGTCGCTGCGGAGGCGCCGCTAGCTCGACGCGGACACTGTCGCCCCGGACCGACGCGACGCGAGGTTGTTTTAGTTCACGCGATGGCGCGCCTCATGCTAGGTGACGTGTTGCCTAATATACAGGCGTCTTGGGTCAAGCTGGGACCCGGCGGTGCCATGGATGCGCTGCGTTTTGGTGTCAACGATCTGGGGGGGTGTTTGATGAACGAAAGTATCTCCCGAGCAGCTGGTGCCAGTCACGGTCAGTGCTGGTCTCCGCAGGCTATGGAGGCCGCTATTCGAGCCGCCGGACGGGAACCTCGATTGCGCAACACGCTCTACGGAAAAGCATCTAGTGAGCAGGCGCAAAAGTGGCGCACTAGTAAGTTCATAGTAGCCCCAACCCAGAACGAGCTGGCCCTGAGTTTGGATTCTTTGGGCGGGCCTCGTACCTTTTAAAATTTCCGTTGCGGTACTTGACTAATTTAGTTGTCTTGAATAGCTTGCTAGTTGCAAACAAGAAAACGAATGAGCCACGAAGTGGCCATAAAAAAATAAGACTCTGAACAAGTAGGTGACTGCAATGGACGAAGCGTTGTTGCGACGTCTCGATATGCTCGAGAGCAGAATTGCAATTGAGGCTCTTGCCTCTAATTATTGCCACGGTTTTGACAAGCGTGATGAAGCGTTGTTTGTGAGCATCTGGAGCGACGACTGTGTCTGGAACATTGGCCCGCCTTTTGGGTCTTTTGAAGGGATAAAAGACGTACGTCGTGCACTGCTCGATGTTTTGTGGCCCGCTTGGGCCATGAGTCAGCACGTTGCCTCGAATGTTGTCATCGAGTTTACCGATACGGACAAAGCGATTTCCAAGTGTGACGTCGACTGCACTGGGAAGTTGGCGGATTCTGAAGCAGCCACCTTTGTCGGCGCTAGTTATGTCGACCGTTTGGTGCGTCAGGCAGGTGTCTGGAAGATCCAGCAACGCGACGTCACCATCCATTACTTTAATCAGTTCCAAGGGACCACACTGACGCCACCGGGATAGCGCCAGACGCAATGTTATTTAAAGCGGAAATCACCTGAATAATAAACACAAAGGCTCGCAGCCGGAGGTTCAAGCCATGAAGAAATCCCCTCTCGTTATCGCCGTATTATCGGCAGTATCGTCCATGCCCATAGTCACGCCTGTGTTCGCACAGGAAATGGCGTTAGAAGAAGTGGTAGTAACCGCGCGTAAGAGAACTGAGAGTTTGCAAGATGTAGGCTTTTCAGTCAGCGCGCTTTCGCAATCAGAGATTGACGGCCAGTTCGCTCGTGATATTACTGATCTCGCCAATATTGCACCTAATATCGTTATCGACGACACAGCCCAGGGCCCGGGCGGCGTCGCTGCTATTTTTATTCGTGGAGTTGGTGTTGCAGACGTTGAGAAAAACTTCGATCCAGCAGTGGGCGTAGTCGTGGATGGGATGTTCATTGGTTCCAACGCCGGTAGTTTGATGCGTAGCATCGATATCGCCAGTATGGAAGTACTGCGGGGTCCCCAAGGTACGCTGCATGGCCGTAACACCATCGGTGGCATCATCAATATCACACGTACTAAGCCTACGGGTGAACTGGGTGGTAAATTTCGCACCGGTTATGAAGAGTACGATACGGTATACGCTGATGGTATTTTCAACTTCGGCATTGGCGACAACGTTGCGATTAAGCTAAGTGGTGCGATGCGCGATCAGCGCGAGGGCTACTACGATAACAATGTTATAGGACGCGATGTGGGCCGTAACGACTACAGCATGTACGGTGCAAATGTGGTTTGGACCCCAACTGATACTTTCGAATTAGAATACACGGGCCAGGTTGAAGAAACCGACCAGGACACGCCGCCTCTTCTTAATACGGGGCAACCACGACACGTGTTCTGTTCTGCTTACGGTTATTGCTCGGCCAACGAGAACACGACTATTACCGGTGATCGTCGTGAGACAGCAAACATTGGCTTTATTCCACCCGATCCGGGTGATGCCATTGTCGCAGCTAGTACTCCTGATCAAGCGACCGAGGCCGAAATGGCCGCAACTTTCGATGCTGACACCCATATCATTGAAGCACGCTGGCAGGCATCTGATGCGCTCAGCGTCGATTATGTGTTCGGAAGCTACGAGACGGACGAAACCATTATTTCTAACTGGGACGGCACGCCTGAATTTTTATATGGCACTACGCGCCCTGCGACCTATGAGCAGACCACCCACGAGTTACGTCTGAGCTGGGATAACGGTGGCGCAATCAACGCAGTGGCTGGTGCCTACCTCTGGGATTCGGAGTACGAGATTCCTCTGCGCTCGTGGGTCGGTTTTGTCGTTCCGGGAACTATTCTTGATATTTTGCAGCGCTCGAAGCAAGAAAGTGAATCCCAGGCACTTTTTGCCGATATCGACTGGAATATTAGTGAGAAGCTCACGCTTAACCTGGGTGGTCGTTACACCCGCGACGAAAAGTGGACCTACCAAACGGGTAACGTAAACGCGGAAGCTAATGAATCTTGGAACGAATTCACTCCGCGAGCCAGTCTGCGCTATCAACTCAACGATACTGTCATGACTTACGCCACGTTTTCGTCCGGTTACCGCTCGGGTGGCTTTAACGGTCGTGTCAACTCGGTTGAGGAAGCGACACAGCCCTATAACCCCGAGTTAGTTGATAACTTTGAGCTTGGTTTTAAATCGCAGAGTGAAGACAACCGGTTCCGCATCAACGGCAGTGTGTTCTACATGCGATATGACGATAAACAGGAAGAATTGCAGTTGCCTTCCGACGCGGGTACGGGTCAGAAGACTGTTGTAACTAACGCATCTGAAGCCGTCATCTGGGGTGTTGAACTCGAAACGCAAGCGGTAATTGGCGAAGGCCTGACTGTTCGTGCCAATCTCGGTTACCTCGATACGGAGTACGATAACTTTCAGTACACCGATGGCGTGACTGGAGAGACCACAGATCTTAGCTTCCTCGAGTTTCGTCGCGCGCCAGACTTAACCGGCACAGTGGACGCCACTTACGAGTGGGAAACACCCTCAGGTCGTGTATGGGTTCGTGGTGCTTATCATTACTTAGGCGAACACTATGTCAATGTGACGAACTCTCCTGAGCTGCTTAACGATGATCAGCACCTGCTTGATGCATCGGTCAATTGGGAAATCAATAGTCTACGTTTGAGTGTCTTCGGTCGTAACCTGTCTGATGAGGATGGATATACTCACGGCTACGACGTGGCAGGACTCTGGTCCTACGCAGCCACTCGGCCGCCGCGTACTATCGGTGCTGAGTTGGTCTGGAATTTCGGAGAGTAGTCATGGACGCTTCTGTACATGACCTGCTGGCTAAGCAGGCCATCTACGAGGTCATCGCCCGCTATGCGCGGGCGATTGACCGTCTAGATAAGCCAATGCTGCGATCGTTATTTCATCCGCATTCGACCCATAATCACTTTTATCAAGGACCTTCCTCTGATCCATCGCGTCCAGCGGGCACGGACGATCCTGGCGACTTTGTGCGGTTTGCGTTTCAGGTGCTGTCGACATTCAGCCGAACCCACCATCAGCTGGGTAATACGCTAATAGAACTGACAGGAGCGGATACAGCGACAGCCGAGACTTATTTTACTGCGTTTCATCGAATGCGGCCCATCGGTGATCCGCTGGCGAGCCCCGATGCGTTTGAAACCGAGATGGATTATTTTGTGGCTGGGCGCTATCTCGACTGCTTCGAATGCATCGACGGTGAGTGGAAGATAAGCCATCGAACGGGCATGACGGACTGGATCCGACTGGAAGCACCGGCTTCGCGGGGCACTGCTGGTATCGATCAGTCGACGGTCGGTAAGCGTCTTCCTGACGATCTTATCTACCAATTTATATCAGTGTGATTTTCCCTGCTCATCGTACAAGCTTAATTAAGAGGATCTCATGGATCAAAGACTGATCGGCCGCGTCGCGGTCATTACAGGCGGCGCGAGCGGTATTGGTGCTGCGACCGCCAAGAAGTTCGTTGAGCAAGGCGCGAAAGTCATTCTTGGTGATATTCAGGATGCGCCTTTGCAGGCCTTTGTCGACACATTGGGCGGTAACGCCATTGGACGTCGCTGTGATGTCACCTCGGAAGCCGATGTCGAAGCGCTGGTGAATGCCGCTCTGGAGGAGTTTGGGCGTATCGATGTCATGTTTAATAACGCAGGTATTGTGGGCGCCATTGGACCTCTGGAATCGACCCCCCAAGAGGAGTGGAAGTTTAGTCTGGATATTCTTCTCAATGGTGTCTTCTATGGCATGAAGCACGCTTCCCGTCATATGAAAAAAGCGGGTTCGGGTTCGATCATCAGTATGTCCAGCACTGCGGGCGTAATGGGTGGCTTGGGTCCCCATGCGTATGCAGCCGCCAAGCACGCAGTGGTCGGGTTGACCAAGAACCTTGCGGCTGAAGTGGGCTCTTGTGGGGTTCGTGTTAACTGTATCGCTGCGGCTAGCATGGCGACGCCCATGGTGGCCGCAGCTGCCCTAGGCGATCACACCAATATCGATGAAACGCAGAAAGTGCTCGCGGATAATTCTCCATTGAAGGGTCGTGCAGGCCTTGCTGACGACGTGGCGAACGCCGCCCTATGGCTGGCCAGTGACGAGTCGGGCTATACCAGTGGCCATACATTGACTGTGGATGCCGGTATCACCACGGGTTCAACGCCAGGTGCACCGAACTTCTCCGAGTATCAGCCGCTCATGCGCGAGGCTGGAAAAGCGGGTCTTTAAATACGGAAGTCTGTCTGGACAAATGTTCAACGTCTGGCCTTGATACGTTATTACTGGCCTGTCTTCAGAGGTGCAGTGACAGGCGCCCCACGACATAGCTTGGTGATAGCGCGCCTCTGACGTCCTCTCTCGCCCTTTACCTAATGTGGCAACTCAAAAACAAACAAGCCTTGCCCGGTTGGTGGTTGATAGATATCTGGGAAAATTACCGCGGTCAGGGCCCGAAACACGCCCATACCTGTCTGCACTGCCACAAACTGGCGGCCATCGGCTTCGTAAGTGATGGGGTAGCCATGGGCGGGCGCAGGTAGGCGGGTCGACCACAACGTCTCGCCGGTCTCGGTATCAATAGCCTGAAAACGCCGGTCCAAATCACCAATGAACAATAAGTCGCCGTCGGTTGACAGTGCGCCACTCAGAAACAATGCGGCTTGTTCTTTTTCCCAGCGCAGGGTCATGTTGCTTGCATTGATCGCCATGAGCCTACCAGCACGATCCTCCTTGCCAGGCATGGGATAGGTCGCCACATCAGCACCATAACCGCCGCCACCAGGACCGAGGTCAACGGCGCGAGGCGTCATGTCCGAACACAGTTGGTGCACTGGAATAAATAACGTGTGATTGCGGGCGTCGTAGCTCATCGATTGCCAGTTGTGACCACCGTAGATTCCCGGGCAGGCGGTAAAGGTATCGCCAATTCCTGCATTTGCAATATCGGCCCGATAGGTGAGTCGTCCGCGATTATCATCCACATCGAAGATGTTTTGCTCCATGGTTTCCACGAGGGCCAAGTACTCTCCCGTAGCGCGATTGAGCTTCCAAAGGATGCCATCCTTGCCCATGGTGAGTACAACAGGTTGACCGTCAACGGTCGCCAATATTCTTTCGAAGCCAACCTCCATATCAATCGTTTCACCCGGAATATGTTGGAAGTGCCATATGAGGTCCCCGGTCTTAGGGCGCAAAGCAAGGGTTGAGTTGGTATACAGTGCAGCATCTTCGACGGACATGCCGCGGCTTGCTGCCGCCCAAGGTTTAGGTTGAGACGTACCAAAAATCACTAGATCTAATTCGGGGTCATAGGAGCCGGCGATCCACATATCCCCACCGCCGCGTAAGTTCGGATTGCGATCTCCCCAGGTGGCGTACTCTGGTGTGCCCGGTTGTGCCAGCGTGGAGGTCCGCCAGAGCTCTTCGCCGGTGTCGGGATCATGCCCGGTGATGAAACAGCCATCCTCAGTGAATAATTCGCAGCCGTTGATACCACTGACCACAACGCCATTGGCAATAATAGGCCCGGCACTGTGGGTAAAAGCTTCGCGATAGTCGGCTTTTTCAGTGCGCCAGAGTTGTTTGCCCGACCGTGCGTCGATGGCTACCAGTGCGGCGTCGTAGGTTGCGAGAAAAAGTTTATCCTCATAGATGGCAATATTACGGCTAGGCCCACCAAGTAGTCTTGAGGCTGTGGGGAAGTCGTACTGATACTCCCACAGCAAGGTCCCGGTGGCGCCCTCTATGGCCTGTATTTTATTGTTGGGATGAGTCAAAAACATGATGCCATTGCGTACCAACGGTGTACCTTGGTTGCTTCCCTGATGCATGGCCATGGACCAGCTCAGCTGCAGCAGGTTGACGTTGTCGCGCTTGATCGTGCTGAGTGGGCTGTGGCCGTGGCCATCGAGCGTGCGTCGCCAGGAAAGCCAGTCTCCATCAGGCGGTTGGTGCAGTGTGTTGCTACTGACGGACGCTAAACCCGCAGCTGGGCGCTCATTGTAGCTACCCGCTGACCTCGCCAGATCCATGATGGTGTCCGCACCCGAAAACTCCAGAGCATCGGGCTCTTGGGCAGTGCCTGTCAGCGCGCCAATGCTTGCCAGTAGGGTACTGCTCTTCAGCGAGTTCGTATTGTATTCAACGATGTGCGTGATGATGGCAGCGTGTTGCTCGGCGGATAGTGTGTGCGCCAGGCCTGGTGGCATCTGACTCGCTGAATATTGCAGCAGGGTGGTGGCTTCTGTTGCCTGCCACTTGTCGACAAACGGTTTGCCCGTGAGCGAAGCCCCGTGAGCAGACCCGCGCAAGCTCGCGCTGTGACAGGTCGAGCAATGTTGCTGGTACAAGGCCGCACCGTCCTCTGCCGCGCTATGCGTGGCCGCAGACAGTGCCATGAGAAAGGTAGCAATCAATGATTTCATG
>CBFHTF010000097.1:0-7680 GCA_965658685.1 Luminiphilus sp.
CCAGCACAACCATTGGTATGAGCAAAGCGATGACAGATAACCTGACGACTGTCGATGTGGCGGTATCCATGTTCCCAGCTCCCGCTATTCTTAAGTTGGCCAAGCCATTGTATGCTCGATGGCTGTTCTTGCTCTTACGTACTGAAATAATTAAACACTATTCCCGCTGAAACGATTCTTCGCGGTAAACTGGCGCAATGTTATACCAACGCAAAATTTCTGGCGCTGAGCTTTTGGCTGCGAAGCTTGAGCTGCACTTGCATCACGCGCGTTTCGCGCTGGTGGGTGCTCATGCTGTGGGTGTCGCCGCCGTCGTTGCCCTTCTGTGGTTCCAAACCGCCGACGTTGTTTTACTGTCTTGGGCGGTTGGTATGCTCTGCCTACTGCTCGTTCATTCTATGCGAATGACCGGATCTCTAGAGTCAGAGCGGTTCATACGTGGTCGTTTTTCCGTTTATGTCGAGTTAATCGTTAGCGCCGTACTTCTGGGTGTCGCGTGGTCTGCGACGGTGTTTTGGCTCGACGGCCTGCTCTCGGATCAGATGTTCTATCTTTTGGTACTCATCGTTACCATCATCTCGGTTGTGGCAGTCGCCGTAACCTCAGTGGTACGTGAAGTCTATATGGCAAATCTCTTTGCTACGCTCTTACCGGTGGCGACATGGCTGGCGTGGCACTACGATATGCGCGCCTTCAATCTTATGTTGGCGGCGTTACTCACGGCACTATCTTTACTGATGGCTCTCGCGAGTGGCTGGATGAGTCGCTCCTTTGGCGACATGATTCAGTCTAGCTTAGAGCGCGAGGCCATGAACCATGATTTTGCCGAGCTATCTGAGAGCCTTCGCTTGAAGAATCAACAGTTACAAGAGGCACGGCAGCAGCTGGCAGATATCGCCACTATCGATGAGTTAACAGGCCTAAAAAATCGCCGAGGCGCCAATCAGGTATTTGAAACTGAAATCAGTCGCGCACGGCGAGCCGGCTTCTCTTTGGGCATCATTATGCTGGATGTCGATCACTTCAAACTTTACAACGATACCTATGGCCACCCCTCTGGTGATTTGGTGCTGCAAAAAATTGCTGAGGTGCTGATGGGAGTCACTTCCCGAGCAGGTGAGCTCGCTGTGCGCATGGGAGGAGAAGAATTTATGTTGATTCTGCCCGGTTCCACATCGGGGGATGCCATGAGTACTGCTGAGGCTGTGCGTGAGCGTGTCAATGCGCTGAAAATGCCCCATGAATCGTCACTGACCGGCAAGTATGTGTCGGTGAGTCAGGGGGTGGTTGCCTGCGTACCCGGCATGCAAACTGAGATCAGTGACTTAATCGATGCCGCTGATAGAGCGCTCTACGACAGTAAAGATGATGGGCGTAATGCCATCACCCTGTCGGCTTATATGCCCAGTTAACCTAGGGCTCTAAGTGCCGGCGTAATCGCGATAGTTGGCGGCGTTCGTGTTTGTCCGGCCGATGATCTGGGCGCGCTGCAGAGCCTGCCGCTTTTCGCGCCTCAGTTTCCCGCAGTCTGCGTTGCACGCTCCGCTCGGTCTCTCTATACAACTGCTGAGCCTCAGGAGCGCCGCGTCGCTGATCTGATAAGGCCAGTATATCGACCTCTCGCTCATCCCAGCCTTGTCGAATGAGTACCCTATCGCCCACGGTGACTTCTTTTGAGACTTTTACCCGCTGGCCATCGATCTGCACTTTGCCACCTTCGATCGCTGATTTTGCCAAACTTCGGGTCTTGAAAAATCTTGCCGCCCACAGCCATTTATCGATGCGTAGTTTCGTTATCGGTGGGGTTGTATTAGGCGCCATGGGCGAGTCCATCAAAGATTTCGTTGAAATGATGTATTGCGGGGAAGCTAGTGGCACTGCGGACGGGGCCTGTGCTGTCTGGCTGGCGCAATGTCACCAAATGCGCCACACCAAACACAGCGGCAGCGTCCAGCACCGCTTCCGAGTCATCGATAAATAACGTCGATTCAGGAGTGAACGGATGCGCTTGTATCAGCTGCTGCCAAAAATGCTGTGATTCCTTGGGGGCACCGAATTGGTGGGAGCTCACAATGTCATCAAACCACGGCGCTAGTTGCACCTGCTCGAGCTTAATTCGCAGCGTTTCAGGATGTGCGTTAGTGATAAGTGCAACGTGGCAGTGACTCGCTTTGAGTTTAGCCAAAAAGTCTATGGCTTCAGGTCGCCAACCGATTCCTTGCGATAGTTCACGTTTCATTGCTGCCACATCGAAGCCAACCGTCGCGCTCCAAAAGTCGAGGCAATACCAGTTAAGCTTTCCCGCCTCTTGTTGAAAGATGGGTCTCAAGTACGACTCCGCTTGCGCAACCGAGATACCGCGATGCCTTGCGTAGGCGCGGGGAATCTGGTGCAGCCAAAAATCATTGTCGAAACGTAGGTCGAGTAGGGTGCCATCCATATCCAATAGCACCGTGGATACAGCAGACCAATCAATTTGCAGGACTGAGTTACAGGAAGCTACAGTGATGGCCATGAGCAGTGCTATCCTTGTGACATGAATGATCAGTTAATAACCGCTGCAGGTATCCCCGCCGCGCCGGTTCAATTACAGGGGGCTCCCACGGACCTCATAGACGACCTCATTGCTCTCGCTGGCCGTGCTGACGCTCTGCTGATGCAACACTATAACAATGCTGATGAAATTGGTGTTGAGCGCAAGCACGATAGTAGTCCCGTGACGCGAGCCGATCGAGACGCTCATGAGCTGATCTCAGAGGGACTCAATGGCCTGACCCCCGACATACCGGTGCTGTCCGAGGAATCCCCAGCAGAGCAAATTAGTGAGCGTTTGAATTGGCGCCAGTGTTGGATTGTCGACCCTTTAGACGGCACAAAGGAGTTCATTGGTCGCACCGGTGAATTCACTGTAAACATTGCCCTGATCGACGAGGGGCGCCCCATTTTGGGGCTCTTGAGCCTGCCCACCCAGGGCTTGTGTTATGTGGGTATGCCCGGCCAAGGGGCATGGTGTCTTGGTCCCACAAGCGATACGGGACAACGGGCTGTTCGTGCGTTGCAGGTGCAGACCCTTTTACGTCAGCAGCCCCTTCGGGTGCTTGCCAGTGCCCGACACAATGCCGATCGAGTGGCTGCCGTTTTGTCAAAGTTAGAGTGCGTTGCGGTTGGTACCCAACGCATTAACGCCGGCAGCGCGCTCAAATTTTGCGCGCTCTTAGAGTCGCAGGCAGATATCTATCCGCGCACGTCGCCCTGCTATGAATGGGATGTTGCCGCTGGTGATGCCTTGGTGACTGCTGCGGGAGGATTTGTTGTCGATACCGAGGGTGTCCCCCTTCGTTATAACCAGCGCCAAACGCTTCTCGTCGAGCGATTTATTGCCGGTGCTGATGACTCTGTTGACTGGCCAAGTCTTTTACACGGTTAACTTGTCAGTCTTGCAGCTTGCGGGTAACGTCCATTATCTGGCGCAGGTGGGCGGTTGGGAGTGGTTGACATGGTCAAGGGAGTCGAGGGTGGCGATGCCGCCAACCATGAAATGACGCCTGCCATGCGCTTGATGACGCTGCAATCCCGTCATAAAGCGCTCGATGTAAAGATAACCGAGTTGCAGTCGATGCCGTATCAGAACCAGCTACTCATTCAACGCTTAAAAAAAGAAAAGCTGCGTTTAAAAGATGCAATAGAGCGGCTGAAAGACGAGATGATTCCCGATCTTAATGCCTGATCTCGTGTGAGGTCTCTAATGCCAGCAGCCAACGCTTTCGATCGAGTCCGCTAGCAAAGCCCGTCAGTGCGCCGTTAGCGCCAATAATTCGATGGCATGGCACTACGATAGCAATGGGATTGCGACCAACAGCTGCGCCGACGGCTCGTGCTGCCGTTGGTTTTCCCAACCCATGGGCTATGTCGCCGTAGCTTTTTGTCATTCCATAGGGAACGTTGAGAAGTTCCTGCCAAACACGCTGCTGGAAGGCCGTGCCACGGGGTGCTAGCGGCAAATCAAAGCGCTGTAACTGGCCAGCGAAATAGGCTTGGAATTGTTCTTGGGCCTCGATCATGAATTCGCTCAGGCCGCCGTTGACATGTCGGCTCCTTGTCAAGGTGTCATGGTCCTCCAAGCCGGTGTCTACCCAGCCACATCGAATCAGCCCTTCGGTACAGGCCTCAATGTAGAAAGGCCCTAAGGGAGATGACAAGACACCGGTGCAGCAGGTTGTCGGCGCTGTCATGGCGTAGGCGATCTTGTGGCCATCAGCTCGCAGGCATGAGCGGCGAAGCCGGCACCTGCTTGACCGTACAAGTTGAAGGCAGAAATGCCGTGCTCTTGCATCTCTTGAGCGTGGTCGCTGTGACGCACGACCGCAGCCAGCTCACCTTGATAGTTCATTGACCGCAGTAGCTGTGCGACAAGCATATTTTCTGGATGGTTGGTGAGTGCCAGCATCACAAGTTCCACTTCATCAAGATTTATACGGTACCAAAAGTCGGGATCGGAGGCGTCGGCATTGATGACTCGGCGCTGCTCTTCTCGGTGCATCTTTACGCGTTGCTCAATGGCCTCGACACCCAGCAGTTGTTGACCCCATTCGGGTGCTAGCGCCTCATAGGCGCCCGTGCCGACGCGGCCCATGCCCAGAATCACGATACGCACATCTCCGGTGGGCTCAAAGCTCTCAACCAATGTGCCGCTTTGGAAGCCCAGTAGACGGTCGCGGTATCGAAAGTAAATTTTGTGGGTAGCGGCGGAGATGGGCGCTGCAGCTACAAAGCTAATCGCAATGGAAATAGACAGAGCTGCCATCCAATCGTTGCTCAGCCAGCCCACAGCCGCTGCTACCGATACAACGATTAGACCAAACTCACTGTGATTGGCTAATGCGCCGGAAGCGAGCACCGCAGTACGTGGGCTGGTGTGGAAGCGGGTCATCAATGGGAAATAGTAGAGGGGCTTGAGCGTGGCGAGTAACCCAAGCACTACGGCTACAGCAATCAGCGTTGGGGAGGGCCAACCGCCAAGGCCGATAGAGAGGAAAAAGCCCACCAAAAACAGGTCCTTCAAATGCACTAAATTATTGGCAAGTGCTCGGGATTTCGGATGGCCAGCAAGCACCGCACCAACAAATAGAGCGCCCAGATCGCCTTTTATGCCAACCAATTCAGACGCCTGTGCCGAACCAATGGCAAGTGCTAAGCCCAGTAGGGTTAGCAGCTCGCCGTAGCCTGCTACTCTCAATAAATACAGGATGGCAGGCTTCAACGGGATCACCAGCAATATGCTGAGCGCATACCACGTTGGCACCTTACCCGCTGAGACCGCAAGAAAAGCCACGGCTACCAGATCTTGAACAATGAGAATGCCCACAGCCAAGGCGGCATGGTTGGATGAGAGCTCGCCACGCTCTTGTAAGGTTTGTATAACAAATACCGTGCTCGAAAAGGTCAAACCGAAGGCGATGATGGCCGCAGCGTTCACACTTAAGCTGAGTCCCGGGAGTAACGCCGCGAGCGTCATTAGTAAGCCCATCATGGCCGCTTGAGTAATCAGCATATGAACCAGCGTGGTGCCCCAAACTTTGGTCTCGAGTAATTTTTGTGGCTCGAGTTTCAGTCCGATGGTGAACAGCATCAGTGTTATGCCGTGCTCTGAGAGGGTGGCGAGTAATGGACCACTTTCTATGCTTAATTCATGAAGCACAAAACCCGCAGCGAGATAGCCCACCAGCGCTGGAAATCCTAGGGCACGGCTGGCCATACCGCAGAGCAGCGCGATGACGATGTTAAGAGGTTCAATAAGCGGCACGGCTAATTCCAGGTGTCTAGCATGTCGGATAGTAGTGCTGTAACGGCACAGGTCAGAAGCGCACGTTCAACCAGCGAGATGCTGGGGATTGAGCTGGTCATGTCGAGCATTCCCAGCGACAGCGTGCACAGGGCTGCTGTCAGTATCAAGCTGAGACGCGCGCTGCCCATCAATCCAAGCCCCAGTAGTAAAAACAGCGCACCCACGCCTGCCGATACCAGCGCCGATGCAGATGGGGGCAGCAACCAAAGGGCGGCGATACGGCCGGCGCCCGTCGTCAACGCCAGCGCAGTCGCAGCACCGCGGCTGGTGCGGTACAACAGTGGGCGCCGAGGTGGCCGACGGTCCATAGGATTTCCTATTGCTGATCTAAGCCGATACTTTAGACTGCTTCGTCCTTAAACGTCAGTCCTCAGTGCATGAATTCTATCGACGCCCAACAGTTACGCGAACGATTCCGTCAGCAGGGTTTTAGCTATTTATCTCTCGATGTGTATGAGCAATTGGCCTCTACCCAGAGCACATTGCAGCAGCGCAGTGCCTGCGGTGATGTTCACGGCCATGTGGTGATAGCGGGTATGCAAACCGGCGGTAAGGGCCGTCGTGGCAAGACGTGGGTGAGTCCGGCATCGGGTAACCTCTATGCCAGTATTGGCTGGCGCTGGCCGCAAAGTCAGGCTGCGATAGGCACCCTTAGCTTGGCTGTAGGCTGTGCTATTGCCGATGCTCTCGAGGCTGATTTTGGCGTGTCGCTGCAACTGAAATGGCCCAACGATTTAATGGCCAATGATAAAAAGCTGGGCGGTATTTTGATCGATTTGGTGCCCAGCGCCGCAGAGTTGGTCAGCATCATTGGTATTGGATTAAATGTTGCAATGACCAACCCCATGGCGACTACCGTTGACCAGGCTTGGACCGATCTGCACACCTTGGTGCGCGCTGGAGACGATGCGGTGTTGCTCGATACTCATCGAGTGGCGGCCAGCGTGATTGTTGCGGTTGCGAGAGCGCTCGAACAGTTTCGCTTAGATGGCTTTGAGCCTTGGCGCTGTCGATGGCAGCAGCGTGACATATTGCTGGGTAAAGCCCTGCGTATCACAGCACAAGAAACATGGTTTGGTAGGGGGGCTGGTATAGCTGATGACGGTGCCTTACTGGTAGAGACTGCTCAGGGCTGTGTACCCGTCTATGCAGGGGATGTCTCTGTGCGTCGAGCTTTGTCTGAGGAAGACCTCCATTGAAGTTGCGATTAACCCATGTTCAGACGTTACTGATTGATGTTGGTAACTCGGCAATTAAATGGTGTGTTGTGCCAAAAGATGGCGCTGCGCTCCAAACCCAGCGATGCTCTCGTGACATCGACCAATTGGTGGCAGCGGTGACAGCTGTAGTTCCAGATCAGTTGCCAGCGCCTTCTGTTTGGTTTGCCAGTGTGTCGGATGAGCATTTTGATCGCGCGCTTATCGAGGCGTTACAGCTCGCGGGCTTTGACGACATAACGCCAGTGGTTACCAGCGCTCAAGAACTTGGATTGGTCAATAGTTACAACGAGCCCCAGCGTATGGGCGTGGACCGCTGGTTAGCAATGATCGCAGCCAGCTATGGCCGCGCGGAGGCCTGCATTGTCATTGATGTGGGTACTGCCTTAACGATTGATGTTGTTGCCGCCGATGGCCAGCATATGGGTGGTTACATTGCTCCGGGTGTTGATCTCATGCAGTCGACGCTTACTCGAGACACTCAGCGCGTCCGTTTTACCGAGCAACTGGATCCGACCACGGCTCCGGGCACCTCGACCGCCGCCTGCGTTGTGGCCGGGTCATGGGCTTCGTTGTTGGGCGCAGCCTCGCTGGTGACACAGCGCTATCCCGATTATC
>CBFHTF010000098.1:0-7215 GCA_965658685.1 Luminiphilus sp.
CAATGACATCGCCCATATTGAGATCGTCGACAGGCGCTTCAAAAACCAATGCACCCGCATCTTCCATGGTGTTGTAGAAGATGGGCGCCACCTTGCCGCCAATGCAGATGCCGCCGCCGCGCTTGTTTGGGACGCCTGGTATGTCTTCACCAAAGAACCAGAGCACCGAGTTGGTGGCCGATTTACGTGAGGAACCCGTACCGACTACATCGCCAACGAAGGCGACGGGCAAGCCTGTGCCCTTGATGTCTTCAATTTGCGCCATAGGCCCGATGCTGCCGGGTTGATCGGGCTTCAGACCGTCCCGCTCCATTTTGTACATCGCCAACGCGTGCAGTGGGATGTCGGGTCGTGACCAGGCATCGGGTGCGGGTGACAAGTCATCGGTATTGGTCTCGCCGGTGACTTTGAATACCACCATTTTGATTGACTCGGCCACTTTGTTGCGTCGAGTGAACCATTCGCCTTCTGCCCAGCTCTGCATAACCTCGCTGGCGTTCGCGCAACCATTTTTGGCGCGTTCTTCGACGTCATGGAAGGCGTCGAACATTAATAATGTGTGCTTCAATTCCTCGGCCGCGAGCACACCCAAGCGCTCGTCATTGAGCAGATTCACGAGGGTTTCAATGTTGTAGCCGCCGTGCATATTACCGAGCAGTTTGACGGCATGCTCGGGGTCGATAAGAGGGCAGTCGCTCTCGCTTTTGGCCACGGCCGACAGAAAAGCCGCTTTCACGTAGGCAGCTTCATCGACGCCCGGAGGAACGCGGTTGGTGATCAGGTCAAGTAGCGTGGCTTCTTCACCCGCTGGCGGCGCTTTCAAAAGCTCGATTAAACCCGCCACTTGTTCGGCATTGAGCGGCTTTGGAGGGATGTTTTGTTGGGCGCGTTCAGCGACGTGGGCGCGGTAGGCTTCAAGCACGGTGCTACTCCTTGAGTGATGGCATGACGGTTTGGTCGTCATCGCGGCGGCGGTTGACTCGCCTTTCTGCCAACTCTTGCGAGTGGCAGTGGCTGATGTCAGATGCTTACCGCTGGGCGTTGACGGCACTTTTACGCCGCGTAGTATAGCTCGCGTCCGGCTTGTATCGTACCCATTGTGCGGTGATGCCGTGCATTCAATGGACCCATACCCTACAATTCGCCCATGACTGAAGCACTACGCTATAACACGGTTGAAAGCGCCTCATCCGGGGTGCCTAACGGTACAACACCATCTTTGGCTCGTGTGCGAACGCCCTGCATTGGTGTGTGTTCCACTGGCATTGGTGACAGCGTGTGCCGTGGCTGTAAACGATTTAGTCATGAGATTATTGATTGGAACGCCTACAACGAGGCGGAAAAAAGTATCGTTGACCAACGTCTAGCCAATTTTCTAAGCACCTGCATGCAGCAGAAATTCAAGGTTGAAGACCCTGATTTGCTGCGTTGGCAACTCGATGTTCAGCAGGTACGATTTAATCGACAGCACGATGAATACTGCTGGTTGTTTGCGTTATTAAAAGCGGGGGCTACCCAAATTAGAGACCCCGCAAAATACGGTTTCCGCATTCAGGGAGCGCGTCAAACCGACAGCTTACTCGAGTTACGAGAGCAGGTTGATCGCGCATGGTGGGAGCTCTCGGTAGCACATTACGAGCGCTACCTTGCGACGCCCGATTTATTCAACGACGCCGAACCGAAGACGTGAAGACCATCGATTTGGCGCCTGTGCGCGAATTTTTGCCGTGTGAGACGCCCGCTGCCTGGATCGACGCCGCGCTAGCGCAACCGGATCTCTTGCTGATTGACCATGCGAACTGCGAGAAGAAAGCCGCGTCGACGGCACTCAATCTCATGTACCGGTATACCGAACACAGCGACTTATTAAACAAAATGTCGCGCCTCGCTCGTGAAGAGTTACGCCACTTTGAGCAGGTGTTCGCTATTATGCAGCGCCGGGGTGTTACCTACCGCGCCGTTTCAGCATCGCGCTATGCCAGTGCATTGCGAGCCGAGGTGCGCAGCAGTGAGCCCGAGCGACTTATCGATACCTTGCTAGTGGGTGCACTAATAGAGGCGCGATCCTGTGAGCGTTTTGCAGCGCTGATTCCCCGGCTCGACGAGGAATTGGCAAACTTTTACACGTCGTTATTAAAAAGCGAGGCGCGTCATTTTCAAGACTATTTGGCGCTCGCTGGGCATCTGGCCGATAACGCTAACATTGAAAGTCGCTTATCGCATTTGAAACAGGTGGAGGCGCGCCTTATCTGCGAGCCCGACATCGAGCTTCGTTTTCACTCTGGGGTGCCCGCCGCCGCTTGAGTGTGTGCTAGCCGATTGATAGGCGTTCTAAGCGAAACCCTTCGGGTGTAGCCACACCAATGACGGCGCCGTTTTCCTCTGTCCAATCCCCCAAAACCCAACGCAGGCCCCCTCGATGGCTGTGCTGTTGCGGTCGATGGGTGTGGCCGTGAATCAATTGCGAAACCCCCAACCGTTGGAAGGTGGCTTCGACGGCATCATTGTTGACGTCAACAATATTGCTTGGGTCGTTTTCGGCCTTGGCTTTACTCGCATCGCGCATGGCTTGGGCAAAAGCTCGTCGGTCTTCCAGTGGTTTGGTGAGCATGTCTGCAAGCCACGCGGGGTCTCTTACGATGGTACGCACTGCTTGGTAGTCAGTGTCGTCAGTACACAAAGTATCACCGTGCAGTAATGCCGTTTGGGTGCCAAGCAGGTCAATGACGTGCTCATCGCCGGTTAATAAGGTGGCCCCAGCGCGTTCTGCAAATGTATTTCCCAGCGCGAAATCGCGATTACCGCGCATCAGATAGATTTCTGTGCCTTGCTCAGCTTGCGTGCTTAACAGTTGGCAGACCCGGTTTATTTGCGCGGAGTCATCGTCATCACCCACCCAATACTCAAAGAAGTCACCCAGAATATAGAGGGTGCTTACCGAGGCGTAGCGCCCCAGTAAGTCGATTAACGCCGTTTCCGCCGCAACTGTGTTTTCACTTAAGTGCAGGTCGCTGATGAAGAGCGTGACGGCCATGCACTTAGTCGTCGAGTAGGGTTACTGACTCAATGACAATGGGTTCAACGGGTACATCTTGGTGTCCTGCACTGCTGCCCGTGGCGACGACACGAATACGGTCAAGCACATTGTCGCCTTCAATGACGCGGCCAAACACAGTGTAACCCCAGCCTTGCATATTCTTGCCCGAGTGGTTGAGGAAGTCGTTGTCTTTCACGTTAATGAAAAACTGTGCCGTCGCTGAGTGGGGATCCATAGTGCGCGCCATAGCAATGGTGCCTCTGGCATTTTCCAAGCCGTTGTCAGCTTCGTTTTCGATGGGCTCTTTCGTGGGTTTTTGCCGCATATCGGTATCGAAGCCGCCACCTTGAATCATGAAGTTATCGATAACGCGGTGGAAAATAGTGCCATCATAGAAGCCGTCGGCCACGTAACTTAAGAAGTTGGCGACAGTTTTGGGTGCTTTTTCACCATCCAATTCGAGAGTGAGTGTGCCGAAAGTGGTCGCCATTTGGACGCGAGACAAAGACATGAACAACACCTATATCAGACAAATTATGGGAGCGCGGAGACTACAGTGTTTGGCGATTGAGTGCCACGGGGTTTTGCCCTTTGTTGGCTAGATTGGCGGATGTTGAGACAAGCCTGCGAAGCCTCGCGATACCCTGATATATTACGCGCCTCGCAATTAGGGTACCTCTATGTCAAGCAACGAACCCCGCAGCAATTTTCTTCGCACCCAGATTAAATCGGACCTCGATCAGGGGCTTGTCACCGAAGTGGTGACTCGTTTTCCACCTGAACCCAACGGCTATTTGCATATTGGGCATGCGAAATCTATCACCGTAAACTTCGGTTTGGCCGAGCAATTTGGTGGGCGTTGTCACTTGCGCTTCGACGATACGAATCCTGAAAAAGAAAGTCAGGAGTTTATCGACTCGATCCAAGAGGATGTACGCTGGCTGGGTTATACCTGGTCGGGCGACGTGCGCTACGCTTCTAGCTATTTCGAAGAGTTATATCAGTGGGCGCTTTATCTGGTTGATAACGGCTTGGCCTATGTGTGCGACTTGAGTGCTGATGAGGCACGCGAGTATCGAGGCACCCTCACCGGGCCGGGGAAAGACAGCCCATATCGCAGCCGCTCAATCGCGGAGAACCGCCAGCTTTTCGAGCAGATGCGAGCCGGCGATTTTGCCGATGGCTCCAGAGTATTGCGTGCCAAGATTGATATGGCATCGCCCAACATCAACCTGCGCGATCCGATTTTGTATCGCATTCGCAGAGCCGAGCACCATCAGACGGGTAACGCCTGGCCTATTTATCCCACCTATGACTTCGCCCACGGTCAAGAAGATGCCATCGAGGGCATCAGTCACTCTATTTGCACCTTAGAGTTTGAGGATCACCGGCCCCTCTACGATTGGTTCATCGCCAATTTGCCAGTGCCTTCCAGACCGCGTCAGTTTGAATTTGCCCGACTCAACACCAGTTATACCGTCACCAGTAAACGTAAATTGAAGACCCTGGTAGACGAGGGTGCAGTGGCGGGTTGGGATGATCCCCGTATGCCTACCATTGCGGGCTTGCGTAGACGCGGCTATCCCGCGGCGGCACTGCGACATTTTTGTGAAGAAGTGGGTACATCCCGTTCGGACAGTGTCGTGGATGTCGCAATGCTTGAGAGTGCTGTGCGCAACCACTTGAATCAACATGCAACGCGTGCCCTGTGTGTGCTCAATCCGCTTCGTTTAGTGCTCACCAATGTCGATGCCTCGGAGCAATTGACGATTGCAAACCACCCAAGCGATGCCAGTTTGGGTAGCCGTAGTGTGAATTTTGGCGCTGAACTTTGGATAGACCGTGACGATTTCAGGGAGGAGGCCAATAAAAAATATAAACGCTTGGTGATAGGCAAGCGGGTGCGACTACGCGGCGCCTATGTCATAGAGGCCGACAGCTGCGAAAAGGGGCCCGATGGCCGTATTGAGGTGGTGTATGCCCGACGCATAGAGGGTACTTTGGGTGAGGATCCGGCCGATGGGGTAAAACCCAAGGGCGTTATTCACTGGGTTGCCTGTGCCACGGGCCTGGCTGCCACCGTGCGGCTCTACGACCGTTTATTTACCGACGCCAATCCCGGCAAGGCTGAGGATGTGCTGGCGGTGGTCAATCCTGACTCGCTGGTACAACTTGATACCGCCATTGTAGAGGCTTCGGCAGCCTTATCGGCGCCAGAAACCGTTTTTCAGTTTGAGCGTGAAGGGTACTTTGTGGCTGATCGATATGACCACAGTCCTGACCATCCAGTATTCAACCTGACGATTGGCTTAAGGGATACCTGGAGCGCGCAAGATGGCTGACCTGAATTTATACAACACGCTCACCGGAAAAAAAGAGCATTTTCAACCGGCAGACCCACAACGTGTAACCCTCTATGTGTGCGGGCCCACGGTGTACAACTTGGCGCATATTGGCAACGCTCGGCCGGTTGTTGTCTTTGACACTTTATTCCGAGTATTGCGTGCCTGTTATCCCGAGGTTGTTTACGCGCGCAATATCACCGATATCGACGACAAGATTATTACCGCAGCTAAGGAACTTGGGGTCGGCATCGATGTCGTCAGTAGCGAGTTCACTGAAAAATATCGCGAGGACATGGGTCAGCTTAATACCTTGAGCCCCACCATAGAGCCTCATGCTACCGACAATATTGATCCCATGATCGACTTGGTTGAGCAACTACTCGCCAAGGGAAACGCCTACAGTGCCGATGGACACGTGTTGTTCGCGGTGGAATCAATGGCGGGCTATGGTGCACTGAGTGGCCGCAAACTTGACGATATGTTGGCAGGCGCCAGGGTCGATGTGGCTGATTACAAGCGCCATCCGGGTGACTTTGTTTTATGGAAGCCATCCTCGCCCGACGAGCCTGGCTGGAACAGTCCCTGGGGCCGCGGTCGACCGGGATGGCACCTTGAATGCTCCGCTATGATTCGGGCGCATCTTGGTGACAGTATTGATATTCACGGTGGCGGTCGCGATCTGATTTTTCCCCACCACGAAAACGAGAGGGCCCAAAGTTGCTGTGCTTATGGCGGTGATTTTGTACGTTACTGGATGCACAACGCTTACATCGATATGGATGGCGTTAAAATGTCCAAGTCGTTAGGCAATGTGCGCACAGTACGCGAGCTCCTGACCCAATACCCAGGGGAAGTGTTGCGTTTTGCCTTACTGTCGGCGCACTACCGCTCGCCCTTGAACTTTTCTGGCGAATTACTTGAGAGCGCTCAGGTTGCCCTTGATAGTTTTTACAGTGCCCTGCGTCCGCATCAATCCGTGGTGGCTACGCCCGTAGAGCCAAGCGCCACCGACGCCTTCAAAGCTTTACTCGATGATCTCAATACGCCAGAGGCCATAGCGGCGTTGCATGCGGCAGCGAAAGCCTTGAATAAGGCGACCCCCGAGTCAGTGGCAGACGCCAAGGGCCAGTTGCTTGCCGCAGGTGCCGTGTTGGGCTTATTGGCAACCGATCCCGATGTATGGTTTACCTCAGGCGCAGCTGACGATTTAACGCCTGCTGTCATCGAGGAACTGATTACAGAGCGCGCAGCCGCCAAAAAAAGCAAAGACTTTGCGAGGGCAGACGCTATTCGTAATGAGCTGTTGGCGGCCGGCGTGGTACTGGAAGACGGCCCCAATGGCACTCGTTGGAAACGCGCCTAACTCAGGGCCTTTTCCCCTGACAGTACTGTCTGCTGTATGAGTGTATTGATCGTCATGGGGCCAACGCCGCCGGGTACGGGGGTAATAGCGCTGGCACGCTCCGTTAATGGCCCCAATTCGATGTCGCCAACGCCGCCCGGATGGTAGCCCGCGTCGACCACTACCGCGCCGTCTTTGATCCAGTCGGCGCGAATGAATTCGGGTCGACCCACAGCACCCACCACGATATCAGCCTGTTCGATGTGACGACGCAGATCCTGAGTTCTGGAGTGGCAGATAGTAACCGTGGCATTAGCTTGCAGCATCATCATGGCCATGGGTTTGCCGAGTATAGGACTTCTCCCCACCACTACCGCATGCATGCCCGAAAGCTCGATATTGTAATGCGCTAACAACCGCATAATGCCCTGTGGAGTGGCACAGCCATAAGCAGGCTCGCCCATCGCCATTCGGCCGAATCCCAAGCATGT
>CBFHTF010000099.1:0-7146 GCA_965658685.1 Luminiphilus sp.
GTACCGAAGGAAGAAAACGGTGCTGGCAATCGCGGTCACCACCATGACAACCACCGGCCAATCTATGAGCAACTTGAGCAGGCAGCGGTGTTCTACGAGCGTGCGCTGCGCCAACACCCTGAAGCATCAAGGGCCGTTAGCTACCTAAAAAGTAGAGGACTTACCGGTCAAATTGCGAAGGCGTTTCGACTGGGTTTTGCACCACCGGGCTGGGACAGCCTGTTAAGCACTCTCGGTGCCAGCGACAGTCAACAAGCGCTGCTTAGCAAAGCGGGGATGTTAGTGACCAATGACAAGGGTCGAACCTATGACCGATTTCGAGACCGAATCATTTTCCCTATTCTCGACGCTCGAGGCCGTGTCATCGCCTTTGGCGGGCGAGTGTTAGGTGACGACAAGCCGAAATACTTAAACTCCCCAGAAACACCGGTTTTTCAGAAGTCGCGCGAGTTATATGGCCTTTATCAAGCTCGCAAAGCCAATCGCAGCCTCAGTCGCATCGTTGTCGTCGAAGGTTATATGGATGTCATAGCACTGGCGCAACACGGTATCCACTACGCGGTTGCGACGCTGGGCACCGCCACTTCCGAGCATCATCTTGAGCGCTTATATCGCCATGTTCCAGAGATTGTCTTTTGCTTCGATGGCGACGAAGCCGGACGTAAAGCCGCTTTTCGTGCAATGGAATCGGCGCTTCCAGTCATGCAAGACGGCAGACAAGCACGCTTCTTATTCCTACCCGAGGGTGAAGATCCCGACAGTTTGGTACGTGCCAAAGGCCAAGATCATCTTGAACATCTGTTCAGCAATGCGGCACCACTTGAAGAGTTTTTATTCGATCAACTTGCGCAGGGTATCGACGTCAGAACCCTCGATGGCCGGGCACGCTACTCAAAAGTAGTCGCACCTCACCTCAAGCGACTCCCTCAAGGCGTTTTCCGTACGCTTATGTTCCAAGCACTCGCCGACCGTACGGGTATTGATGTGGATAGTTTGCTGCGACTTCAGTCACCGCCTCCCGAAGAGACATCAGCAATCGATCAGAGCCCAAGCAGTTACGAAACGGCCACCACACAAGAATCGGTGCCTGACGAGTACTACGACGAACTGCAGAGCCAAAGCGAATCCGTCGAGTATTTTGATGGAAGCGATCACCTTGGCACGAGCGAGCTGTCAGGCCTCGACAGTAGCTTGGTGCCAAACCACACTGATCCTATGCATCGGATACTGGGTTTATTGGTACTGAAACCCGATCTAGGCCGTCAGCTTGATACCGCCCTACTTCCTGGCACTGAACGCCGCGATCAACAACTGCTCCACACACTGATAGAGCAGATTGACAACAATAACGACATGTCGACGGCGGCATTGCTGGGGTTTTGGCATGGCACACCTGAAGGGCAGTTACTTGCAGAGTTGGCAGGGAGAGAACCCCTGGAAGACGAGCGCGGGCAACAGGCATTATTTTTTGCGCTGCTCGAGCAACAGGCTCGAGAGCGAAAACTGTTTGAGTTGCGAGAGCGCCTTAATACCCTTAAACGAACGCCGTATGCGAGCTTGTCGTCCGAAGAGAAGCAGGAATTGCTATCACTGACCGCCGAGATCAGAACCTTGAGCGGTCGTCGCTGAACGATCTGCACGCGTTAACCTTGCATTATCACTGGCGTGCTTGCTCGAGAGCGCCTCTGATCCCTAGAGCCCCCGCCCAAACGAGCTTGTGCCACGACCAATCGTTTGCGGATACCGGTCAGAGACCAAGCAATGCGCCGATAAACCAGGCACTAGCCACTTGATTTCTCTAACAAAACCGCCAAACTCCGGGGACAAAAATAAATTGGCAATATGTCTATTCTTTGACCTAATCAGACAGAAGTGATGGCTGATTTAAGGCACACGCGCTACAATCTCGAACTTATTTTTTGTTACATAACACAGGTTTCCGAATGTCCGAAAAAGTGCATCAGCAAAGTCGTCTAAAAGCACTTATCGCCAAAGGCAAAGAACAAGGCTATCTCACTTACGCCGAGGTCAACGACCACCTTCCTCAAGATATCTCGGAGCCGGACCAAGTCGAAGACATCATCCAGATGATCAACGACATGGGTATTCAGGTGTTCGAACAGGCACCCGATGCCGATGAACTGATACTCACCGAAGGCGATCGCTCTGCCGATGAAATAGCAGCCGCAGAAGCCGCGGCTGCGCTGGCCGCGGTTGAGAACGAAGCTGGGCGCACCACCGATCCCGTGCGCATGTACATGCGCGAAATGGGCACCGTGGAACTGCTAACGCGGGAAGGCGAAATCGTCATTGCGAAGCGCATCGAAGAAGGTATTCGTGAGCTAATGGCCGCCCTTGCCCACTATCCTGGGGTTGTTCGTAAGCTGTGCGATGACTATGACTTGGTCGCTAAAGAAGAGCGCAAGTTATCTGACATTCTAGTGGGTTATTTGGACCCTGCCGATCACGTACCCTCGGCCCAAGAAATCGCAGAGCAAAACGCCGCAGCCAACGATGACGAGGGCGAAAGCGAGTCAGGTCCAGACCCGGTTGAAGCCAAAAAACGATTTACCGCGCTCAAACGACAGTGCACCAAGACTGAAAAAGCGATCGAGAGCCACGGGCGGGATCACGCCAAAGCCGTGGCTGAGATGGATAAACTGGGTGAATTGTTCAAGTTCTTCAAACTGACACCACGCACATTTGACCCGCTCATTGAAGAGCCAAGGCTGGCTCTCCAAGCTATTCGTGAACAAGAGCGTGAAATCATGCGCATTGCCGTGCGCGAATGCCGAATGGACCGTAAAGAGTTCATCAAAAGCTTCCAGGGCGCGGAAAGTGACGCGCGCTGGCTGTCCCGCGAGTCCCGCAAGAAAGACGTAGGCGCACGACTCGCCGAATTTAAAGACGACATCCAGCGACTACAACGACGTATCGCTGAGATTGAAGGGATCACCGGTTTATCTGTGGCGGAGGTGAAAGAAATCAATCGCCGCATGAGCATGGGCGAAGCGCGTGCCCGGCGCGCCAAGAAAGAGATGGTTGAAGCCAACTTACGACTGGTGATTTCAATTGCTAAGAAATACACCAATCGCGGTTTGCAGTTCCTAGACCTCATCCAAGAAGGCAATATCGGCCTGATGAAGGCGGTCGATAAGTTCGAATATCGACGAGGCTACAAATTTTCAACCTATGCTACTTGGTGGATCCGACAGGCAATCACTCGATCGATTGCCGACCAGGCCCGCACAATCCGTATCCCGGTTCACATGATTGAAACCATCAACAAACTCAATCGTATCTCGCGGCAAATGCTGCAGGAGATGGGTCGTGAGCCTACCCCAGAAGAACTCGGGGAGCGCATGGATATGCCAGAAGACAAGGTTCGCAAGGTGCTCAAAATAGCCAAAGAACCCATTTCAATGGAAACGCCCATTGGTGATGACGAAGACTCACATCTCGGTGATTTCATCGAGGACACAACCATCTCAAGCCCGGTCGATTCAGCAACCGAAGAAGGGCTCACCGAGGCAACGAAAGATGTTCTTGCTGGCCTTACTGCGCGGGAGGCAAAAGTACTTCGCATGCGCTTCGGCATCGATATGAATACCGATCACACGCTGGAAGAAGTGGGCAAGCAATTTGACGTGACCCGAGAGCGTATTCGCCAGATTGAAGCCAAGGCGTTGCGCAAATTACGACATCCCACCCGCTCGGACTACCTGCGTAGCTTTCTCGACGAGTGAGTAATTGAGCTTAAGGGGTTGGTGGTTAGCCTGCTGCCACCCAAAGGCCGCCTTCTTAAACCGACCTCAGCCTATTTAACTACAGGATGGGAGTGGCGATTGGCAGCTCGACGGTGACCGACAAGCCCGCCCCACAGCTTTTCAACGGTTTATTTTCCAAAGAAATCGACCCGCCCAGTTCGCTGGCAATTGTTTGTGCCACTGTGAGCCCAAGGCCGGGGTGACTGCCGTCGGTTGCAGTTGTGAAATACGGCTCAAGTACACGTGGCAAGAGCTCGTCAGGAATACCACCCCCGTTATCAGAAACAACAAACCGATAGCTATCACTGGTTAGGGTCTCCGTGATGTCGATACGACGCACGTCGCCGCGAATATCGAAATCAACCTCAACCCCACTGCCGGCAGCGGTCATCAAGGCAACCGGATCCGATGGGGTAACCGCGCTACGACTTAAAGCCTCTATAGCATTATCAACAATAGCTACAACCAATGTCTGAATGCTAGCCGGATCGGCTTGTAACTCCCCAACACCTTCAGCGGCCGTGTGATTGACCTCGATCATTGCAGCACTGAATCGACGAGACATTAATGCCAAAGCAACTCGCATTGCCGCTGCGGGTGCAATGGCCGCCACGCCCCCACGGCTTGTGGGTGAAAAAGACTTCATGGCCCCAACCAATTCCGCCGCTCTGGAGATCTGAGCATCGATAGCTGCCAATTTATCGAGAGCGGCAGCAGGATCTAACGTTCCTTTTTCGATACCTCGACGAAGATTGAAAGCCGCCATACGGATAACGTTAAGCGGTTGATTGATTTCATGGGCGGCACCCGCCGCAATCTTGCCGACCCCAGCCAGCGGGGCAGCATGCTGCAGACGACGCTCCAACTCCGCCACAGAAAGCGAAGTGTCGGTCGGCGTGGTTAGCACCGACCGCTCAGATAATGACTTGATATCAGCCATTCTTCTTTAAGGAGCACGTACTGATACCCAAAAGTGCATAGGGTGGACACCATCCCATTAGGGAAGTGGCTAAAGGCACTATACCCACAGCTCCCCACCAATTCTGATACATGACGCCTGCGGCGATCACCGCAATGCCCACAACGATACGAATGGTTTTATCGACACTTCCTACATTGGCTTGCATGATGTTTGTCTCACTATTTCTACTAGCTTTGCATTGTCTAGGCGCCCCCAATGACGGTCTGTCATGAGAAGATACCGCGATGTCCCCCTGGTGCATCGCCAGTGAAGGCTACCACCTGTATGGTTATAAGCATATAACAAGAAAGAAAATGATAGCGATTCGTAAAACTGACCCATAAAACTAAAGGAAGTACCCATGGAAATGCAAAATCTATTTTCGCTGGAAGGCAAACGCGCACTCATTACCGGTGGCTCACGTGGCATAGGCCTAATGATTGCGAAAGGCTTCATCGCGCAAGGCGCAAAAGTTTATATCTCATCGCGCAAAGCCGATGTCTGCAATGCGGTGGCCGACGAGCTGGGTGATAACTGCATTTCTTTGCCAATGGATGTATCAACGGTTGATGGCTGTAAAGGACTAGCTGCTGCCTACAGCGAACACGAAGATGGTCTTGAGATTCTCGTCAACAATGCCGGCGCTGCATGGGGCGAGCCCATTGAGACCTTCCCGGAATCGGGCTGGGATAAGGTAATGGACCTTAACGTTAAGTCACCCTTTTTCTTGACCCAAGCGTTTCTGCCGATGCTGCAAGCCAGTGCGTCTACGGACAAGCCTGGTAAAGTAATCAATATTGCGTCTATCGACGGTCTACGCTTGAACCCATGGGAAACCTACAGCTATCAAGCTTCCAAAGCGGCTGTTATTAACTTGACGAAACGTCTGGCAGCACGGCTCATCAAAGACAACATTAACGTCACAGCCATCTGCCCTGGCGCATTCGCTTCGGACATGAATAAGGCGGCGCGAGACCACGGTGACTTTGTGGCCAAGGCCATCCCGAACAAGCGCATTGGGCGCGATGAAGACATGGCTGCAGCTGCTGTTTACCTAGCAGCGCCAGCGGGTGATTACGTCGTTGGTGAGTCCATCACCGTCGATGGCGGATTGGTAAATGCCACCTTGCCGGAGAGTTGGGAGTGATATTTTCAGACTCGGGTGGTTTCCAATGCAGGGTTAGTTAGGAGTTTTGAAATGACTGCCCTGCTGTTGATGAAAATACTTGAAGAATGCCATAGGTATCCAGAACGCATGGACAGACAATAACTAGCCTCATTGTCTTGTTTCACTCTCGCTAGGTAACGGCTCCCAACGAACTGACAGCGATGCAAGGTCTGTGTTGAACCGCCTTACAAAACTCAAAAATGCATCGGCGCATGCCTTGCGGTTGGCTGGTCCGGAATAGACCGTTGTGTATAGTCGTGGCACACCATTTTGGTCTACTGTCGGGTATTGGAACTCCATAGTTACTCCCTCTTCCACCAAGCGAAAACAGGAACCAACGATGGCATCGGGCGCGTCGGGTGCCAGAGCCACAAAATAACCGGATGCTATCTTCGCCTTTACCGTATGAAGCACACCAAACTTCACGGGTAGTCGTTCGGAGTCTGGCAGCAAAGGATAGGTTGACTTCAAGTGGGTGACCCGTTCCGGGAACCGCACTACATAGGCAGTGGCGCCACCCAACCTCGCTTTACTAAATAGAAATAACCAAGGCCTACCATGCAGCCCAAGACATAACGCAGGAGATCCAAGCTGTAAGGCATCCCAATTTTCATACCGTATATAACGACGCATAATTAATCGATGTATACCGGCGGAGCTCATCGCAAAACGCTCTCTGCGCGTTACAGCACTTGCACGAGCAAAATCAAAACCTTTCTGGTGCGACCCAAACCAAAATTTACTGTTACTGAAGTAGTTGTAGAGCGCAGCGAATAGGTCTTCATCCAATTTGTCTGCGATCTGCAGCATCAATAAGGGGATATGTTGTCTGATCTTGACGAAGGTATTTCGGAGCAAAGCGCTGACCTCTTAGGCTTTCAACACTGAAAAACACCCGACCAAACAAGGCCCGCCAAGGCCCGAATACTTGACCATTTGACCGAGCGCCCCAAAGAGTACGCAGCACTTAAGCAGAGGTTTAACGGCATGCGCAGCACCTCTCGTGTTTGCAACACCCGAATATAGACGCGAAGTATATATGCTGGGTTGGCTGTGTCTACACCGAAGAGGGCTGTGAATTACGCGGCAGGATATGCGTCATAACTGGCGAGCCGCCGTAAAAACCCGAGTTGTCGCCAATAATGCTTGCGTAGCGCTTATGAAAGGCATTGTTAACAAAGGCGACGATACGGTTACGACCGTCATTATCCTCAATACCGAGTCTTAAGCTAGCTATGCCGTAGCTACCT
>CBFHTF010000100.1:0-7000 GCA_965658685.1 Luminiphilus sp.
ACGGGTACCACCACCGAAACACATTACAACCTCCAGTTAGGCGGTGAGACGGCGATTATGGTTAAGGATCGCTTCGTATCCGCTTACGGCAAGCCTGACTATACCGTTGGCCTCGGGCTTTCCGGCGGTAGCGTGCAACAACACATCTACAGTCAAAACCATCCTGGGCTGATTGATGCGGGCATTCCACAGTTGTCCTACCCTGACATGATCACTCAGGTTATCCATGTTGCCGATTGCGAGTTACTAGAGCGTTGGATCGACTTCGAGATACTGTTTGATCCCAACTCTAAGTGGGCAAATTGGGAGAATCGACGCTGGCTTATCGGCTTCAACGCGATTCCAGGATTTCCAAATGACGTCGTGGATCTAGGGCTTACCGATTGGTTGCCTCCAGGCGCAAGCGAATGTACAGCTGCCTGGCGAGGACTTGCACCCCTCGTGTTAAATCCACGGTTCACCAACACGCCAGGCATAACAGCGGAACAGTTCGATGAGGTGGAGTGGACCCACTTCGCAGACCTTATCAATATTTATGGCCGTGCCCCCGACGGCTACGCACGCAGCAACTGGGATAACGTTGGTGTTCAGTATGGGCTGCAAGCTCTGCACGACGGCCATATTACGCCCAGTGAATTTCTCGACATCAACGCCTCGGTGGGTTCATGGAAGGAAGAGGGCAACATGGTGACGGAGGGGTGCCCCCTCAATTTCGAGCTGTGTTTCAGTTTAGATTTCAATGAACCTCTCTATCCGAATCAAATAGATCCGTGGAGTTGGCGCAACGCCAACGTAGGCAGCCTTGCTAATCCGGCACCCCGGCGTGCGGCAGATCCCGGTGCTGTTGAACGGGCATTTGAATCCGGAATGGTGAACCGAGGTGAAGTGGAGATTCCACTGATCGACTTGCGCCCGTATCTTGAGGGCCAGCTCGATATGCACAATTCTCGACAGTCTTTCGTGACACGCCAGCGTCTGCTCGACGAGGATGGTGATGCCAGCAACCAGGTAATTTGGTTCCAGCAACCTGCCGAGGGTGACTACCCTGAGAATATTGCCGAGTTGACCGTTCGCGCCCTTGGGGTCATCGATGATTGGATGGCGAATATTAAGGCGAATCCAGAGCTTTCCGTGCGTGACAATAAGCCCGCCGAAGCGGTCGATGCCTGTTTCAATGAAGACGCCAGTATTATTGCATCGGGTGATGACGTTTGGGCTGGCATTATCGACAACAAACCGCCAGGCATTTGCACGGAAGCTTTCCCAATTTACGGTACTTCGCGAACAGTGGCCGGCGCGCCGTTTAGTGGAAATGTTTTCAAGTGTGACCTGCAAACGGTAGCTGATGCCATCGCCGAAGGTGTTTATGGTGATTGGGTACCAAATGCTGAGGAGCAGACACTGCTAGAAACTATCTTCCCAACCGGTGTATGTGATTACGACACATCGGAATAGATATCGCTAAGTTAGTAGACCACAGCGTCTGAGCGAGGAGGTGGCCCGCCCAGCAAAGACCTATGCGAAGGCGGCATCCGCCCTTCATCGGTAATATTCAGTGCTTTCCCAAGCTCTGCGCCCACAATCACTTCACCCCCATAGTGTTGGGCACGCGGGTCAGTTGCGAGTGCATGAATAAGATGGCCAGAAAATTCAGGTGTCTCGGCCATTGCCATAAACTCACGGTATTGTTCGGGGTTCACCTCTGCGGCCTTCAGCGCGCGCTCGGTTCGTAGGGGGCCCATCCACAGTGATAGGGCGCGAACACCATAGGGTTGCAAGTCATGGTGCATATCAAACGCCATCTTATCGATGCCCGCTTTTTGAGCGCCATACGCGGGCCCGTGCATGTAGCAATTAGCCCCAAAAGATGAGCCGAACACAATCAGCCCTGAACCCTGCGCAACCATGAGTTGTGCCGCATGCCAGCTGGCGACATAGGCTGAACGCAACCCGACGGTAAGAATATCCACAGCATCGAGGCGTTTCTCCCAAAACGGCTTTTGTTCGATCAGTTGCGGGTGAATAGCTGTAGCGTTATTGACCAGAATGTCGAGGCGTCCCGAGTCGCGCGTTATTTGTTCGAAGACAGCATTGACCGCCGTATCGTCGGCGTGATCACAGCGCAAGGCGATGCCTTGTCCACCCGCGTTTGTAACAGCCACGGCGGTATCATGGATGGTGCCCGGCAGCGGTAAGCCGTCCCAGCCAATGGCTGAACCCTCGGCCTCGGAGCGACCCGTTACGTACACGCGATAACCATTGGCACCCAAAGCGCGGGCAATGCCAGCACCGGCACCGCGACTGGCACCTGTGACGAGGGCGATAGGACGAGACATATCGATACTCCTTTAGTGGGACTCACCAAGCAAAGCACGCGGGGGTCCTCAAAAATTCCCTCAATTGGACGATGCCAACATCAGAGCACAGTCGCATGGTACTTCCAGATCAAAATCATAATAGAGAGATTTCCTATGCACGCTCCGCAATTTCGACTTAGACCATTAGCCGTTGCCTGTATCACCGTCATGAGTACCAGCACGGCCTTTGCGCAACCCATGCTCGAAGAGGTCATTGTGACGGCACAAAAACGTGAGCAGTCATTACAAGATGCTCCGATCGCGATTACCGCCTTTGGTGCCGAGGATATCGAAACCCGGGGGATTCGCGATGTTCAGGACATTGGTTTGTTTGTGCCCAATGTTCAAATAGCACCCTCACCAGGCGGTAGTACGGGCGCTACCATCGCTATTCGTGGCTCGACAACTATTAACCCAGCAATTACCTGGGAGCCGACAGTGGGTCTCTACCTTGATGGCGTATTCTTGGGTAAGAACCTTGGCGGCATTTTTGAGGTGGCCGAGTTAGAGCGCGTAGAGGTGCTGCGTGGTCCTCAAGGGACGCTCTACGGAAAAAACACTGTGGGCGGCGCCGTGAATCTCATCACGCGCCAGCCGGGTGAAACTCTGGGTGGCTATGCCGAGGCCACAGCAGGCAACTACGGCTACACCAGTTTCCGTGGGCGAATTGATTCGGGTTCTGTGGGTACTGTTGGACAGGGTCTTGGCGAAATTCGGGCTAGCCTTGCGTTCTCAACCCGAAATCGCGATGGCTTTTACGACAACGTCGACTTGGACCCCACGGGTGGTGCCAATCCCTTTATCAACCCTCGCTCTAGCAACACTTTCGACGATTTAGACAGCACCGCTGTGCGTTTTGATGTGGTCGCCGATGTCACCGATACGGTAACGGTACGCTACACCTACGATGACAGCTCCATCGATAAGCAGCCAACCATGGGACAGTTAACTGACGTTAGTGAAGCAGCGTTTACAGGGCTTGAGCTGGGTTTCCTTGGGGATTTACAAGCCTTGTATGAGGTGCCCGAGCAGACCCGTACAGATAGTATTAGCAACGATGAGTCTGACTTTGAGAGATCGGATGTCTCGGGACACGGATTAAATATTAGTGTGGAATTGGGTGACGTCACTTTCCGATCGATTACCTCGAAACGCGAATTAAGCTGGGACGATAAGCTTGATATCGACGGGACTCCAATGAATCTGTTCACCTCTGCGCGCTTGGTCGACTACGAGCAAGTGTCCCAAGAGTTTCAGTTACTTGGTGGTAATGACGCCTTACAGTGGGTGACCGGGGTCTATTACTTCAATGAGAAAGGCGATGTGCTGAATCCCATTCAGTTCTTCGGTTTGTTTGGTGCGCCCGCCGATGACAACGAATATGGTCTAAATAACACCTCACTGGCCGCTTTTGGGCAGGTTGAATGGTCACCAGCATCAATGCCAGCACTCAGCCTTACCGCGGGTTTGCGTTACACCGAAGAAGAAAAAGATCAGTACATCATGCATCCGCAGACATCCACCGGTGGTGTCGGTGCTTTTAATCTGTCGGCATCGGATACTTGGAGTAATACAACAGGAACATTCATCGCTAATTATGATGTCAGCGATGAGGTGTCTGTTTACGGCAAAGTGGCGCAAGGTTGGAAGGCTGGAGGCTTCAATGGTGAAGCACCGTCGGCCGATGCGTTTCTTGATAGTTATGAGCCCGAGGAAGTGGTGTCCTACGAGCTGGGGCTGAAGTCCAGGCTATGGGATAACCGGCTCCAATTAAACATTGCCGCTTTCCGCAATGACATTACCGATATGCAGTTCAGTGTATTCCTCGAGGGCACCGGTGGTGCTGCCTCCACCGTTGACAATGCGGGTGCTGCAACCGTGCAGGGACTTGAAGTGGAATTGATGGCCCAAGTTACCGACAGCCTTCGCATTGGTGCCAATTATGGTTACTTGGATACCAGCTACGACGAGTTCATAGAGCTCGGCCAAGACGTGCGCGATCAGAAGGATTTCCCCTATGCGCCAGAGGGTAGCGCCAGCGTGGATGTCGATTGGACATTGATGCAATCTGACTGGGGTCGTCTCGATGCCCACGTCGACTGGAGCTACCGAGATGATTACGTACCCTACACCAACAAGGAACAAAATATCGAAAGCCAAATTGCCGCTTATGACGTGGTCAATGCCCGTTTAACTCTCGACGATATTCAGTTGGGGCAGGGGAGCCTTCGATTGTCCCTGTGGGGTCGAAACATTTTCGATGAGGAATATCGAGAGAACACGATTCCTTTCGGACTGTGGACCATTAGCTACTGGGGTGAGCCCGCGACCTACGGCGCCGATATTCGTTACAGCTTCTAGTCTTAGAGAGTAGGGCGCACAGCCATCAATCGCCGCTGTCCCGTGGGTCGGCGGCGCCTCTCATTCACTCACCAATCTGCAGTAATTGCCCTGGTTGCAGATAACTATCCGAGCGCAGGTTATTTAACTTTTGTAGCTTTGATACCGTTGTCCCGTGGCGCTTTGCGATCACCCAAAGGGAGTCACCTGTGCGTACTTGATAACGTCGCGTGGCCGGGTTTTTACGCGAGCGTGAGGGGGGCCAGTCGATGGCGACTGTGGTTAGACCCTCTGCCCACTGACCCGAGCGTGGAATGATGAGTTCCTCGCCAGCGCGTATGAAATGGCTGTCGAGTTGATTGACCGCACGTATCAGATTCACTTCGGTATCAAACCTTTGAGCAATAGTGCTCAAACTATCGCCCGGCACGATTTGATAATGGGCCCACTCAACCCGTTGCTCTGGACTAAGTGCCGCGAGTGCTTTGGTAAATATCTCTGCGCTGTCATGGGGTAACCACAACAAACCATGGCCGTGAGGGTCAGTGGCCCATCGCAATTGGGCGGGATTTAACCGACGCAGCTCGCCGGCATCGATACCCGCAAGTTCGGCCGCCCGCTTTAACTCAATTTGACCGTGGGTTGCTACAGCAAGTACTGCAGGCTCTCTGGATAGTTCAGGCAACTCGACGCGATGCGCTGCCGGATCGCGCAATATCTGAGCCAGCGCTAACAACCGCGGTACGTAGCGACGGGTCTCTCTGGGTAAGCGCAGTGACCAATAGTCAGCGGGTTTGTTGTGACGCTGTGCGTACTGAATGGCACGGGTAACTCGCCCCCAGCCACCATTGTAGGCAGCGAGGGCCAACAGCCAATCATTATCAAAGGCAGTGTAAAGTTCTTGTAGGTAGTCGAGGGCAAATTCAGTAGCCACCGGAATGTCGAGTCGGGCGTCGTACCACCAGTTTACTTCAAGGCCATAATGGGCAGCGGTAGCTGGACTCACTTGCCACAGGCCAGCTGCGCGTTGGCTGGAATACGCCCAAGGGTCGAGCATGCTCTCTATAATGGGGATGAGTGCTAACTCAAGCGGCAATTGGCGGCGCTCTATTTCCTGCACTATCCACGCCAGACCAGGATTTGCTCGCTCGGATAGAACATCGAAAAATTGTGGCTGCTGCAGAATTCGGGCGCGCTCTCGATCGACGTCGGCGCCCTCGTGCTGCCAGCTCAAGCCCCATGCCAGATAACCCCATAGATCATCAGGTCGATCGATGACGCGTTGTATTTCTGGGGGAATCGTGCTCGTTGTGGCGCTTACGTGGACGGGATCAAGCACTACCAAGGGGGTTTGTGGCGCATGTGAGGGCAGCATGCCGCAGGCACTGAGCAACACCGATAGTGACAGCGAAGCCAAAGCGTGCTGAAGACTTTTACTCGTTCGGCTGAACAGCATGGACATCATTGTTAGAAACTATCTTTCCATTGACGAAGAGCGGCGAAGGCATCATCGGGCGCACTGCCTGTTAGCCGCTCCTGCTGGGTTAAATTTGCCAAAACCGCCGCGTCGTCCCAACGTAAAAATGGATTGGTCGCCAGTTCATCGCTTAAGCGCGATGGTACCGTTGGCGTTTGCTGTTCACGCAATAATTGGCACCGAGCTGCACGCTCAGCCAACGAGATATTGCCGGGGTCGGCCGCCTGAGCAAAGCGCAAGTTGGCTAGCGTGTATTCATGCGCACAATACACAGCGGTATCACCGGGCAACCCTCGAAGCTTCTCCAGTGAGGCGCGCATCATAGGGAACGTACCCTCGAATACGCGGCCACAGCCACCGGCAAACAGGGTGTCGCCACAAAAAAGCGCGTCGTGGCCCCAGTAGGCGATGTGATCAAGGGTGTGCCCAGGTACGGCAAGAACCTTGAAGCGAAGTCCTAAGACGTCAATGGCATCACCGTCTTCAAGCGTAGTGTCTATCCCCGTAATCGCAGGATTAACAGGACCCACAACACGGCAGCTAGTCGATGCCTTCAATGCTAAAAGGCCACCGGTGTGATCACCGTGGTGATGGGTGATCATGATGGTGTCCAACGTGAGTGAGTGTGCCTCTAGTGCTGCTAGCACGGGCGCCGGATCGCCCGGATCCACCACGGCGGCACGCCCATCGCCCACGGTCAAACACCAAATATAATTGTCGTTGAATGCCGGGATGGTTAACACCGATAAATTGGATGACTCACTCATGATTGAACAACCTCGATGGAGTGTTTTTGTGCCTCAAGCTGGGTTATCGTTGTGCCATG
>CBFHTF010000101.1:0-6810 GCA_965658685.1 Luminiphilus sp.
GTCCATAACTGACAGAACCGACCACATCATCGAGGGCTGCCAGCGCATCCAAGCTATCGTCAAACCGCTCTATTTGCTGATATTCCAAGGAGTCCAGTGATGGTCGGGCGGGCCAGCACCATAATTTGAGGCGCGTCCGAATCGCATCGAGCCATTGGGACGGCGCCCTCCGACCCCGACAGGCAGCGCGCATGGCAGGTTGCCGCAGTTGCTGTAATGCCCCTGTGATCGCCGCCTGGGGTGCATGTACAGCCGCTAAATGCGTGAGGTCGGCGGCATCAATGACTGCAGATGCCAAATTGGTGATGGCCCGTGACAAGCGCAGCCAAGCGTGCGTATCACTGTCGACATCCAATGGGCTACCGATACCTGCCAAATAGGGGGAACGCAGCACCGCTAGTGCATCCTCACGGGCTATGGTTGCGTTACCATCGTGCCCACCCAGTGTCAGTGCAAGCAGTGCATCTCGGTACAAAGGCACCTCGGACAAGGGCATGCCAGTGGAAAAGTTGACCGGCAGGCGATCATAGCGGGCATCGAGACAGTCAAATTCTCTGCGCAGATGGTATTCAAGATCCGGGCGATCGGCTTTCATATCCATGAGCACAATTGCGATGTTTTCACAGCCGGCTCGATAGCGCTCGGCGGCCCACGCGGCTGCGGCACTAAACTCTTGGGACTTGTCGCTGTAGCGATGCGCCGGCCAAACAACCTGACCGCTGCCCTTGCCCTCTGAGGGGGAAGACGATGGTAACGACAATGGCGGTGCGCCGTTTAAGTGGGCCAGCAACTGTCGAGTCAAGACCGGTAGCGTCAGCACATGAGCGAGTAATAGTTTACCCCTAGCGGGATTGATCAGTTCGAGGGCGCTTGGGTCCAGATTCAGCACTGCTCGGTAACTATCGGCGCGGGTTGTCCAATCATTGCGCGCCAAGGCTGCTTCAAATTCCGTTAGCCAGCCGTCAAAGGTTTTACAGTCGACATCGAGTCGTAGCAGCGAGCGTTGCCCATTGTCACGGCTGTCACCGCCCCCCATTAACCAGTGAGTGCGCGCCTGCAACGCGCGCTCGGCAGCGCCTCGGGGTTGGAGTAAAGTGAAGTCGGCGTGCCGGCCGATGTCGGCCTCGATGATTTGTTGCCACAACTGACGCTCTTCAACCCGATTCAACAATTTACTGGGCGCCAATAGGCCCCACTCAACCGCTGCACTCCAACAGCTTTCGAGCCATGCATCCACTGGATAAACGGCGGGATTCGCCACCACAGAGGCGCCCTGAGTGAACCGGTGTTGCGTCCAGCTAGTGGTCAGCAATCGAGCCAACCGCAATCCGGGCGTCAGTACCACGTGGCCCTGCTCTAACAGCGGCAGTAGCGGCTCTAACTGCACAGGAACAGCGGTGTTCTGTAAATTATTCAACGATGTCTCCGATGGTGATTCTGGCGTTTTATGGTGGCTATTGCGGCACAGCGCCTCTCTGACATGACGATGTCACCTTCAGGGTTTACACTGCCGCGCCGGCAAAGAACGTCGGCAGGCACCACACCACCATGAACGAGTAGCGAGCAATACAGGCAAATTAGCATGTCCAATCCACGTATTCACAACGTCAACGTCGCTTCACAAAAAGTTTTGATCGCACCTGCCGCTTTACGCGACACAGTGCGTGTAAGCGATGAAATCTATGATCGTGTTGCAGCGACACGAAGTGCCATTGAGGCTATTCTCGACCGGTCAGATCATCGCCTTATGGTGGTTATCGGCCCCTGCTCTATCCACGATGTCGACGCCGCAATGGACTACGCACGACGGCTGAAAGATCTTGCAGATAAAGTGGGCGACACTCTCTACATCGTCATGCGGGTCTATTTCGAAAAACCGCGAACGACGGTAGGCTGGAAAGGACTCATCAACGATCCCCACCTCGATGATTCCTTCGACATTGAAGCGGGGCTCACCATTGGTCGCAGCTTACTGCGCGATATTCTTGCCATGGGCCTCCCCACGGCCACCGAAGCACTCGATCCAATTACACCCCAGTACCTTCAAGACCTGATCAGCTGGTCGGCCATTGGGGCACGCACCACCGAAAGCCAAACCCACCGGGAAATGGCGAGCGGTTTATCCTCTGCGGTGGGCTTTAAGAACGGCACCGACGGTGGCCTTGATGTGGCGGTTAACGCCATGAAATCGGTCTGCAATCCCCACCGCTTTCTGGGCATTAACAGTGACGGCAAAGTCTCGGTGTTTGAGACCCGCGGTAACCGTTATGGCCACGTAGTACTGCGAGGCGGATCCAATGGACCCAACTACGATAGCGTGCATGTTGCCCTGTGCGAGCAAGCCCTAGAGAAAGCAGGACTGCCACGCAACATTATGGTGGACTGCAGCCACGCCAACTCGGAGAAAAAGCCCGAGCTACAGCCTTTAGTTGCCGACAACGTGGCCAATCAAATTGTCGAGGGTAACCAGTCCATTATTGGATTGATGTTAGAAAGCAACATCAACCCCGGTAATCAAAGTATTCCTGCGTCACTCAATGAACTCGCCTACGGGGTTTCCGTCACCGATGCGTGCATCGGCTGGGATAGCACCGAGCAACTGCTGCTATCGATGGCGGACAAGTTACGCGAGGTGCTACCGAAACGCTGTCAGTAAAGCGCTTTCGCTAGTAATAGGCTTGGCTTCGATCGCTGTGGTCGGTCATGTCACGCACTCCGGCCAGCTGAGGAATTTGCTCGAGTAAGGTTTTTTCCACGCCATCCTTTAACGTGACATCAACCGCACTGCAGCCTTGGCAGCCGCCACCAAAGCGCAAAATAGCGAACTGATCATCGGTGATTTCGATTAACGATACCTCACCACCGTGGGCTGCCAGCGAAGGGTTAACTTCGTTGTAAAGAATGTAATTGATGCGGTCTTCAATGGGACTATCGTCGTCTACCCGCGGCATCTTAGCGTTGGGGGCTTTAATTGTAAGCTGCCCCCCCATACGATCGCTGGCGTAATCAACCAACGCATCATCGAGGAAGGGAAGGCTTCGGCCTTCGAACCACGCTTTTAGCGTGCCGTAATCGTGTTCAACGTCACCTTCTTTGACATCGCCTTCGCGGCAATAAGCAATGCAAGTCTCTGCCCGAGGTGTTCCAGGCTGATTAATAAATACGCGCACACCCAAGGCGTCCGCCTGCTTGGACAGGAGCTCTGCAAGATAGGTTTGCGCCGATTCGGTAATGGTAATCATGAGCTCTACTCTCTGTTGTACGGATATAGCTGTTTTACAGATATAGCTGTTTGATGGATATGGCTGTTGGATGCATTCGGCGTTGCGCGAATCTACCACGGTCATTCGTGGAGATAATACCCGAGTTCTACACTCGGTTAAATCCCGGAAGCGCTCTTGCCTATACAGTGGCTGCAGTCATTAGGCTGCCGCACACTAGCAATCCATCAAAATATTTTGATATATTGTCGGCTCACTTGAGGAAGCCCATGTTATGTCCACATTTCCGTCTTACACCAATCCACGAATAGCCCACCTCCTGGCTGCACTTGAACAGCGTATTGTGGTGATCGACGGCGCCATGGGTACGATGATCCAAGACTACCAACTTGAAGAGGCGGACTATCGCGGCCAAGCGTTTGTCGATCATCCCTCTGACCTCAAAGGCAATAACGACCTACTCAATTTGACACGCCCCGATGTTGTGGCTGCGATTCACAAAGCGTACCTAGACGCCGGCGCCGACATTATTGAAACCAATACCTTTAACGGCACCGCCATTGCCCAAAGCGATTACGGCCTTGAGCACGCGGTTTACGACATCAACTACAGCGGCGCCTGCATCGCACGCAAGGTTGCAGATGAGATAAGTCAACAGGATCCCCTGCGGCCCCGTTATGTCGCAGGCGTGCTCGGCCCTACCCCGCGCACAGCGTCTATTTCGCCCGATGTGAACGACCCTGGTGCACGCAACATTGACTTCGATACCCTTGTTAATGACTACAGAGCAGCGGCCGACGCCCTCATCGACGGTGGTGTCGATCTGTTGATGGTCGAGACGATCTTTGACGCGCTCAATGCCAAGGCGGCCGTGTTTGCTATTCGCGCTGCCTTCGACGCGCGCCAGGTAGAGCTGCCCGTGATGCTATCAGTGACCTTTCCCGATACCAGCGGTCGTATTTTGTCAGGTCAAACTGGCGCCGCTTTTTGGACCGCATTAGCCCACGCCAAGCCACTTATTGTTGGCAGTAACTGCGGCCGGCGCTTCAAAGAAGTACAACCATTTCTCGAAGAGCTCGCCTCAGTGGCGAGTTGTTACTTTAGCGCGCACCTGAACGCTGGCCTACCCAATGCCTTTGGTGAATACGATGAGCAGCCCGCCGACATGCACGCCGACTTTGCCGAATTCGCCGAGCGTGGCTTCTTGAATCTAGCCGGTGGCTGTTGCGGTACGACACCCGCTCACATTCGCGCCATTGCTGATGCAGTCACCGACAAGCCACCCAGACAACTGCCCGCTCCCCTCGAGGACACCAGCCTTAGCGGTCTTGAGCCCTTCAACTTTGCCGGCAAAAACTTTGTCAATGTGGGAGAGCGCTGCAATGTAACGGGCTCGGCCAAATTCAAGCGACTCATTCTTGATGGTGACTACGCCGCCGCCTTGGACGTTGCCCGTACCCAAGTTGAAGACGGCGCCCAAATCATCGACGTCAACATGGATGAGGGCATGCTCGACGCCGAGGAAGCCATGGTCACTTTTCTGCGTATGGCTGCCGCAGAGCCTGATATTGCTCGGGTGCCGTTTATGGTTGACTCATCAAAGTGGTCGGTCATTGAAGCCGGACTAAAATGCATTCAGGGCAAGCCCGTGGTGAACTCCATTAGCTTGAAGGCCGGTGAGCAGGAATTTCTTGAGCAAGCCGCACTGTGCCAACGCTACGGCGCCGCCGTGGTTATTATGGCCTTCGATGAGAATGGCCAGGCTGACAACCTAGAACGACGCATTGCTATTTGTCAGCGCTGTTACGACCTTCTGCGTGAGCGGCTCGATTTCAATCCCCACGACATCATGTTCGATCCCAACATCTTTGCCATTGGCACCGGCATTGAAGAACACAACAATTACGCCGTCGATTTTATCGAAGCCAGCCGCTGGATTCGCACTCACTTACCCGGTGCGCGAGTGTCAGGTGGTGTCTCTAACGTGTCCTTCTCTTTTAGGGGTAACAACCCCGTGCGCGAGGCCATCCACTCGGCATTCCTGTATCACGCCATCCGCGCAGGCATGGATATGGGTATTGTCAATGCAGGGCAACTTGCGGTTTACGATGATTTACCCTCCGACTTGCGCGACGCGGTGGAAGACGTGGTGCTCAACCGACGCGACGGCGCAACGGAGCGCCTGCTTGAACTAGCCGATCGTTACCGTGGTAGTGGCGCCGGCCAGCAGCGAACCGAGGATCTCAGCTGGCGCGAACAACCGGTTGCCAAACGTCTTGAATACGCCCTGCTGAAAGGCATAACCCAGTACATTGAAGTCGATGCGGAAGAGGCTCGACAGGCCTTTGAGCGCCCCATTCAAGTCATCGAAGGCCCGCTAATGGATGGCATGAACACCGTAGGCGATCTGTTTGGCGAGGGTAAAATGTTCCTGCCGCAGGTAGTGAAATCGGCACGCGTCATGAAGCAAGCGGTTGCCTACTTACAGCCATTTATTGAAGCGGAGAAGTCTGGAGGCGCCGGTAACAACGGCAAAATACTAATGGCCACCGTAAAAGGTGACGTCCATGACATTGGCAAGAACATTGTGGGCATTGTCTTGCAGTGCAATAACTTTGAAATCATCGACTTGGGCGTAATGGTGCATTGCGATGAAATCCTGCGCGTCGCACAAGCCGAACAAGTGGACATCATTGGTTTGTCGGGCCTGATCACGCCCTCCCTAGAGGAAATGGCGCATGTCGCCAGTGAGATGCAGCGTCGACAGTTCGACATCCCTCTCATGATCGGTGGCGCCACGACCTCGAAGGCGCACACTGCCGTAAAAATTCAACCGGGTTATCAAAACAATGCCGTCGTGTACGTCCCCGATGCCTCTCGCAGCGTCTCGGTAGCTAGCCAGCTCTTGGGCAACAACCGCAACCAATTTAGAGCCGATATTGACGCCGAGTATGCTGTCGTACGCGAGCGAGTGGCCAACCGCAAACAGCGTAGCGCACGTATCAGCTACGAAGAAGCCGTACAGAGGGGGCCCACCTTCGACTGGCAGCAGTACCAGCCGCCCGCGCCAACTTTCACTGGCGTGCAGGTGTTCAATGACTACCCCCTAGACAGTCTTGTTGACACCATCGATTGGACACCTTTTTTCATCACCTGGGATCTCCACGGTAAATTTCCCAAGCTGCTCGATGATCCTGTCATCGGTGAGCAAGCCAGAAGCCTGTTTGCCGATGCCAAGGCCATGCTGGAACGTATCATCGATGAAAAATGGCTGAGCGCCCGGGCGGTCATTGGTTTTTGGCCCGCACAGCGAGTCAATAGCGATGATATCCGGCTGTTTGATGACCAAGGCCACGCTCTGGCAGATTTGCATCAAATAAGGCAGCAACTTCAGAAACGCGAGGGTGAGGCCAATCTCTCATTAGCCGATTATGTTGCTCCGGAAGGCGGACCCAGCGATTGGATTGGGGGCTTTTGTGTCAGCACAGGCCATGGCGTTGATGAGCGTGTACGCGCCTATGAAGCTGAACACGATGATTACAATGCCATTATGCTAAAGGCGCTGGCAGACCGGCTGGCGGAAGCATTT
>CBFHTF010000102.1:0-6763 GCA_965658685.1 Luminiphilus sp.
GGAGTCTACATAGCCCTGGTCAACATTGCAAATACCGTCAAAGCCGGTTTACCTGCCGCTGACGAAGCGCCTCAAAAAGACAAACACCGGTTGCCACCGAAACATTCAGAGAGCTGACCGATCCCATCATGGGCAGTGCCACCAGAAAGTCACATTGCTCCATCGTTAGACGTCGCATCCCTTCACCTTCGGCACCCATAACAATGGCGATTGGGCCCGATAGATCCTGTTGGTACAGAGTTTCGTTGGTATCTCCGGTGGTACCCACTATCCAGACACCTGCCGACTTCAAGCGGGCTAAAGTCCTAGACAGATTAGTGACCCTGGCAATGGGCACTGTCTCAGCGGCGCCACAGGCGACCTTAATGGCAACCGGCGACAAATCAGCGCTGTTATTCTTTGGCGTTACCACTGCAGTGACACCGGCAGCGTCAGCGCTGCGCAAACAAGCACCGAAATTATGGGGGTCAGTGATGCCGTCGAGTACTAGCAGCAACGGGTTATCGGCGGTATCGAGCAGCGAATCCAAACCCTCCTCATCCAAAACAAGGTCGAGCTCGCGAGCTGCCACATGGGCAATAATGCCTTGATGACGTCCGTCTACCGCATCATCTAACTGGCTCCGAGCTACACGCTGCAGCCCAACACCCTGGTTTTGCGCCAGAGACTCAATGGCTTGAACACGCTTATCGCGACGATCTTCCTGTAGCCAAAGCTGCAAAATACGCTTGGGATCACGCTTTAAAACACTTTCTACCGCATGAAATCCGTAAATCCACACCTGCGCCATCAGCGCTTCCTACCTTTTGATGATGCCTTACCAGTGCCTGCATTACCGCCCTTAGCACCTTTGTGCTGATCCGATCGTTTAGCTACCCGCCCCTTTTTCGCGTCGCCTTTGGCGGGCACTTTCGCCACACCTGAACGAGCACGCCCTTTCGGTTTGGTGGCTTTGTTCGTTGTGGTGGTACGCTTTACTCGCTTTGGTTGACTACCTGTAGAAGTATCGCCTCCCATCTCGAGATCGATTTTACGCTCATCCAAATCAACACGTGCCACTCGAACTGTCACCACGCCGCCGAGCTGAAACACTTTGCGAGAGTGCTCACCGACTAAACGCTGCTTGGCTTGATCGAAGTGATAGTAGTCACCCGGTAGCGCGCTGATATGTACCAAACCCTCAATGTAGAGATCGGATAATTCAACGAATACCCCAAAAGACGTCACTGCGGTAATGACACCGCTGTAGACTTCCCCGACCTTGTCACGCAAAAACTCACACTTGAGCCAAGCTTGTACTTCACGGGTAGCGTCATCGGCGCGACGCTCAGTCAATGAGCAGTGCTCGCCCAGCTGTAGCATTTCAACATCGGTGTAGGGAAATACCTGCGCTTTGGGTAGCGCCTTTGCACCGGCTACACGTCGAACCTGTCCAATGGCTTTTTTGGAGCGTATTAAATGTCGTATTGCTCGATGTACCAGTAGGTCAGGGTAGCGCCTGATGGGTGACGTGAAGTGCGTGTAGGCGTCGTAGTGCAATCCAAAATGACCGCGATTATCAGGATCGTAAACCGCCTGACTCAACGACCTGAGCATCATGGTTTGAATAACGCCAGCATCTTCACGTTCAGCAATCTGGCTAAGCACTTGCTGGTAATGATTTGGGGTGGGCGTGTCGCCACCGGGCAGCTCAAGGGATAACTCTCCGAGGAAAGCCCGCAAATTCTCAAGCCTTTGGGCACTGGGACCATCGTGTACACGAAATACGACGGGTAGCTTTTGAGCCAAAAGAAATTGTGCCGTGGCCACATTAGCAATCAGCATGGCTTCTTCAATGAGTTTGTGGGCGTCATTACGCTGCACAGGAATAATAGCGTCTATCTTGCGCTCATCATTGAAGACAATGCGTGTTTCCACCGTCTCAAAGTCAATGGCACCGCGCTGACTACGCGCAGCTCGCAAGCAGCGATACAAGGCGTGGAGACGCATAATATGCGGGTACAACGTCGGGTGGACGTCGTCGTGCCAGCCTTCATCAATGACTTGCCCAACCGCTGTGTACGTCAGACGCGCATGGGAGTGAATGACTGCCTCATAAAACTGCGCATCCTGCAACTCACCGGCAAGGTCAATGCGCATCTCGCAGACCATTGCCAAGCGATCTACCTGAGGCTTTAGGGAGCACAGACCATTCGATAGCACTTCAGGAAACATGGGTACAACCCGCTCAGGAAAGTACACCGAGTTACCCCGCGTGGCCGCTTCATTATCCAAAGCAGATCCGGGAGCGACGTAATGAGACACGTCGGCAATGGCCACCCATAATCGGAACCCGGCATCATCCTGCTCGCAGTAAACGGCATCGTCAAAATCTCTAGCGTCTTCACCATCGATTGTTACAAAAGGCAAATGACACAGATCGACCCGGTGGGCTTTGTCGTCGGCACTAGGCTCATCGAGTAATGCGCCAGCTTCACGCAGCACCTCATCCGGCCACTGATAGGGAATTTGGTGGGCTCGGATAGCAATATCAATTTCTAAGCCCGGATCGAGGTGATCGCCAAGAATTTCCGTAACCTCGCCCTTAGCACCCAAAACCGAGGTGGGATAATCGGTAATGCGTACCGACACCATTTGCCCGGATTTGGCGCCAGCCTTGCTTTTAGGCGGAATCAAAATATGCTGAGTAATGCGGTTGTTATAGGGCATCAAATAACCGATGCCGCTCTCTTCCATATAACGACCGGGTAGTTCGGTGACCGCTCGCTGCAGCACTTCAGCGACCTTACCTTCGGCGCGGCCCCGATGATCGACACTAACGCGAGCAACCAATACTTCATCACCATCGAACACCCGTTGCATTTCCCTCGCGGAGAAAAACAGGTCGTCCCCACGTTTAGCTGTGTCCGTTATCGGCTGCGCAAAGCCGTAGCCGTCGCGATGCCCAATCACACGACAACGCAGTAGATCAAATCGCTCGGTAAGCCCTATGCGGCCTCTGCGATCGATATGAAGCTGCCCATCTCGCTGCATAGCACTAACTCGACGACGCAGGGCCTCGAGGTCGTCCTCATCAGACAACCCCAGCGTATCGGCCAAGGCTGACAGCGTGAGTAGTGTGCCTGCCTTGTTTAAGAACTGAAGAATGAGCTCGCGACTCGCGATGGGCTTGTCGTAGTTATCAGCCTCTCGCTTGGAAAAAGGATCGGCGGGGCGGTCATGGTGCTTGCGGGATCTTGGCGACACAATGTCTCCGAATAGCATAGGAGCTGGAAGTATAGAAGCAGTGGGCACTGTGCGACACCTTAAAAGCCGCCCACCCAGAAGGCAGATGGCTATTAAGGGGTTGCTTTCAACGGCAGACAGATCAAAATCGTCATTCCACATAAGAATAAGGTAATAACCATATGCGCAACTTCACGCTGTCATCACTTATTTTTGCTGCTCTCACACTGGCTGTAATGAATTGGGCACAGGCGCAAGATCGACTCAAACCTTTTGTGATGGGTAGCCAAACGGATGCTCCTTTCGAGGAGACTGTTAACGATACCTATGAGCGCCTTACCGATAGTGGTTTTCGCATTATTGGCGAGTACCGACCCTACGAAGGGGCTGCCGTATTGGTGGTAACACGTCCCGATCTCCAAGCCGCCGCATTGGACACAGACACCAGTATTTGGATGGCAACGCTGCGAGTGGCCATTACTGAAACCTCCGGCACCACCGAGGTGAGTTACGTGAATCCCGCTTATTTGGCCGCGGCCTATCGAGTGGAACAGTCCATCGCTCAGGCGATTGACGATTTAGCAACTGGCCTGGGGGCTGAAGCAACTTACGGATCCAAGAGAGGACTAACAGCTAAGTCGCTAGGCAAATACCGCTATATGTTTGGCATGGAACGCGTGGACGATACCTACAAATTGGCCCAATACCCTGAGCAGGCGCAAGCGGTTGCCGCGGTAAGCGCAGGCCTGGCAGATTCCCGCAATGGCGTCAGTGAAGTTTATCGCCTGGCGGTAGACAGCGACACGCTGCTGCTTGGCGTCGCCATGAATGGCGGTGGCGATGATGCCAATAAATATCGTGACGACCGCTATCAAATGTCTGTGGTTGATTTTCAATCACCACGGCAAACCGCATACCTGCCCTATGAACTACTTGTGCGCAATGGCGAGGTGTCGGCATTGCACATGCGCTATCGCATGGCACTTCATTTTCCTGACTTGAGCATGATGGGTAAGCACAGCTTCATGACGCTCATGCCCAGCCCGGATGCGATAGGCAAAATCTTGAAAGTGGTGGCCGAGGGCGTTAGTGATGTCGCCGACAGCGACCCCGTTACAACTGCTAATCCAGGCACCTAGACGAAACGGTAACCATCAGTCGATGTGGTCGTCCGTAGCATAGGGCTGGCCATCAGCTACCGGCGTATGACGAAGGGCTTGCCCTGCCCTCACGCCGGTAAGTCCCCTCGGATTGTACGCAATCGCACCGTTAACGATGACATAGGCAATACCCGTAGCATGCCGATGGGGCTGTTCGAACGTGGCCTCATCACTAATGGTATCCGCATCAAAAATGACCACATCAGCGGCATAACCCGTACGCAATACACCTCGGTCGACCAAGCCCATACGTGCTGCAGGCAGTGATGTCATTTTCCGAATAGCCTCAGTCAAACTGAGCAAACCTTCCGACCGCTGGTAGTGACCCAGCACTCTTGGAAACGTGCCGTATCCTCGGGGATGAGGATGACCGCGCCCAAAATGCAGCGTGCCCGTATCCGTCGCTATAGCCACCTGTGGATGCTGCATGATGCGCCGAACATCTTGCTCATCAATAGCGTGGTAAATGGCCTGCCCACCCCCCGCCCCTTGTAGCTCAATCGCTAGCTCTGCCGACTGCGCGAGGGTTGTCGGAAGTCCGCGCTGCTCTAAGATTTGCTTAAACGTTTGACCATCGAGGGTAGGATCAGGCTTGAAATGAGCGACCTGAATGCGACTGGGATCACCACCCCCTCGATCGGTTTTAATGGCGTGTATGAGGTCCGCCTTAATCTGGGCTCTTTGGGCTGGGTCTGCTAAGCGCTCCAACAGCTTCGCTTGACCGCCCGCCAGCGCCCAAGCGGGAAACAAAATTTCGAAACTCGTTGACGATGCTGTGTACGGGTATTGGTCGGCGGTGACATCCATGCCTCGCTCTCGTGCACTGTCTATTAGGGCCAATGAATACTCACTTGCACCCCATGCCACCGTGCCAATGGCTTTATGGTGGGAAATATGTACGGGTAATGCAGCGAGCTCACCAATGCTGAGCGCTTCCTCCATTGCCGGCATTAAATTGGCGCCCTCATCGCGTAAGTGAGAGGCATAAAAACCTTGATGCTGGGCGGTGACCTCTGCGAGAGCAACAACCTCGCTGGTGCTGGCATAAACCCCCGGCACATACTTGAGACCGGTCGATAATCCGAATGCACCTTGATCCATGGCTTGATCAACGTGATGAGCCATGGCGGCTACAGCTTCAGAATCCGCCACTACGCCTTGATCGCCCAGCACCCGTCGTCGAACGGTGTTGTGTCCAATCAGAAAGCCCGTATTAGCACCGGTGCCCGTGCTCTCGACAAACTCGAGTGCGTCGGCAATGTTCTCAGGAGAGCTACCGCAGTTACCCGCTAAAATCGAGGTGATGCCTTGCTGGAGCAAATTTGGCATGAGCGGATTGGAATACATGGCGTAATCTGCGTGCGAGTGCAAATCAATAAAGCCTGGGGCAACGTACAAACCCCGAGCATCAACGACCTCTCCCGCCTGATATGGGGGCAAATGGCCAAGCGCTACGATACGCTGGTCGCGAATCGCAACAGCACCCTCAAAGGGTGCGCCACCGGTGCCATCAACAATGTGGCCGCCCGCAATGACCAGGTCATAGTGCTCTGTGGAGAGCCCCGGCATGCTCCAAAGACAAGCTATTGCGACCGGCATACCGGTCTTGATCAACCGCATACAACAGCGCCATCTGCGTTTTGCCTCACTGGAGCAACCGGCTTTTTTGAACACTGCTAACAGTGGCTGCAAGCCTGCTTTGAGGCTCAAGATAAAAACAGAACGTGACGGCATGATACAAAACCAATATTTTTGTAGTACTTTAAATGCGTGTTATGGGCCATTTGGTCCGAAATCATTGCTTTAGCGTAACACTTAAAAAATACTTCACCGAGGACACAGTCATCAGACTCACAGCCTACACAAATTATTCATTGCGAACGCTGATGTACTGCGCGTTGCACCAAGGGCAAGTCGTTCGTATTGAAGACATCGCGAATGCATTTGGTATCTCAAAGGCACACCTGCTGAAATCAGCTCGTCAAATGGGGCAGCTGGGCTACCTACGTACGTTTCGCGGTCGCAGTGGTGGCGTTCAACTGGGCATGTCCCCAGAGCGTATTGTCATTGGCGAAGTGGTGCGCGCGCTCGAGGGGGCCAGTGAAGTCGTCGAGTGTTTCAATCCCGCCACCAATACCTGCCCGCTTATCGGTGAATGCAAGCTCACTGGGCTGTTTAGACAGGGGCTTGAAGCATTTTTCAAAGAGCTTGATTCCGTGACACTCGCTGACATTACCCATGATGGCCATGCACTGCGCGACCGCCTGCCACTGCTTGAGGTGGCATAGTCCAAACATATTGACATGAGTCAGGCAGCTCAGTAGTCTGCGCCGCCTCTGAGTTATCAGTTCTTTCCCCACTGCCCAGGTGGTGAAATT
>CBFHTF010000103.1:0-6634 GCA_965658685.1 Luminiphilus sp.
CTCCCCATGTGAGAGTAGGTCATCGCCAGGCTTCTAATTAAAAAATCCCAGTACACATGTGCTGGGATTTTTTTTTACCACACTACTCCCCGTGCAGGCGTTTGCGAAGATTCGCGTCGTGATCGCGGTCAAGCGACGTGGCCTCACGCCATTGGGCAAGCGATTACAGAACCGGCTATAGGGCACCTGGGGCAGAAGGGAAGCTACGTACGCTCCGACTCGTATCAACTGAAAATCGCGTTATTTAGAATCGACTAGCTAGTCATCGGTAGCTGTCATTTTGGGGTTCCAAGCCACAGGCTCCCAACTTGGAAGTTGTAAAGTCAACACGGTGCCTTGTTCGTTACTTGCGATTTCGAGTTGGCCCCCCATACTGACCGCCATCCCGTGACTCAGGGACAAGCCCAAGCCGACACCCTCATTCACCGGCTTGGTCGTGAAGAAAGGCTCCATGACCCGGTCTATCAGCTCGGAGGAGATGCCATGACCGTTATCGGATATTTGCACCAACCAAGTATCTTGCTCAGAGGCTAGGGTAACGGCAATCTCTTTTGCGCCTTGCATGCTGCGTACAGCATCGTAGGCATTGGAAAGACCGCTGTTCACGATTTGATCGATCATTTGGGGTTCGCCTAAGGCCACTGCGGGATAATCCGGTAAATGCAGTCGGATGGATATATCGTCGACGTAGTGGTGTGACTTGAAGCCGTCAATACTTTGCTGCAGGCAGTACCCTAAATCCACGGGCGCTATATCTCCTTTCTGGAGGCGTCCAAACGACCGCATTCGCGCAACCAAGCTTCCTGCGCGATCCACCAACTCATCGAGTCGCACAAACTTTTGGAGCACCGCAGGGTGGGTTTCATGGAACGGTGCGGTGAGTCGCTTTAGATTCGCGGTAACGAGTCGAATACTGTGGAGAGGCTGGTTGAGCTCGTGTGCCAGTCCTGTCGACATCTCACCTAGTGAGGCTAACTTGGTTAGATTGCTTAACTGGCTTTCAGCTAGTTTGCGCTCGGTCACGTCGGTGACGATGACCCAAACACCGCCGGTGTTACCCTGCTTATCCAGATAATCGGCCACTACCGCATAAAAATGGTGCGTGGACCCTTTCTCGTCGGTGAAGCTTAAATCTTTTATGTAACCTTCCGCACCGGTATCCTCAGGGGCCCAGTTAGCTAGGTTCGGACAAAGTGTAATTAACGTCTGCCAATGCGGATTTGTGTATTCAATGACACCACTGGACGAGCGCGCAGCAATTCCGATAGGCGCCATATCCGTAAGTGAGCGAAGGCTTGCATGGTTTTGTGCCAAGTCTGCACGTGCAGCTTCCAATTCACGGGTACGTAAAGCCACGGTCGCTTCAAGTGTGCGACGTGTTTGACGAGTTACCAGACTTTGACGGATCAAGAATAGTGTGCCCATCGCCGACATGCTTATGAGGAGCACCAAGTCTATGGTGAGTCTCTCGAGGGTGATGCCCGAGCGCGCTACCACAATGATGATGGCCACAAAATACAATCCAAAGGCGGAGATTGCACTGATGGTCCAAGTCGATGAGAAATCTGTGGTGGTCGTTTCGACGAGAGATTTGTCTAACGTGCAGATGCTCGGGCTCTGTGTCGCCAGCATAAGAGCTGCAAGTGCAATTCCCTGAAATGGGCCCGCAAGTGCAAAAAGGGGGTCTCCCCAAGTGGGGGTCAGATAAAGTGCCGAACCGATAAAACCGTCGGCAATGAAAGTGGCTCCTATAAATACGGCAACGCCTTTAAGCATTCTGCCCTTGATAGTTCGGTTGGGCCGCATGAGTACCAATATCAGCCACGCTACCATCGCGATATCTAGCAGGGGATAACCTAACTCCAGGATAAAGCTCGCAAGACCGCCGGTTGTATCACGCGTCTGACGGCTGATAACCAACAGCCAAACGAGAGAACTTAACGCGAGTACGGTTGTAAGTGTGTCCAGCGTAGGTAACCGCCAATCGGGCGTATCTTTGGTGCCGGCGCGCATCGATCTAAGTGCCATCACCACCATTGCATAGGCTGAAATCTGCAGTGAATCGCCGAGAGGGCTAATGATAGGGCTGGCTACGTAATCTCCGCTTGAGCGCGCTATTGCGAAGCTGCAGGTGGCAGCGAAATCAAGGCCGAGAGCGGCCAGAAACGTTCCCCATGTACGTCGCCGGTTATCGATGGGTTCCTTTAGCGTGGCTCGCGCCAGTAATCCAATAACCGTGAGCCTTATCAACAAGTTACAGGTAATGGCCATTGCAGATAGCACTGGCATTTGGTTTGTTGCCGAGTATATGAGTTGCCACGGAAAGAAGCCCACTAGCAGGCAGAGTCCGAGAAGGGGGTAAGCTACGCCTCGCTTGAGGTTGATGTTGTTGTCTACAGCCAAGCCAGCGCCCTAGTTCACGAAATACTAGACTTGAAACATAGCACACAGTGGCTGCGATCGTTGTCTCAAATGACGCGTCTTGTATGACTTAGGTTGCCGCTATCGGATACGCGGTGAGAACATAGATCTTGTTAGGCTTTCGGTTTTCGCGCTGATACCCACAAGAAAGTCTCCCCGCCCAATGTCACATTGTCGGCACGCTCAATAGCAAATCCGATATCGTTTAAAACAGCCATGATTGTTGTGGGCTCCCGATGGCTGTAGTACAGCGACTCTCCCATAAATATTTTCATACCATCAAAAGTGGGCTGTCCTGTGTAACTTTCGGTAGCGTAGGTGAATAGCAGCTGCCCTCCTGGCGCCAGCCAATCAAAGCAGTGCGTTAACAGCGATGGGTGATCTTCAGCCGACAGGTGGAACAATGCGTACACGATGGTAATGATCGAGAACGCTTCGGCATGAAAGTTGACATCGCGCATATCTGCGCAAACGGGAATCATTCCAGGCGCGTAAGTGCCTGCTAGATCGAGCATTCGCGGGGAGAAGTCGACCCCAGTGACCGTCCATCCTTGCTTTAGAAACGTCGACGCCACGGGTTCGCCGGCACCACAACCCAGGTCGAGTAAATGCTGATGGTCAATGCAGTGCCCTGCTAGTAATGCGTCAAGGAGTGCCGAGATATCGAAGTTGCCGCGATTGCTGTGGTAGGTATCGGCGAAGCGGTTATAAACGCCTTTAAGATCGATATCAGCTGATTTATTTCGGTTTACGAGGTTCGAGGGCTCGGCAACAGGGCGACTGGCATGCGAGTTAGAGCTCAGTGTATCTGACATTTAGATCTCCACGGCATCTCGGTAGCGACCAGCAGCTTTGGCGTAGCACACAGCGGCTACGAACCCAAGACTTAGTGTTATCAACAGCGCCCAGCGTATCGAGTAAACACCGAAATCACTGAAGGCATCACTGAGTAAGCCCACTGAGAGGGGCCCAAGGCCCAATCCTAATAAGTTGAATACCAATAACAGCAGCGCCGAGGCTTGAGTTCTTAAGTGGTCTGGCACTAAATTTTGTACTGCCGCGTAGGACGGTGCGACCCAAAACACCGCAACCACCGCTGCAAGTCCCATGAATATTAACGCCGTGGGCAGTGTGGCGCCGCCGATTTGGAAGGTGGAGCTCTCGGGCCATAGTACAAAAAGAGCCTGTAGTGGTATGGCAATGACTAAGCCTAAGGCGGGTACCCAAAGTTGCCAGCGCTTATCCCGTTTTGCGAGTTTGTCCACTAACCAGCCACTGAAGATGTTACCAAAGCTACCAGCAAAGACGCCGATAATCCCCAGCCACATGCCGGCTTCAACTAAACTCATACCGTGCACACGTACCAGCAAGCTGGGCGACCAAACGCCAATACCATAGCCTGGAATTGCAGCGAAACCGACGCCAAAAGCGATTAACAGGAATGAGGGAATACCGGCAATGCGTTTCATTGACTGCACTAAACTGTCATTGTCGACGACAGAAACTTTAGGTTTGACCGGTTCTGACACGGTGAAATACAGCAGAATCGCAAGGAAGATACCGGGTATACCAAAGGTGATAAACACGGTGCGCCAGCCGTAGGCATCCGCAATCAGAGCCCCGCCGAATAAGCCGACTAAAATGCCGATATTGGGTGCCGTAGCCAAAATACCTTGGGCAAAGGTCCGCTGTTCTGGCGGAAAATAGTCAGTAAGCAGCGATTGCGAGGGTGGTGTGCCGCCGGCCTCGCCGACGCCAACACCGATTCTGAGCATTGCCAACTGCCAGAAGGTGGCCGCCAAGCCACAGGCGGCGGTGACCGCGCTCCATGTTGCCATACTGATGACTAGCACATTTCGCCGAGACCAGCGGTCTGCTAGTCGCGCCACAGGCACCCCGAGAGTGGCGTAGAACAGGGCGAACGCAAGGCCTGAGATAAGCCCCATTTGTGTATCACTTGCATTGAACTCGGCTTTTATCGGCTCAAGCAGTATGGTCATCACCTGCCTATCGACGAAATTGAGGACGTAGCCGCAGGTTAAAACCGCCAACACGTAATAGCGCTTAGCAGGTGAGAACTGGGCTGAGACATTGCTGGCAGACGAGCCAGACGCATTTGAGCTGCTCATGAGCGGTACCCTATTTTTTTTAGAGGCTACCACTTCGGCTGACGCGGCCGAACAGGTATTGCGCATCCAAATGAACTATGTAAGGTGCCGCGGTTGACACTTATTGGGTGCTCAACAATAGTGACTCCCTGTACCTTCGCCTACGAGTAACCCATACGCCTGTATGCACAAGGATTGCTAATGACTACCGATGCAGAAATCAAAGCGTTGCGCGATGAAGTCAGTCAGTTGCGGCAACAACTCGCTGAGGTGAAGCAGCGCAGTGAGTGGTTCACCGATGCCGACATACCGGAGCGTGCTCACGGGGCTATAACGATGCCCCCACGAGGCCGCCCTTCTAGCGAGGTGCGTAAGGTCATTGAAGACGCTCACGCCCTGGATTTCCGACAAGAGCTGAATACCTCGTCTTACGTAAACGTTAGTTTTGAAGACGATGAAGAGCAAGTGGCTCTTATGGGCTTGCGGGTAAATCTCGCCGATCAAACAGTTTACCCTGAGTCGTTTCGTATTCACGATCAAGTCGTCAACATGGTGGCGCAGCTTTGGCATTGCCCGATTCCTGACGATTTTGCAGAGCGCGGTGTTTACCCGGGCGCCGGTACGGTGGGCTCCACCGAGGCCTGTTTGCTTGCAGGTTTGGCGCTGAAATTTCGTTGGCGACATTGGTATGCCAAGCGTAACAACATGGCCCCCGAAGATACCTTGGGAATTCGGCCGAACCTCGTTATATCCACTTTATTCCAGGCGGCATGGGAAAAATTTTTCCGCTACATGGACGTGGACTGCCGTTTGGTATCCCCCGATTCCGCGTCGTTCAAAGTGACCCCAGAAGCGGTGGCCGAGGCCATCGACGAGCACACCATAGGTGTGGTTTGCATCATGGGTAACCATTACGGCGGCCAGTACGACCCAGTGTGGGAAATCGACGCCATGCTCAGCCGGCTCAATAAGGAGCAAGATTTGCAAGTTGGTATCCATGTCGATGCTGCATCAGGCGGTTTTGTTGCGCCTTTTCAGGACGACCTACCACCTTGGGACTTTCGATTGCCCAATGTGCTATCCATTTCCAGCAGCGGTCACAAGTACGGTGAATCTTGTTGCGGTACAGGTTGGGTGGTTTGGCGTCAGCGGGAAGACTTGAGTGCCCATGTGGCGGTTTCAGTGACCTACCTCGGTGGTAACGCCGAGTCGTACACGCTTAACTTTTCGCGTCCCGCAAGTGGCGTTTATGTTCAGTACTACAAGCTGTTACGCCTGGGCCGTGACGGCTACAGACATAGTGTGGCACGTATGATGGCGCTTGCAGCGGATATCCGGCAGCATCTCAATGACATGGTAGATGCTAACGGTATACCCCGTTTTGTTTTTCTGGATGACGGCGACGGCGGGTGTTTACCCGTGGTAACCGCCATGCTGAATCCTGATATGCAGGCTACTTACGACGATATTGACCTACAACATATTTTGTCTCAGTACCACTGGTACGTCTCTGGTTACAAAATGGGCTATCTCGATCCTGTGACCGATGCCATGGAGCCACTATTTTTTGATCAGAGCGCCGATAAGACTATGTTTCGTATTGTGGTAAAGGCAAATCTCACCTACGCCATGATTCACAATCTGGTGGAGTCGTTGGAAGCGGCATTCGACTTACTCGATGGTGTCGACTTTTCGTCGCTGCATACGGTTGAATCGGCGACGTTGCGCCACCCCAGGCGGCGACAACTTTCACATCACTGCTGAAAACGACTCATTATGGTGATGACACTAACCGGCGCGGCGAACTGTCGCCTACTGCCTAGCTCGTGCTTGGTGTTTGGTAGCAATGAAAGCAGCGTGGGGTACGTAAAGTAGATCGGCCACCCGCCGGATGAGGTGTTCCTCATATTTGTGCAGTTCACCGTCGGCATAGGCTACTTGCCACATGCCTTCGATGAGCGTCGTGCGCTGCTCTGGGCTGCATGTGTCATTGATAATGCGGGTAAATTCGTACAACGATGCCGTGTTATCAACATGCTCTTCGGCTCTCTCGAGTAACGTATCGAGTTCTGCGGGTGTGAGCTCGAAGGCACCGCGTAAGTGTT
>CBFHTF010000104.1:0-6558 GCA_965658685.1 Luminiphilus sp.
AGGAAAAGGCCATCAGCGAGCTCGCAACCGGTTTCATTCAAAAACATCATTCCTTATTTTTGGGCCGCGGTATTTACCATCCCATTGCCATGGAAGGTGCGTTGAAATTGAAAGAAATCTCGTACATTCACGCGGAAGCCTACCCAGCCGGCGAGCTAAAGCACGGGCCTTTGGCCTTAGTCGATGCCGATATGCCCGTTGTGGCGGTTGCCCCTAATGACGAACTACTCGATAAATTACGTTCTAACTTGGAAGAGGTGCGCGCTCGGGGCGGGGAATTATTTGTATTTGCTGACAAAGCTGCGGGTTTCTCTGATGGTGACGGCATCCATGTATTACCGATGCCCCACTGTGGCGACTTAGCGGGTCCCGTCGCTTATACCGTTGCCTTACAGATACTGTCCTATTATGTAGCGCTTGCCAAAGGCACCGATGTTGATAAACCACGCAACTTGGCTAAATCTGTCACGGTGGAGTAGTTTCAACTGGTGAAATAGCACTAACCTATTCTCACTTCCTTTGCTTCACTGTCACTGAAAGAACCAACTCGCTTGGGTTCTTTCAAGACAACTACACGGAAGAACAGGAAGAGACCCACCGCCTTATCAAGTCACTGCACGACAGTGGTTTGGGTTATCGAAGAATTGCTTCTCGCCTAAACGAGAGGGGTATTCTGACTTCACGTGGTAACAAGTGGAGTTCACCTCAAGTCTATTCTGTCTTGAAGCGACATCGTGAAAGGCAGGAAAGACTCGCCCATATAGAAACCGAATATGAATCTGTATGGGGTCGGATGCGAATAGAGTGGCCTAAGAACTGATTAGGGAAGTCACGCGGAACTTCCGAAATGGGACGCCACGTGACATCGCAGAAAAGGACGTAACCCACTTTCGAAAACTACTCAGGAGAGGGATTTAGGTACTTGCATTTTGGGTAAATACCCGGAACGTGTCAACCTCAAATAGACAGCTCTTTAAAAGTTAATAGTTAAATCGGTTACTCCCTTGCTCGAAGCGTGGGGAAGTTCACGCGATCTTCCTCGGTGCCCAACAATTCAGGCGGAACGGGATTAATCGTGACGACGGCTGGCGGCATTGCCACCTCGGGCCGGGCCGTAACAAACCGCTCAGGATGTTTTCTGTAGATTTCATCCAGTGCCGCCTGCTTATTGCGGGCCACGTCGATATGACGGCCAGTAAACACCTGCTCTGGCGTAAAGCCAGCTAGCCCACTGTGATGGTGGTGCGTGTTGTACCACTCAAAGTAATCAGTACACCACGCCCTGGCGTGAGCAAGGTCAGTAAACCGACCCGGGTAATCGGGTTGGTATTTTGCGGTTTTAAATTGGCTTTCACTGAACGCATTATCATTGCTCACTCGTGGCCGACTATGACTCGCGGTTACTTTACGTTCGGCGAGAATTTCCAAGAACGATGTTGCCGTCATTGGTGAACCCCGGTCCTGATGCAGCGTGAGCTGCTCAGGTGCAATGTCATAGCGCTCCACCGCCTCGCTCATCAATTGTTTGGAGAGGCCGCTGTTCTCTTTTCTCGACAGCATCCAGGCAACGACATATCGGCTGAACAGATCCATGACCACATACAGCGAGAGATACACACCGCGCTGTGCCAAGGGCAGCTTGGTAATGTCCCACGTCCAGACGTCGTTTGGCGCACGTGCAAGCAGTCTGGGTACCGCATGATACCGTGGTGCCCGCTGGTTGCGGCGTTCGCCATGCAGCTTTTGCGAGCGCAGTAAACGATGCATCGTACTGATTGAGGCAAGATAAATGCCCTGTTGTAATAGCTGGTGATAAACCGCTACCGGTGGTTGGTCTTTGAACTCATCCGTGTTCATCGTGTCGATGACGACTTTACGCTCTGATTGCGACAATGCTCGCGGCTGAGAACTGGCTTTACGAGACCGCTGGTGCGGCTTGGGTGGCCCCATTCGTTGCCAGTTATAAACCGAGCTCCGATTGAGACCCAGCGAACGACAGGCTGCTGACACCGATAGTTTCTCGGGCTTGTGGGCGACAACCCCCATCATGTGTCGTTGCCATTGTTCATGCGATCGAGCATCGACAATGCTTTTTTTTGGAGATCCAGGCAGTCGTTTGCCACCTCAAGTTTCTCCTGCAGACGCTGGTTTTCGCGCTTGAGCTTTTGGATCTCCTTTTGCTCGGGTGATAACTTAGGCGTGGGGCCCGGCGCACTTTTGCTGAGGCCAACAACGCCATGTTCAGCAAATTCCCGACGCCATTGCTGCAACTGATTGCTGTAAAGCTTCTCTCGGCGTAGTAGCGGCCCAAGCTCACCATGGGCGCACTGATCGGCCTGGGCTAAGATTTTGAGCTTGTACTCCGTTGGGAATATTCGACGAGTACGTTTCTCCAGATCGGGATCAGGTTGAACCTCTGATGAAGGTGCTTGAGTGGGGTATTTCGGCATGGATGTCACCTGCATAGTTGAGCCCTAGAACTATGTTATCCCCAAACAGTGGTGTATGGGAGCAGGTTGACACGTAGGGCCGGCGACCTTCATCGACGACGAGCTTGATCGCAGGCAGCAATTCCGGTGCCCGTTGGATTTCATCGATGATGAGCGTTCTAGCCGATTGGCGGACAAAACTGTGGGGGTCATCGACAGCGGCCGCCCGCAGCGTCTGGTCATCAAGGGTGCAATATTTGGTTTCTTCACTGCGTAGAGCTCGTGCGAGCGTGGTCTTCCCGCACTGCCTGGCTCCAGCAAGAAGTATGACGCGCCGATCATCCAGTCGGCGCTTCACCCGCTTAGTTTACCATCGCTCGACAATGCCTTTTTCAGCCACGCTATGATCCCATGGTTTGTCTGATTATGACCTTATGCGGAGTTATAAATTTAACCGATGCGAAATTGCAAATTTAATTTATGCGTTTTTATAAATTTTAGTGGTGCGAAATTATTAATTTAGGAGCTGCGAATTTACGATTTTAGATATGGCGTTTAACTGGAAACAACCAGTTACAGCGCTCATAGCCGGCTTTGATGAAGTGATCTAAGGTTCCCCAGGGAAGAATGAGGGGGGCGCCAATGGCACTGTCCGGCGAGACCAGAAGCGATCTGCAACCGATCAGGGCTGGCTTCGACCAGGTCGGTTTCCTGATCAATCTGCTCCTCTTCCTCCCGATGGGCCTGGCAACCCTGAAGCTTCTGATGGCGGTCTTTCAGAAAATTTCTCTGATTCCCGCATTCCAGATTATCATCGATATATACGCCAACGCAGTCGGCGCCCCCAAGTTCGTCACTTACAGCCGCTAAGCACTTAATTTCTTTGGAAACGGATATGGAAACGCTCCACTACGCGGCTTGAGTCTCTCTCGACGTGGGTCGGCTGATGCCTAGGTGGCGGTACAACTCCAGCTGCTCTGGCGTGGCGGATGAGATGCCGTTGAAGGGCACATGATTGATCAGTGTCTGATGGCTCTGCAGCTGGCGCAGCTTCCACAATGCGCGCTTCGGTGAATAGACCGAGTCGTTGGCTTTCAACCGATGACACACGATACGCGTCATCACCAAAGCCGCAAAGCAGATCGTGGCGTGTGCTTTGATGCGGCGCGGTAAACGGTGGTAAATCGGACCAATCTCAAGGCCTGATTTCAGCACCCAGAAACCCCGCTCAATATCTGCCGGCGACTTGTAATGCTGGACCACCTGATCAGGCGCCAAACCCCCTACATTGGTGATCAAAAGCAGAGCGTTCAAAGTAACGAACTTGGGGGAATGGATTTAAAATTTAGACGTCCTTAAACAAGTGCCGATCATTCGCTTCGCCTACTTTCAAGGCATAGTCTCGCAAAAGGTCAATAAGCTGCGCGGAGCCAGATGACGCGCCTTGGTTAAATGCTTTTGAGTGATTAGTTTATCTGGAAACAATTTCTATTAAATCATCCAAATATTCACTTGCTGCTGACGAACCCTCTTTCGGAGCCCACGTCGCGAGATCTTTGGGCTGATTGGGGTCAAATGGCCCCGCCTTTACCTCAAGTAAAACGCAACCGGGCTCTAAGGCAATTACAGTGTGCCATGTGTTAGCTGTCACCTCTGCACCAACGGCCAGGCTCTCTCTATTTCGGTCAACGCCAAAACGCACCGAACTAGTTACATTGCCTTGCTCATCAAAGGTTACTAAAGCCATTAGTCCACGAACCGCAATCAACAATTCATGTCTAGGATCAGATGCATGCCTATGTGGACGAATATAGCTACCCGGCTCAATGGCATTGAATAAACGCTGACATGGGTCTGCGTAGCTGTCATGAATATTACGATGTTGCCTTTTGCGCGAGCTCTGTCTTGCATCCGCAATAAGATTACTTAAAAAATCTGCATGGAAAATCTTCATAGTCAAGCGGCCTCTGGTCCGAAAAGCGCGGCAACTATCTGCTTAACAGTGGTTTCAACAGCAAACTCACGCTGAAATAGAGCGGTACAGCGAGACGATATCCCTGAATCGGTCTGGATTTGCTCCAATAACTGTTCTGTCAGCAATAACAACTCATGGACCCGGTTGGTCTCGCACACTTTGCCTACATTTTCATTGCGGATGAGCTGGCTTAGGTCGTTGCCGTCGTTAATAGTGGCTAATACTGGTAAACCACACTGCATATAAGTCAGGAACTTACCGGGAATGTTGTGGGACTTGTGCCTTGGGTCAAGTGCCACAATACCGACATGACACTGAGCGTATAAATCCGGGATTTCGTCGGGGTCGATCTCGTCAAAAAAAGCTACATTGGCCAGCTGCCTAGCTTGCGCTGCCGCTTTGAGCCGACCGACATCACTGCCTCGCCCAACAAACAAAAAGCCAATCTCAGCTCGATTGCGCAGTATGTCGGCCAAATCAAGCAGGACATCCATGCCTTGGGCGACCCCCATGTTACCCGCATACACGAGCACCTTGCGTCCCGCCAGTGTAGTTTCATTGATACGAATCCGACATGGTACGTCAGCAGGTGCGTCGAGCCAGTTTTGAAGTACCACCACACGTCGACTGTTTCGCGCCGACCATGAGGCAAAGTACCGTCGGTTACCTGGGGTCTGCACGCCAATCACATCAGCCACTGAGTATTGATATCGGGCCACCGCATCAAAAAAGCGGTAGGGCAAGCCCCGCCCCATCAGCCCCATGTCCACTGCCCACTCAGGAAAGATATCGCGGATTATCAGGAAGCTCTTGCAAGCACTCGAATTCTTGAGCGCGCTTACCAATGGACCATGAAAGATCGAGGGTGAATACCACACCACGCTGTCCCAGCGCTCATTCGCCAAGGGGCTCTTGCGCAAGTTTCGCAACATCGCAAAAGGCATTACCAACTCGGCCAGCGTGCGACGAACATAGCCAATATCTTTAGTCTTGGGGGCTTTCAAACGGAGTACTTGGGCACCATCGGATTCCTCTAGCTTCCAAGGCTCATTTTGACCCGGTGCTGGCAACAGCACACATAACGAGTGACCTTGTCGTACAAACTCGCGAGAAAGGTCGCGCAGTTGAACTGCACCAGACGTGCGCTGTGGCGGGAACGCGTCCGCAATCAGGGCAATTCGCATTCGACGTGGCTCAGTATTTTTTCCACACTACGCGGTTAACGTAGTCGGTGTAACTATGAATAATGCGCACCAGCTTATCGCTCACGTTAGGCATGCTGTAATCGGACACCCTGCGCAGGCTGCGTTCACTACCACGCGGCTGTGTCGCCAGAATGGCTAGCCCCTGGAGTACACGTTCTACTTCCAAGCCCACCATCATCACAGCGGCTTCTTCCATTCCTTCGGGGCGCTCGTGCGCCTCGCGCAAGTTCAATGCTGGGAAGTTGAGGATCGAAGATTCCTCATTGATTGTCCCACTGTCCGACAACACAGCCTTAGCATGCATTTGCAGGTTTACATAGTCATGAAAGCCCAAAGGCTTCATTAGGCGCACCAGTGGGTGGAACTCGGAACCCGTGGTACTTACACGCTTCTGGGTGCGCGGGTGGGTAGACACCACCACTGGTACGCCATAAGACTCAGCCACGGTGTTCATCACCGCGACCAGTTTGTTAAACGACTTATCGGATTCAATGTTTTCTTCACGGTGGGCGCTGACCACAAAGTACTGCTCGGACTGTAAGCCCAATCGATTCAAGGCACCGGACGCCCGAATTTGCGGCAAATAATAGTTTAACACTTCATACATGGGGCTGCCGGTTTTGATGATCTGGTCGGGCGGCAGACCCTCGCGCAGCAGATACTCGCGCGCTATCGTGCTGTAAGTGAGGTTAATGTCGGCGGTGTGATCGACTATGCGACGATTGGTTTCTTCCGGCACGCGCTGATCAAAGCAGCGGTTGCCCGCTTCCATGTGAAAAATGGGTACCTTGCGGCGCTTGGCCGGAATCACCGACAGGCAGCTGTTGGTGTCGCCCAGAACGAGCATCGCCTCGGGTTGCACTTGGGCCAGCACGGCATCAACGGCAGTGATGAGGTTGCCTATAGTGTTGGCGGCACCCGTGCTTCCTTCTGCGCTGTTCAAAAAATA
>CBFHTF010000105.1:0-6334 GCA_965658685.1 Luminiphilus sp.
TTTGAACCTACGACCCCTTCACCCCCAGTGAAGTGCGCTACCAGACTGCGCTATAGCCCGAAAGGTCGCGAAGTATACACAGTTGCTGCTACCTACGAAATAGTTTTCACAGCCAGAAGCGCCTGCGCCTCCGTGAGCTCTGCAATGCAGTCCCGCAGCACTTGTTGTAACTCCACAGGTGTTGGTGCTTCGTCTTCGCTGCTCATGCGCTGGCGTGCACCGCCAATGGTGTAGCCCTGCTCGTACAACAAGCTGCGAATGGTGCGAATCATCTCCACGTCTTGACGTTGGTAATAGCGCCGGTTGCCACGGCGCTTCACTGGCTTTAGCTGGGGAAATTCTTGTTCCCAATAACGCAGCACATGGGGTTTTAGTGCACACAACTCGCTGACCTCACCAATGGTGAAATAGCGCTTCCCTGGAATGGGTGGCAGCTCATTGTTGTCTGTTGGTTCAAGCATCTAGGTTCATCCAACCGGGAAACTGTTCCACCCGCTCTTTCAGCTTTTGACCGGGGCGAAAGGTCACTACCCTGCGCGCAGAGATGGGAATCTCTTCACCGGTTTTCGGGTTACGACCAGGGCGCTGGGCCTTGTCCCGCAAATCGAAGTTGCCGAATCCCGACAGCTTCACGGGTTCGTTATTTTCAAGGCAGATGCGAATCTCTTCGAAGAACTGCTCTACCAGTTCTTTGGCTTCGCGCTTGTTGAGGCCAAGTTCATCGTACAGTTTGTCTGCCATCTCAGATTTGGTAAGGGCCGTCATGGAAAAACGTTCAACTCCTGAGCTCTGCATCGAGCTTTTCTTTTAGGGAATCAATGACTTGCGCCATTACGCCGGAAATCTCCGAATCATCAAGAGTGCGCGACGGATCGCGGAAAGTCAAACCTAGCGCAAGACTTTTCTTACCATCGGCAATGCCTTGCCCCGCGTAAACGTCGAACACCGTTAAACTTTTTAGCCAATCACCGGCACTGACTCGAATGGTTGACAGCACGGCGCTTGCCGGCGTGTCTTGTGCGAGTAACAGGGCAATATCCCGTCGGGTTTCGGGGAAACGCGAGATGTCTTCGTAAGCGGGCAAGGTTGCACCCACGACCGCCGACTGCAGCAGCTCGGCAACGTAGGTGTTCTTGGGTAAATCTAACTGCTTGGCCACAATTGGGTGTACCGCACCCAAAACACCCACCGGCTCACCATTGACTACGATGTCCGCAGTTTGGCCGTCATGCAGACCGGCGCGGGTAGCTGGCCGAAATTCAAGCTGGGCACCGGTGCCGGCCATCAGCTGCTCTACCTCACCCTTCATATCGAAGAAATCGACAGCGGCAGTAGCCTCCCCGGTCCAGTTCTCCGCATCGCGGGTGCCGGTCATGGCCAGCGCCACCATGGGCTCTTGGTGTATGCTGTCACCGGGCAAAAACCGCATGCCCGTCTCAAACGCCCGAACCCGGGGCATCTGCCGTTTTAGGTTGTGGCTAATGACATGTAATAAGCTCGGCATCAGGCTGGTGCGCATCACCGCCAGCTCAGCAGAGATGGGGTTACGTAGCGCCACAGGGGTCACCGTGGGGTCAAACAACGCCTGCAGTTTGGGTGCCACAAAACTGAAGGTAATGGCCTCGTAAAAGCCCCTGGCCACCAACTGACGGCGTAAGCCTGCCAAAGAGCGCACGTCTTCCGACTGCTCGGGTAACACAAGTGGCGCCAGCACCGTACTTGCCGGCAACTGATCGAAGCCGCGCACCCGCGCCAGTTCTTCAATTAGGTCCACCTCTTGAGCCATATCAAAGCGCCAGCTAGGGGCTTGGCAGCGCCACTGATTGGGTGTCTCGGCCTTGGCCTCCACCTGAAACCCAAGCCCCGTGAGGATGCGCTCAACAGACGCGGCATCGAAGCCAATACCCAACACACGCTCAATGCGCTCACCACGCAATGCCAAAGAAACAGGCTGGGGTAAGTGCTGCTCCGCTAGCGTCTCCGCCAGCGGCCCTGGCTCACCGCCAACAATGTCGAGCAATACCTCTGTGGCGCGCTCGGCAGCCCGGCGCTGTAACTGCCAATCCACTCCCCGCTCGTAGCGGTGCGACGCATCGGTATGAAGCCCATAGCGGCGCGCGCGGCCTGCAATTTGCATAGGCGCAAAGAACGCGCTCTCAAGGAATACATGTTGGGTACTGGCACTAACACCACTATTTTCCCCACCCATAATACCCGCCAGCGCAAGGGGTCGCTGGTGGTCAGCAATCAGCAAGCTACCCGGTGTCAGAGCCTGCTTAGAGCCATCGAGCAAGGTAATGGTTTCATCGGCCACCGACTCGCGCACAACAATGCCGCCAGCCAAGGTATCCAGGTCGAAGGCATGCAGTGGTTGACCCAGCTCCAACATGACGTAATTGGTCACATCCACAACCGGGTCGATGCATCGCAGGCCAGCTCGCCGCAAGCGCTCGGACATCCACAGGGGCGTTGGTCGGGTTAAGTCCACCCCTTTAATTACCCGGCCGAAGTAGCGCGGGCAGTGATCGGGCGCCTGCAGTGTTACCGGAAAGGTGTCGTCAATGGTTGGGGTGACTTCTGCTGGCGGCCGCTCAGCAAGGGGCAGATTGTTCAGCGCCGCCACATCGCGGGCGACACCCTGAATACTTAAACAGTCGGCGCGGTTGGGTGTTAAACCGATTTCAATGGCAACATCGTCTAGGCCTAAGTAGTCGCGTAAATCGGTGCCCACGGGAGCATCTGCGGGTAGCTCCATAAGCCCCGCGTTCTCATCCGAAATACCCAACTCCGCCTGGGCACACAACATGCCCTGAGACTCAACGCCGCGAAGCTTGGCTTTTTTAATTTTGAAGTCGCCGGGCAGCACCGCGCCTATTTGCGCCAACGGTGCCTTCAGGCCCACCCGTGCATTGGGTGCACCACACACGATTTGGACGGTGTCACCGCCGGTGGCAACCTTACAGACCCGCAATTTATCGGCATCGGGGTGTTGCTCGGCCTCGATGATTTCAGCAACGATGACACCGCTAAAGACACCGGCAACAGGTTGTATGGCATCAACCTCTAAGCCCGCCATGGTCAGTTGATGGGCCAATTGTTCGGTAGTTAGCGGCGGGTTCACCCACGTTCGTAACCACTGCTCGGAAATAATCATGGTCAGCTCCTTACACGAACTGGCGCAGGAAACGCAGGTCGTTATCGAAATTCAAACGCAAGTCACCAATGCCGTAGCGCAACATGGCAAGCCGCTCTACCCCTAAACCAAAGGCAAAACCAGTGAATCGCTCGGCATCAATACCGCTCATGGTGAACACCTGTGGATTGACCATGCCGCAGCCTAGAATCTCTAACCAGCCCGTCTGGCTGCACACGCGACAACCGGCGCCGCTACATTTCACGCACTGAATATCCACCTCTGCCGAGGGCTCGGTAAACGGGAAATAAGAGGGTCTGAAGCGCACCGCCAAGTCATCGCGCTCGAAAAACACCTGTAAAAAATTCTCCAACAACCCTTTTAAGTCGGCAAAACTGGAGCTCTCATCAATCAACAAACCCTCTACCTGATGAAACATGGGCGAGTGGGTAAGATCGGAGTCGCACCGGTAAACGCGCCCTGGGCAAATGACCCGCAGCGGCGGCGCTGCCGACTCCATCGTACGTACTTGCACACCTGAAGTGTGGGTGCGCAGCACGTGGTTATCATCAATGTAAAAGGTGTCGTGCATTGCCCGGGCAGGATGATGCACCGGAATATTGAGCGCTTCAAAGTTGTGGTAGTCGTCTTCAATTTCTGGCCCTTGGGCCACCGAAAAGCCAGCACCCGAGAAAAACGCCTCAATACGTTCAATGGTTCGGGTAATGGGGTGCAAACCGCCTACATCCACGCGCCGCCCGGGCAGGCTTACATCCACCGATTCAGCCGCCAGCTGCGCTGCCAAAGCGCCCTGCTCTAGGGCTTCTTTACGCTGGTTAATAAGCGTTTGTAATGTCTGTTTGACCTCGTTAATGCGCGCGCCGGCTTTCGGCCGCTCTTCGGCAGACAACCCCCCAAGACTCTTCAGCAGTGCGGTTAACTTGCCCTTTTTACCCAGATATTCCACCCGTAACTGTTCTAGGGTTTGGATATCTTCGGCAGCTGTAGTCTGGTCCAGCACCTCTGATTGGATAGCTTCCAGCGAGTCCATGCGTCTCATCCCGATGTCGTCGTCATAAAAAAGGGAAGGGGCAAGCGCCCCTTCCCTTTGCCTTCCCTTTAGTGTCCTTTACCACCCGCCTGCGCGCGGGCCGGCTATTAGGCTGCCAGGGCAGTACGCGCTCGTTCAACGACAGCAGCAAACGCCGCTTTGTCGTGTACGGCAAGGTCGGCCAACACACGGCGATCGAGCCCGATGTCAGCGCGCTTGAGGCCATTAATAAGCCGACTGTAGGTCATGCCGTTCGCACGTGATTGCGCGTTAATACGCGTAATCCACAGCGCACGGAACTGGCGCTTGCGCTGACGACGGTCACGGTAGGCGTATTGACCTGCCTTGGTAACCGCCTGCTTGGCAACGCGGAACACGCGTGAGCGCGCGCCGTAGTAACCTTTTGCTTTCTTAAGAATTTTCTTGTGACGACGTCGAGCCGTCACACCACGTTTAACTCGTGCCATGCTATTTCTCCTCTAACCCGATGACGTTAATTACTTGGCGCGCAACATACGATCGATTAATACCTTGTCGGATTGATCGATGATTGAAGTACCACGCAACTGGCGCTTACGCTTAGTCGTCATCTTCGTGAGAATGTGGCTTTTGTAGGCACTCTTTCGCTTGTAGCCACCAGCCGTCTTTTTAAACCGCTTGGCTGCACCGCTGTGAATTTTTGCTTTTGGCATCGTAAAGACTCCGCATTGGGCCCCGGTGTAGCACCAGGGCGTTTCATCAGTCGGGTGTTAGGGCATTCACGGGCCACTAACCCCGTTTCTTGGGTGCGATAACCATAATGAGCTGCCGGCCTTCCATCTTTGGAAATTGCTCAACAGCACCTAATTCGCTCAGATCGGCCTCTACTCGCTTGAGTAACTCCATGCCAATTTCCTGATGAGCCATTTCACGTCCGCGAAAACGCAGCGTAACTTTGGCCTTATCGCCATTTTCAAGGAAACGCGTCAGATTGCGCAGTTTTATCTGATAGTCCCCTTCATCCGTCCCTGGACGAAATTTCATTTCTTTTACTTGGATCCGTTTGGCTTTTTTTCGTTGCGCGGCCTTTTGCTTCTTGGCCTCGAAAATATGCTTGCCGTAATCCATGACCTTGCAAACCGGTGGGTCTGCATCCGCCATCTGCACTAGATCCATACCGGCCGCTTCAGCAGCCGCTTGGGCCTCGGCATTGCTGACAATGCCCACTTGCTCGCCATCGGCGCCCACAAGACGCACAGTTGCCGCCGTAATCTGATCGTTCGTCAGAGCTTTCTTGCTCTTGGTCTCGCTCTTAATGCTGACACTCTCCTACTCATGCTGCCCCTTCGTATACCCGTACAGCACAGTGTGCCTGAGTACTTGGGGCCGTTTAGGGCGTGGGGTTGGCGTTTCGCTCACACGCAACCACAGAGGCCACTCTGTTAAGAGCGCGGATACTACCCCCATCACCGGTAATGCTCAAGGCTATTGGGCGCAGTAAGTACCTGTTAGCACGGGTTTTGTGTGCAATCTCACAGCCAGAGCAGCCTCCTAGGCTTCTGCGGCGACCACCCGACCGCGCATCGCTACCGCATCGGCGAGGTGTGACTGGAAATCTTGCTGCGACATAACCCCTAAATCGTTGCCATGACGAGCCCGCACCGCCACTGCCCCAGAGGCCATTTCCTGGTCACCCACCACCACAATAAACGGCACCTTACCCATCTCATGCTCGCGTATCTTAAAGCCAATCTTTTCATTGCGAAGATCAGTGGTGGCACGGAAACCCGTCTCAGTGAGCTGCTTAGCAACGCTTTCGGCGTACGCCGCCTGCCTGTCGGTAATAGGTGCCACCACCACTTGCTGGGGCGCCAACCAAACGGGGAATTCCCCCTCGTAGTGCTCAATGAGAATGCCGATGAAGCGCTCGAAAGAGCCCAGCACCGCCCGATGCAACATCACCGGTACTTGCCGACTACCATCCTCGGCCACGTACTGGGCGTCGAGCCGGCCCGGCATCGAGAAGTCCACCTGAATAGTGCCCAACTGCCACACGCGGCCAATGCAATCTTTTAACGAAAACTCAATTTTCGGGCCGTAGAAGGCGCCCTCGCCCGGCAGCTCTTCCCAAGGTAGACCCTTCATATTCAGGGCCTCGGCCAACGCCAGCT
>CBFHTF010000106.1:0-6074 GCA_965658685.1 Luminiphilus sp.
ACAACGCAGCCTATCAGGCTCTGTTTGAACGCTACGGGGTGATTTCTGTGCAATCCCTCGATGAACTGGCCAGTACCGCTTTGCTGCTCTCCAGTGGACGACTACCCGCGCAGGGTGGACTCGCCGCCATCTTCGACTCAGGAGGCGAGCGCGAGCTGTTGGTTGATTTGGCTCACGATGTGGATGTGCCCATGGCACGCATCAATGACGATACGGTTGAGGTGCTGAAAGAGAACTTGGACCACGGACTTGAGCCCATCAACCCACTCGATGCCTGGGGAACTGGCCGCAATTATCAAGCTATCTTTGAGAACTGCTGGCAAGCGCTCATGGATGATCCCGACACCGCCATGGGGGTATTCGTTGCCGATTTGACATCGGGCTTTTACTTGCACGAGTCGTTTGCTCGCATTTGTCGTCGGGTAGCAAAACGCACCCAAAAGCCGGTTGCAATGCTGACCAATCACATCGGCACCGACTCGCAGGATTTGGCGACGCGCACAACCGATGCCGGCGTGCCAGTCCTCGATGGCACACTGACAGGGCTAAAAGCCGTGCGTCACGCCATGAATTACCGAGACTTCATCTCGCGCCCAAAGGCAGAGCAACCGCCAACCCCCGACCCAACGGTGAGTGCAAAATGGCGCAGCAGGCTCGAGCGCCCCGAAATACTCAGTGAGGCCGAGGGCCTAGAGATGCTGACAGATTTCGGCATACCAACGGTGCCCTATGGCTGTGCCAGCAGTCTCGCCGACGCACAAGCCGTGGCCGCCGCCATCGGCTACCCGGTGGTCATAAAAACCGCCATGCCAGGCATTTTGCACAAGTCAGATGTTGGCGGCGTTCATGTCAACGTCAGCGACCAGAATGCGCTGGATGCCATTTACAACGATCTTGATGCCCGCTTGGGGCGGGAAGTGCTCATTGCCAAAATGGTGCCCACGCAACTTGAGTTGGCGTTGGGCATCATCGTCGACAAACAGTTCGGTCCCATCGTCATGGTCGCCGGTGGCGGTGTGTTTATTGAAATTTATAAAGACCGCCGGCTTTGTTTGGCGCCCGTTAACCGCGTTGCTGCAGAAGAAATGGTCGATCAGCTGGCCATCAAACCCATACTTGATGGCGCCAGAGGCAGACCCGTGCTCGATCGTAATGGTGTGGTTGAAGCCATTATGGCGCTGTCATCACTGGCTACCGCGGTGGGCGATTTATTGAGTGAATTCGATGTCAATCCGCTGGCGGTGACCAGCGAGGGCTGCTTCGCTCTCGACGCGCTGGCGGTACCCGAGGCGGTGGCCCTTGCCGCGGCAGCGGAACCCGTGACCACAAAAAACCAACGTAAACGGGCCATGGGCGATACCTTCCAGGCCCTGGTCTTGCGTCAGGAAGACGGCACCATTAATGCCGAGATCGAGGAGCTTGATAACGATGACTTACCGCAGGGGGATGTCATCGTTAAAGTCGATTATTCGTCGCTGAACTACAAAGACGGTATGGCGTTGACTGGAAAGGGGAATATTATCCGCAGCTACCCCATGGTGCCCGGCATCGATTTCGTGGGGTCTGTTTTGGCATCGGACTCTGAAAAGTTTCTCCCCGGCGATCCGGTTATTCTCACGGGCTGGTCGGTGGGTGAACGCTATTGGGGTGGCTTTACCCAGCGACAACGAACCCATGCCGACTGGCTGGTACGGTTACCCGCAGCACTTGATGCCCGAGATGCCATGGGCCTGGGGACGGCAGGTTTAACAGCCATGTTGTGTGTGATGGCCATTGAGGATGGTGGTATGCGCCCTGAAGATGGCCCTGTCGTGGTCACAGGTGCCGCCGGCGGTGTGGGTAGCGTAGCCGTAGCCTTACTGGCTGGCCGTGGTTACGATGTTACGGCAGTCACCGGTCGAGCAGATACCCATGATTATCTCCGACAGCTCGGGGCCAAAAATTTCTTGTCTCGGCGGGAGATGACCGATAAAGCCAAACCGCTGGAAACCGAGACTTGGGCCGCCGCTGTCGACACGGTTGGCTCAACAATGCTCACCAAGGTGCTTGCCCAAACCCGCTATCGCGGTGTCGTCGCTGCCTGCGGTCTCGCCGGCGGCGCAAGCTTACAAGCCACCGTGATGCCGTTTATTCTTCGAGGCGTTCGCCTTCAGGGTATCGACTCGGTCATGGCGCCCATACCATTGCGTCAACGGGCCTGGGAGCAACTTGCCAGCGAATTAGACTTTTCGCTACTACATACCATGATGACCGAGGTACCGTTGAGTGACGTCCTAACACTGGCGCCCAAAATCTTGGCGGGTCAGGTTCGAGGTCGTGTTGTAGTCAATACCCAAGTTTGATGACTCACTCCCAGCCGGCCACACCGCGACTGTCCACAAACCGACCATCTAAAGGCCGTCTACAAATAGACGCAGTAATGGAGCTGTCAGTAATGACCAATACGACTGAATCGCGGCGCAAGCCACTTGGCCCGTGGCCTAGCACCGGACTGACACTGTTACTCAGCGTCTACTTGCTTACCCTAGCGGGTTGCTCACAGAAAATAGAGCCACTACCCGACCTGGCCGCCATAGATGACATAAGCGTCATGAAGCAGACCTTCTACGATTACCTGACGCCCATTGCTCGGCAGCAAAATAATGTGATTGAGCAGCAGCGAGAGCAGGTTAAGGCGTGGCGCGACACATTGGCCGCGGGTGAAGAACTGGGCTGGCTCGCCAAGCGCAAATTAGACGCCTTAGCCATTACCTATGAAATCGAAGACTTGGAAGACACGGCGGCGATTGTGGACGAGCTCTGGCTGCGTGTTGATACCGTGCCGGTGCAACTGACCCTTGCCCAAGCGGCTATTGAATCGGGATGGGGACGCTCACGTTTCGCCGTCGATTACAACAACTTGTTTGGCCAGTGGTGCTATCAGCCAGGCTGTGGCGTTATTCCAAAACGACGCCCAGAGGGCATGACGCACGAGGTCGCGAAATTCGATTCTATCTCGGAGTCGGTACGCCGTTACATGAACAATCTCAATACCCACCCGCGCTATGCGCATCTCAGACAGCTGCGTGCACAAGCAAGGAAAGAACAGCGCTCGGTGACAGCAACACTACTGACACCGGGCCTACTCGGATACTCGGAACGGGGGCAGGTTTACGTGGACGAGGTGGCCACCATGATACGACGCAATGCGTCCCTGGTACCCAAGCGCGGCTAGCCATGTCGACACGCATGAACCATGCTTTGACGCTCTGGCTGCTAGTAACGCTGGCATTGTGGTTTTGGCCACCCATTACGTTTGCCAGTGAGCACAAAGCCCGCCCATCACAGAAAACAGTGAACCCCCACGGGGTCATATTGCTCTTCCACCGGGTATCCGATAGTGGACCCGACAGCACCCGCGTCAGTCCCGCTCGTTTCGGTGAACATCTCGATCAGCTCAGCGCCGATGGCTACTCTGTCGTGCCCCTCAAACAGTTACTCGATGGCATTTACGACAATAGACCGCTCCCCGAAAAGCCCATTGCCATTACCTTTGATGACGCCTATCAATCTGTTGCTGAAACCGCCTACCCAATGCTGCGTGCACGACAAATGCCGTTCACCGTTTTCGTCGCAAGCGGTGTTATCGACAACGAAGCGAGCGCTTTTTCAAGCTGGAGCGCGTTGACAAAATTGGCGCAAGACCCGTTGGTAAGCTTTGGTGGACACTCGGTTAATCACCCTCACATGGAACTCTTGCCCGTTGACAACACAGGCTCCGAGGAGACATCGCGACGCGAGGAAATCGACGTCAACATGGCACGATTGCGAGAAAAGCTAGGGCGCTCGGTGATTAATGCCTTCGCCTATCCCTACGGTGAATTTAGCGCCGCAACCGAGGCACTCCTTAAGGCGCGCAACCTATACGGGATGGCACAACAATCGGGGGCGGTTGACGCTACCGTCACGCAAACGCGAATCCCTCGATTTCCGCTATATCACGGTCGAGATGATCGACAGCGATTATTCAGAGTGCTAACGACCCGACCGCTGCCCGTCGTGAGTGAAAGCCCAGAGGCGATAGTGATACCGGTTAATAGCGAAACGCCGCCCACATGGCGCTTCCAATGGGGGCAAGGACCGTTCAATGCCAAGCAAATTGCATGTTACGCAGCAACGGGAGCGGCGCTACCGACAGCGCTAGAGGACGGCTGGGCTACGGTGACACTACCCGTTTTCAACGTGGGACGTAACAAAGTGAATTGCACGGCACCGAGCACCGATGACCGAAGTCGCTACTTTTGGTACGCCCGCATGTGGTTAAAGATAGGGGCCAATGGCCTCTCCGACTGATTTACGGCGCCTGACAATCACCACTTCCGCGAGCTGAGCAGAGCTTGAAGCGGATACTGGCAGCCCAAAAATCCATGATGGCGTACACATCGCCCCAGGTCTTCAGCGTATCTGTATTGATTGCATTACCACCGACTCGCCGATCCATGGAAGCCACCAACACCTCGCCGCTGGCTGCCTCAGAGATTTTTGCTTCGATGGCAGCTGAGCCCTGAAACATGGGTTCGCCGGTCAACTTACTGGCCGCAGTGCTGAGCAATCTTGCAGGTGCTACCGTCTTCGAAATGATATCTCGGGTCACATCAGCGCCCTCTGCACCCGTCAGCGCCACTTCAAAATAGAGAGCACCTGGCTCAGGGGCTTCGAGCATTCGATAGTCTTCTGCTAGGTTCTTGTACAGCGTGGCGTAAAAGTACTCCGCCAACTGGCCTGCCTGCTCTTTAGTGAGGCCACTGTCATCACCCAACCAAAGCTGTACTGGCGCTAACACAATGGCTTCACTGTTGCGAATGATGGCGGGGGCTTTGGGGTTTCGGTAAACACGCAAACCTTCATCATCAGACCCGGGTCGCATACGCCCATACCAGCCCTCGAGAAAGCCCGAGCCAACCATATTTTCATCACTGCCCCGCTCGGTTGTGCTGCAACCCGACAGGCCCAGCCAGCCCAACAAGATGACCATTAGTACTGCTAATCTCATATCTCACGCCCCAATCATTGTGGTAACACCGAGTAGGCAACGGCACCAAAGCCCTAGGGGAAGCTACCATGGGCTGACATCGGACGCCATCGCGATTACTGATTGAACCACCGAGGGCATGGGGTATAGCGGCGATCGTGATATGCTACGCGCCCTTTTATATTTCGTTTACCCGCCATGCCCCTACAATTACGTCACGTCATCGCAACAATGGCCACTGTTTTCGCTGTCATCACAGCGATGGGTTTTAGCGCACAGATAGCGGCCGATGAACCAGGCTCCGGTGCCCGCGCCTTTGCACAGCTAGGTCAAGAGCTTCCCACCCCCAACACCTATCGAACAGCATCGGGGGCACCGGGGGTAGACTATTGGCAACAACAAGCCGACTACCGCATTGATGCCGAGCTCGATGAAGCCAACCGCAGCATTCGCGCCACGGCCACCATTAATTATCGCAACAACTCCCCAGATACATTGCGTTATCTGTGGTTACAGTTGGATCAAAACCGTTTTCGACCCGATTCGCTCGATCGTCGATCACGCACGGTGAATGAAGATCGCGTGAGCTATGGCACCCTGCGCGACCATCAATCAATGACCGACACCGAATACGGCTATCAGGACGTACTGTTCACCGATAGCCGCGGTAACCCTCTGGCGGCCACTGTCGTCGATACCCTTGTTCGCCTAGACCTACCCACTCCGCTGGCGTCGGGTAATAGCATCACCTTCAACGTCCAGTGGCGCTTTAACATTGTCGAAGAGGTGGCCATTGGCAGTCGTGGTGGTTATGAATATTTCGATGAAAACGACACGCAACTGTTCTTTTTGGCGCAGTGGTTCCCTAGGCTCGCGGCCTACACCGACTACGAGGGTTGGACTAACAAAGCCTTTTTGGGACGGGGAGAATTTACCCTAGAATTTGGTAACTACGATGTTCGGCTCACCGTACCCGACAATCACATCGTGTCTGCCACCGGTGAATTGAACAACCCGAAAGAGGTGCTCAGTCGCACCCAGCGTCAACGCCTTGAAAGCGCCA
>CBFHTF010000107.1:0-5914 GCA_965658685.1 Luminiphilus sp.
GATTGGATCCGACCCTCAAATTTGTGGTGCCGGCCGCCAACAGTGCCCGTGCACGGCAAATTCAGAGTCTTTTGCAGAGTCAACCAAGTCCACTGCCAATTACCGTACTTGATGGCATGGGCCGTCAGGCGATGCATGCTGCCGAGGTTGTGCTACTCGCTTCGGGTACGGCAACCCTCGAGGCCATGCTGCTACGCCGACCTATGGTCATTGCCTATCGAATGGCGCCAGTTTCATGGCATTTGTTATCGCGATTGGCAACAACGCCTTTTGCTGGGTTGCCCAATATTTTGGCTGGGCGCGAGGTGGTACCCGAACTTCTGCAAGATAATGCCAATGTGGCATCGCTGGTGCCGGCGATGATCGACTGCCTGGAGCACGGCGCTGCTATTCAGCTGAGTCAGTTTGACGAACTCGCTGACCGTATTGGTGGCGGCTTTGGCGAGCGCTGCGCAGATGCACTCACGGGGTTGAAGGCTCGATGACCAATATTGCAGAGCAAGTGCTACTCCCCGACATACTTTATGCCGGTGTTGATGAGGTGGGCCGGGGCCCACTTGCCGGTGATGTTGTGGCTGCAGCGGTAATTCTCGATGAGCGGTCCATCCCCGAGGGTATTACAGACTCGAAAAAACTCACTGCTCGACGCCGGGAGCAGCTTGCGGAGCAAATTAAAGAAGACGCTATTGCTTGGGCTCTGGGCCGCGCCTCGGTACAGGAGATTGACCAGCTAAACATACTGCAGGCTTCCATGCTTGCCATGCAGCGAGCAGTTATGGCCCTCCCTATAAAGGCCACCCATGTCAAAGTGGACGGCAATCGATGCCCCGATCTGCCAATGCCCACCGAGGCTATTGTCGGGGGCGATGCGCTGGTACCCGCTATTGCTGCGGCATCCATCATTGCCAAGGTGCAGCGAGATCAAGAGCTCGATGCCCTCGACGAACAATACCCGGGTTATGGATTTGCGCGCCATAAAGGCTACCCCACCAAGATGCACATAGACGCGCTACAGCGCCTCGGTGTGACCCCCGTACACCGCACAAGTTTCGGGCCAGTAAAACGCTTGTTGTCGGCCTCTTAACTTGGGTAGTTTATGGTTATGACGGATTTTGTTCATCTACGACTGCATACCGAGTTTTCGCTTGTCGATGGCTTGATTCGCCATCGTGCCCTGATGGATCGAGTGGCAGAGTTAGGCATGCCAGCCGTGGCGGTGACCGACGTTACTAATTTCTATGGACTCATCAAGGCCTACAAGGCAGCCCAATCAGCGGGCATTAAACTTATTGTTGGTGCCGATTTTTGGCTAGATGATCCGCTCGAGCCCGATCGCCCGTGGCTACTGTGTTTGCTGGCGAAAAATGAAGTTGGCTACCAACATCTGATACAACTCATTTCTCGCGCTTGGCGCGAAGGACAACGCCACGGCGAGGCACGCATTCTTCGGGAATGGCTAGATCCGCTCGCCGAGGGTCTCATTGCTCTATCAGGTGGACGTCAGGGTCAGCTTGGCCAACTGTTGTTGAGCGGCCACGAACAGGAAGCTGAGGCAACTCTGCTCAAGTGGATGGAGACGTTTCCTGGGCATTTTTATCTTGAACTGCAGCGCACCGGTCGGCCCTCAGAAGAGGATTACTTGCATGCTGCGGTGGCCTTGGCCGAGCGTACTGGCTGTCCCGTGGTGGCCACCAATGATGTGCGTTTTCTCGATAAGACCGAGTTTGAGGCCCATGAAGCCAGAGTTTGTATTGGTGAGGGCCGAACCCTCGATGATCCTCGGCGCCCACGGCATTATTCCGAACAGCAGTATTTACGTTCGACGCAAGAGATGGCCTCGCTGTTTAGCGACATTCCCGAGGCGTTGGAAAATAGTGTGCATATTGCTCAGCGATGCTCGGTCACTATTCGTCTGGGTGAGCCCTTTTTGCCGAATTATCCGGTCCCTGAAGGCCTGACGATTGAGCAGTATTTAGAGCAGCTATCCCACGAAGGTTTAACGCGTCGTCTAACAGCGTTTGCTACAGCCCAGGAACACGTTTATCGAGAGCGACTTGATTTCGAGTTGAACGTGATTAACCAGATGGGCTTCCCTGGCTACTTTTTGGTCGTTATGGACTTCATTCGCTGGGCTAAACAGAACGGTATCGCCGTCGGCCCGGGTCGAGGATCGGGTGCAGGTTCACTGGTGGCGTATGCGCTGGAAATTACTGATCTCGATCCGTTGCGCTATGACCTGCTATTTGAGCGTTTTCTCAATCCTCAGCGGGTATCCATGCCCGATTTCGACGTCGATTTCTGTATGGAGCGGCGCGATGAGGTAATTGACTACGTCGCTACCCTTTATGGGCGTGAAGCCGTGTCACAAATTATTACCTTTGGCACCATGGCAGCCAAGGCTGTTGTCAGAGATGTAGCGAGGGTGCAGGACAAGCCCTATGGGCTCGCGGACAAGATGTCTAAGCTCATTCCCTTCGAAGTTGGGATGACGCTCGAGAAAGCGCTGGAGCAAGAGGAGGCGTTGGTTCAGCTTCTGCAAGAGGATAGTTCGGCTCAAGAAATATGGGATATGGCCGTTCAACTCGAAGGCGTCACCCGAAATGTCGGTAAACATGCGGGGGGGGTTGTCATTGCCCCCTCGGTGCTCACAGATTTCTCTCCGCTGTATTGTGATGAGGAAGGCGGTGGCCTAGTTACCCAGTACGACAAAAATGACGTCGAAGATGCAGGGCTTGTTAAATTTGACTTCTTGGGTTTGCGAACACTAACTATCATTGATTGGGCCGTCGAAATGATCGATGACGCCCGTCAACGCAGCCAGGAAGCCCCCCTCGATATCAACAATATTCCCCTCGAGGACACTAAGGTTTTCAATTTGTTGAAAGCCGCGGAAACCACTGCTGTGTTTCAGCTCGAATCTCGGGGCATGAAGGATCTCATCAAGCGCCTACAGCCCGATTGTTTCGAAGATATCATCGCTCTGGTGGCACTGTTCCGGCCCGGCCCTCTGCAATCGGGCATGGTCGATAACTTTATTGACCGAAAACACGGCCGAGAGCGAATTTCTTATCCCGACGCCGAGTATCAGCACCCGTCGTTGCAGCCTATTCTTGAGCCTACCTACGGCATCATTTTGTACCAAGAGCAGGTGATGCAGATTGCTCAGGTGCTGGCCGGCTATACCTTGGGTGGCGCCGATTTATTACGCCGTGCCATGGGTAAGAAAAAACCCGAAGAGATGGCAAAACAACGATCGGTATTCGCCGACGGCGCTCGTGAGCAAGGCGTTGATCCCGATCTGGCCATGAAGATCTTTGATTTGGTCGAAAAATTTGCGGGGTATGGCTTTAACAAATCGCACTCCGCAGCCTATGCATTGGTGTCATACCAAACGGCATGGTTAAAAACCCATTACCCAGCGCAATTTATGGCGGCGGTGATGAGTTCTGAACTGGATAACACCGATAAGCTCCTGACTTTTCGAGATGAATGCAAAAGCATGAAGCTGGTGCTTGAGCCGCCAGCGGTCAACGATGGTGCTTATGCGTTCACTGTCAATGAGCAAGGGCATATTATCTATGGTCTTGGGGCTATTAAGGGGCTTGGAGAAGGGCCCATTGAGTCCATCTTGGCGGCACGTAATAGCGGTGGGGCCTTCACTGATTTATTTGACCTGTGCCGTCGTACGGATCCGCGCAAGGTGAACCGTCGCGCTCTTGAAGCGTTAATCAAAAGTGGCGCCCTAGATGCCTTTGGCGTCGATCGCTGGGTGCAAATGAGCGCACTTGATGACGCGCTACGCGCCGCGGAACAATCGGCGGCCAATGAAGCGGCAGGAATGACGGATTTATTTGGTGAGGTGGTAGCAAGTAGCGCAGCCAGCGACCCTTACAGCAGCCATCGACAAGTGCGACCTTGGACCGCGAAAGAGGTGCTTGCGGGTGAAAAAGAGAGCATTGGAAGTTTTCTGAGTGGTCACCCCATCGAAGAATATGAGCAAGAGATCAGAAAGTTCGCGCCTCGGCGAATTCGAGAGCTACAGGCTGACAGTGCCACTACCGTGGCGGGTTTGATTGTCGATGTTCGGACGATCAAAACTCAGCGTGGCGTTATGGCTGTGGTCCGGCTCGACGATAACTCAGGACAAATCGAGAGCACTGTTTACGCAGAGACCTTCAGTGATAACCGTGAATTACTGGTCAAAGACCGCATTGTTCTTATTGAGGGGCGTGTACAGCAGGATGATTTTTCGGGCGGTTTGACACTGCGTGCAAAGGATATTCGCTCGCTGGAGGCGGCTCGTGAGTCGCGAGTGAGTGAAATTCGGCTAACGATTGACAGTGGCCGATATACCCAAGCCTTTGCGAAGCAACTCAAAGAGTCGCTTAAGGCCGCCGGCAGTGGCAGTTGCTGTGTTAGCGTGGCATATCGCCAGCCAAAGGCCCAGGCTTATGTTCAGTTGGGTGACCAATGGCGAGTGGTACCAAGCGACGCGCTACTTGATCAGTTACGCGGTGTCGTCGGTGGTGATGGTGTAGCCCTGATCTACGAGGCCTAACCACTGCCCCCCTTGAGTAGGGTTAGGCTGATTCTAGTGAGAAGAGTGAGGATAAAATCCCATGGACAATGATGCGTTAGAGGCTGCAGTTTTTCGGCGCTTGCTTGAGCATTTGGATGCCCGAAAGGATGTTCAAAACATCGATTTGATGAATCTTTCGGGGTTCTGTCGTAATTGTTTATCGAAATGGTATGCCGAAGCAGCGCAACAACGGGGCCTTGAACTCACGAAGGAGCAGGCTCGGGAGCGGGTCTACGGAATGCCCTATGATGAATGGAAAGCCCGTTATCAAACCGAGGCCACTCCTGAGCAACAGGCGGCATTTGCTAAAGCGCAATCGGGGCAAAGTCACTCTTAAAGCGTCAGCCAATGACATAATGCCCCGGGAAGTGCTTACATAGGTGTTGCCTGCAGTAGGGCGAGTACCTTTTCAAGTGCCAAAACATCGGCGTACTTGGCATTCAAGTCAAACAAATTAGCCTCGTGGGCTGCAGCGCTTCTGTCACCGACAGCTTCTCGGGGTACAACAACCCGATAGTTGTTTTGTAGCGCATCAACAGCCGTAGCTCGAACACAGCCGCTGGTGGTGAGTCCAGTCACCACCACCGAGTCCACGTCGGCTATTTGTAGCTGCTCATCTAAGTTCGTGCCATGAAACGCGCTGGCGTGGTGCTTTTCAATACGCCAGTCGCTATGAGTAACTGGCAGTCTCTCGTCAAATTGAATCCAGGGTTGATCGGGGGTCAGTAAGTTGAGTGCGGGAAGCCGGGCTCTGAAGACAGTGGCTTCGTGATCGTGACGATACACCACTGACGTCAGTGCCACAGGCCAGCCTCGGTCGTGGAACAGTTCCATTAGGGTACAGTTGGCGGCCACAACCTCGTCGGCCTCAGACCCCAATGGGCAGTTGACGTCGGTGAATCCCTTGATCACATCAACCACTATTAGGGCCGGTTTTTTACCCATACCCTGGGGTGCTCTTTCTAGGGTACGATCCTCGGTCATGGAAATGTCCTGACATTTGATGATAGACCCAAACCGTGGCACCGTTAAGCCTAAATTGCAAGACCTAAGAGGTATTTGTTAATGGCCGATTACCCCCAATCAGAACCTGATTTACTGGCATTACTGGCCGAGGATCGCGCCGAGTGGCGGTTGGCGCTGTCCGACATTGTCCGTGAGCGTGGCGCAGAGGCTGCTCGATTACTGTTACGTGATTTGCAGAATTACAGTCTAGATTTGGGGGTGGTGCTGTCGGAAGCCACGCTCAACACACCCTATGTCAACACCATTCCCCTCTCTGAGCAGCCTTCGTACCCTGGCGATATTGCCCTTGAAAAGCGCATTGAAAACATC
>CBFHTF010000108.1:0-5792 GCA_965658685.1 Luminiphilus sp.
CCCGCTGCATTTGAGCGAACCCACGCTCGGGTTCGAGGGTTTAAGCCTGACGGCAACTGTTGCTCATAATTGCGGCGCCAAGTTGTCAGTGACCGATTGGCGAGGATCTCGGTCCATGTCGTAACATCGTAAGCAAATTGGGTTGTAACAGGGTCTCGTGACAGTAAATGATTGTCGGGACTGGCAACGACACCGGCGCTGTTACTCTGAGCAAAGGGCAGCCCATACAACCACAGCTGCTGAGAGGGTTCCATAATCACCCGATACTCAAGGGCTGTCGCTAAACGATCGGGACTGAACGGGGTTCGCTCATCGGCAGGTAGCTGATTGATGTCAGTGCGCCGCCAGGCACCCGCCTCAAAACGATTCAACACCATGCCACGCCAATAGCGCTGCGACGGGCTGGGCACCTCAGCGCTGAACTGAGCTCTAAAGACCACATCGCCAGAGCGTGCAAGACGACTAACCGAGCCCGGCGATAGCACATCGGTCATACCGGTACTGCCCTGCCCGATGCGCGACGGTAAACTCCAAAGCGGCTCGATACGGGGAAATAGTAAAAACAATGCCACCATCATTGGCACTGCCAGCGCCATCATCCGCATCGCAAGTAAGGGTTGGTGATAACTGAGTCGAGCGTCTGGCGTTTGATTCAGCAGGATCAGTGCCGTCACCAACATCACCGACGTGAGCATCATCCACAGTACAACCGGCAGGCTTTGACTGAATAGAAATTGGGTGACTGTTAGGAAGAAGCCCAGATACACCAGCACGTAACCATCACGCAAGTGCACCGCTTCGACTAACTTCAGACCTGTAGCAACCAGCAGCAACGACACCATGGGCTCCAGCCCAACCAGCGTGCCAAAATTCACCCACACCAACGCTGTCCCACCGATACCGCAAAGCAGCCTGATCAATTGGGCTGGCATCGCTAACTGCGCACGCAACATGTTAAGCCGCCAGAGTGCTGCCAACAGATAGACCAATAAAATCCACTTGGGGATGTTCAGCACTAGGGGCGCCATCACCAATAGTAAACTGGCCATTAGCCAGGTTATCGCCAATGTTGGTATGGCGCGCAGGGCCATTACCGGGTGCCTCTGGAGCGATCTTCAACACCATAAAGAGCCAGTGCAGCCAATACCGTCTCTGTATGCGACCTGCCCTCGCCCTGCGCAATAGTGCAAGTGGGTAACCGCAATCCGTAACTCTGGCCCTCGGCCTCGCAGCGCAGAGCCAACCAACACAGCCATGACAGCCGCTGCTCTACATCGCCTTGGGGAAATTGAGCCCAATCAAGCCAACAATCCGTCGACTGGGGGCTAGCCAATAGACGGGTTTGCAAGGGCTGTTCCCGAGCCCAACTTCGCCAGTCGACTCTACGTAAACTGTCACCTGGTCGATAATCACGAAATCCAATGAAGTCATCTTGGCCAGATTGATAGTTACTTCCCGATCCAACGCTTGAAAGATCGGTAACTGCGGAACACGGAGGTGCTATTGGTTTGGGCCACACCAACACGCGACTGTCGAGTTGTACATAGCTCCAACAACGTAGCAGGCCGAGTGGGTAGACCGAGTCAATCGTGAGACGCGGCGGATGAAACCACCCCCGAGCAGTCACCGGTACAAACATATTCACATCGACATCGGTGCCTGCCTGCACGTCTACAAACGCATCGCTACCCGGCCAGTGCAGGCGAATACTGAAATGACCTCGCCGCCTGGTCGCCCGCAGCCGAAGCTGAAACTCCGCTTGCTGCCCTGGAAAGGCTGGCCTTGCACTGACCGCGACAACGGTTAATTTCAACAAATTAGCGTGAGTAAAGTGCACCGCCACCACAAACAACATAGCCAGCCAAAAGGTCAATCCATAAGCCATATTGTTCTGGTAATTGATAGCAGCCAACAGCATGAATAACAGCGCTACCAGAAAGAAGAAGCCGGCGCGGGTTGGAAAAATAAACAAGCGCCTTTGCTCTAGGGTAATGGCTCGTGCCGGTGGTAAACGTCGTTTTAACCAACGCTGATATTGATACTGTAATTGGGTCGGCAGCGATGTCAGACAAGATGCCCCACTGGAGGGCTTGGAGGCTGCCACAGGCTTAGACCTCAACGACGTCGACGCTGCGCTCAATGAGTCCCACCAACGCTAGGCCGTCGCCCGCATAATCGGTGCTGGGTAGCACCCGATGGGCGACAACCGGGCCGAGTACCTGTTGCACATCTTCGGGTATCACATAACTGCGATTTTCCATTACTGCCCAAGTGCGCGCAGCGGCCATGAGCGCCAAGGCGCCTCGGGGTGATAAGCCAAGCGCAAATTCAGGACGCTCGCGGGTGAAAGCAATAATCCGCTGCACGTAATTGAGCAAACTATCGGATATCGTCGCTACCGCGGCCTCTTGGCGTATCGCCTGCAACTGCTCAGCGGTGAGTGTCTGGGCAAGAGTTGCCGCTGCCTGAACACCCCCTGCCAATAATAATTGGCGCTCAGCTCTCGGATGGGGGTAGCCCAGTGATAACCGCATAAGAAAACGATCGAGCTGAGACTCGGGCAAGGCATAGGTGCCCACCTGAGCTGTCGGATTTTGGGTGGCAATCACAAAGAAAGGTTTTGCTAACGCCCGTGTTTCCCCGTCAATACTCACTTGACCTTCCGCCATGGCCTCCAGCAAGGCACTTTGGGTACGGGGTGTGGCTCGATTAATTTCATCGGCGAGTAACACCTGATGGAAAATAGGTCCTGGGTGAAACTGGAATTGGCCGCGCTCCCGATCGAACACCGACATCCCCAAAATGTCGGCTGGCAGGAGATCTGCGGTAAATTGCACCCGGCTATAGCTCAACCCCATAACCTTCGCCAACGCATGAGCTAACGTGGTCTTACCGACCCCGGGCATATCTTCGAGTAACAAGTGTCCACCCGCCAATAAGCAGCACAGGGCTTTTCGGATGATCGGGTCTTTGCCCAGCAGCACGGTACCAATAGTATCGACGCTGTAATCGATGGGACGTTGCATTGGGTCTAGCTCCCCGGGGTACTGTTAACGCGACGTGCTAAGCGAGCGCGTCAAAACCCCGCTGACAATCGGCGATGAGATCTTGAATGTGCTCAAGGCCCACGGCAATTCGAATGAGTCCATCGGCAATACCCGCTTGGGTACGCTGGTCCTCACTCAGGCGACCGTGGGTGGTCGTGGCAGGGTGAACAATGGTGGTTTTTGCATCACCCAAGTTGGCGGTGAGTGACATCATTTGTGTGGCATCAATAAACCGCCAAGCGGCCGTTTGTCCGCCATCCACTTCAAAGGCAAGCACGCCCCCGTACCCACATTGCTGACGGGTTGCTAGGTCATGGCCTGGGTGCTCGGGCAAACCCGCGTAATGCACTTTAAGCACCGCTGTTTGTTGTTGTAACCATTGGGCCAGGGCCAACGCGTTATCACAATGAGCCCGCATACGCAGTGATAACGTTTCCAATCCCTTCATGGCCACCCAGGCATTGAATGGGCTTAATGAGGGGCCGCAGGTTCGAATAAAACTGTTCACCTGTGTCATGTCTTCACTGGAACCCACAACAGCGCCACCGAGTACACGCCCCTGACCGTCTAGGTACTTGGTCGCCGAGTGGATTACTGCATGGGCACCCAATGCCAAAGGCTTCTGCAATGCTGGCGTGCAAAAACAGTTATCGACCACCAAGCGCGCGTTGGCAGCGTTCGCAACCTCAGCAAGTGCTCCAATATCAGCAATTTCGCTCAGCGGGTTAGAGGGGGTCTCACAATACAAAAGCCGGGTTTTGGGCGTGATCGCAGACGACCAGCCTGCAAGGTCACGCAGACCGACGAAGCTAATGTCGATGCCAAACTTCGCCAGATAATTTTGGAACAGCCCCACAGTACTGCCAAAAACATCTCGGGAGCAGATAACGTGATCACCGCTTTGTAGAAAAGCCATGCAGACCGACAAGATAGCCGCCATGCCCGAGGAGGTAGCCACAGCGGCATCGGCACCTTCCAGCGCCGCTAAGCGTTGCTCAAAGGCTCGGACCGTGGGGTTGGTGTATCGCGAATACACATTGGCCGATCGGCTACCGTCAAAGCGCGCCGCGGCATCGGCAGCAGAATCGAAAATATAACTCGATGTGGTGAAGATGGGCTCAGAGTGTTCACCCTCGGGACCACGCCGAATACCCGCACGCACCGCAAGCGTATCGGGGTGAGCCTGGTCCAACCAGTCACCGAAATCAGAGGTCATACCCTACCCCTAGTTATCATTGTGTAAGCCGACAACAGCACCATCTTGCGAAGCCGCACTGCGCAGTGCAGACCCTTCAGCACGCGCTGCTTCTATGCTGTGCAGGTAGTCGGCGTCGATAGTTCCGGTTTTATACTGTCCATCGAAAACCGACGACTCAAATTCTTGAATACTCTCATTACCTTCACGGGAGCACTCGTATAGGTCCTCCAAATCTTGATACACAAGCCAATCGGCCCCGATGAGCGCGCATACTTCATCAACAGTACGGTTGTGGGCGATAAGTTCATGGGCGGCGGGCATATCAATGCCATAAACATTGGGGAATCGCACCGGTGGCGCTGCAGAGGCGAAATACACTTTGCGTGCACCGGAGTCTCTCGCCATTTGAATGATCTGGCCGCAGGTAGTGCCACGCACAATAGAGTCATCGACCAGCATCACATTTTTGCCCTCGAACTCGAGTGGCACTGGGTTGAGTTTCTGACGCACCGATTTTTTACGCTGACTTTGCCCGGGCATAATGAAGGTTCGGCCGATGTAACGGTTCTTCATGAAGCCCTCTCGGAACTTCACACCCAACTCATGAGCCAGCGACTGACCCGCAACACGGCTGGTATCGGGGATTGGAATAACCACATCGATGTCATGATGTGGCTTTTCCCGCAGTATCTTTCGGGCCAATCGTTCGCCCTGGCGCATGCGGGTTTTATACACCGACACGCCGTCAATTAAGGAGTCGGGCCGCGCAAAATACACATGCTCGAAAATGCATGGCATAAGTCGAGGCTGCTCGGCACACTGACGACGCATGAGTTGTCCCGATGCATTAATGTAAATGGCCTCACCCGGCGCTACATCGCTGATGACTTTGAACCCGAGCACATCCAACGCAACACTTTCTGAAGCCACCATGTAGTCGGGGCATCCCCCCAGCCCTTGGCGCTCACCCAGCACCAAAGGACGAATACCATGGGGGTCTCGAAACGCCACGACACCCTGATTGGCAATCATAGCGACTGCAGCATAGCCCCCTTCACAACGACGGTGCAGAGCAGCTACAGCCTCGAAAATATCATCGGCTTCAGGCACCAACTTACCCAAACGCTGAATTTCGTGTGCGAAAACATTCAGTAGCACCTCTGAATCGGAGTCAGTGTTCAGGTGGCGCAAGTCACTTTGAAACAGCTCTTCACTCAACTTGGCTGCGTTAGTGAGATTACCGTTATGAGCCAGCGCAATGCCGTAGGGTGAATTGACATAAAATGGCTGTGCCAGCGCCGTGCCAGAACTCCCCTGGGTGGGGTATCGCACATGGCCTATGCCAAAGTTACCCAGCAACTGCGTCATATGGTGGCTACGAAAAACATCGCGCACCAAACCCTCGCCCTTACGCTGTAAAAATTTCCCCTGCTGGCTGGTCATGATACCCGCAGCATCCTGCCCGCGGTGCTGCAACATGGTTAAGGCATCGTAAATATCGGCGGCGATGTCGGTTTTACCAACGATGCCAACGAGACCACACATAG
>CBFHTF010000109.1:0-5487 GCA_965658685.1 Luminiphilus sp.
ATGGATACTAAAACCAAGGTTTGGGCATAAGTTGCTGCCGAGAATGTACAGCACAGCAGACATAGCGCAGCAAGCAATGTCTGAGAGCGGCTCAATGACATAAAGACAATTCCTTAAAGGCTTCTACGCTAGCAGCTATAACACGAGACCATGACGGGATCATGGATTTAAAGCAAGACAATAGCGCTGACGCTATACTTAGGGCTCGCTGCAGCTCGATGATCCTGAGGCCGCAGTTGCGCGTATTCTCGACGACCTTCAAAACCACAACCGTAATGGTTTCAACCAGGAGATACCCATGGCTTTTGAACTTCCCGCCCTGCCCTATACTCGTGATGCTTTGGCACCTCATATTTCTGAGGAGACCCTCGACTTTCATTACGGCAAACATCACCAGACCTATGTCGACAAGCTTAACGGTCTCGTCGACGGCACCGATAATGCCAGCAAGTCACTCGAGGAAATCATTGCCTCAGCCGATGGAGGCCTTTTCAACAACGCCGCGCAAGTATGGAACCACACCTTCTATTGGCACTGCCTGAGCCCCAATGGCGGTGGCGAGCCCACGGGCGCTATTGCCGACGCTATCAACGCAGCATTCGGCTCGTTTGAAGCGTTCAAAGAGCAGTGGAATACAAACGCTGCCAACAACTTTGGCTCAGGCTGGACGTGGCTGGTGAAAAAAGCGGATGGCACTGTAGCCATTCACAACACCAGTAACGCTGGCTGTCCCTTGACGGAAGAGGGAATCACGCCTTTGCTGACCGTTGATGTTTGGGAGCATGCTTACTACATCGACTACCGCAACTCTCGTCCCAATTACCTAGCCGCCTTCTGGAACTTGGTGAACTGGGAATTTGTTAATGCGAACCTTGCGGGCTAACTATCAGCACAACCCCAAAGCCGCTGTCTAATCAGCGGCTTTGTCGGTTGACTCACACTGGCAGTGTATAGCCTGTTGGGGAGTCCTCACATGATAGTGGGGATTCCTCATTCCTAGAGTCAGACGTCAATACCATGAAGTAAGACTTACCCGGTGATCAAGACCGCTAGCCAAATACCGGATAGCCCCACATTGCGTGCAAATGGGCTACACCACCAAAGACACCGGCGGTGACCAGCACTGTACCGGCCTCTTTCAGCCCAGAGGTCTGAACTTGTAGCTGGGGTTTTCCATCTTGTTTGTTAATCAGAATCACTTCTATTACCGCCCAAGCCAGCAAACCGCCAAACAACACCAGTGATGGAACGTCACCATTCACCAGCAAATGGCCCAGCGCCCATGCTTTGACCGCAGTCAATTGTGGGTGTCGAATAATGCCCGTAATACGCGGCTTCAATACAGACGCCACCATCAAATAGAACGCCAGCAACACCAATAGATTGTTAATACCGGCGGTGGCGGGGTGACGACCCCAAAACACATTGCCACTACTCAGCGGCCACTGCTGGTAACCGACAACCATCAAAGCCACCGAGGCAACTAACAGTACCGCCACCAATCCTTTACCCAGGTTACCCATTCCAGCCCGCATGGTAGGGGCGATCCGCTTGAACAGATGGGCAACGGCCCACAACAAAACACCAATAATCAGTAGAACCATTGTTTTCACCTAGAGTAGAGAAAATCGGAGAGAATCACCGCGTAGTGTAACCAATTCGCGGCCATCTGCGACCCCAAACTCACGGTTACGCCTGCTACTCCCATTCAAAAAAAAACCCGGCCGAAGCCGGGTTTCGATATTCAGCGCAGGCGTCAGGTTACATCATACCGCCCATGCCACCCATGCCGCCCATATCGGGCATTGCAGGTGCTGCTTCATCCTTCGGCGCGTCTGCAATCATGACTTCTGTGGTAATCATCAGACCAGCCACTGAACCCGCAGCCTGAAGGGCTGTGCGAGTAACTTTAGCAGGATCCAAAATACCCTTCTCAATCATATCGCCGTACTCACCGGTGGCAGCGTTGTAACCGAAGTTACCCTCGCCGTTACGCACCTTCTCGAGTACCACAGACGCTTCATCACCAGCGTTTGCAACGATTTGACGCAGAGGTCCTTCCATGGCGCGAAGTGCCGCAGCAATACCAATATTCTGATCTTCGTTGTCACCGGTGAGATCAGAGATCTGACCAATAGCGCGAACCAATGCCACGCCGCCGCCAGGAACCACACCTTCTTCCACGGCCGCACGTGTTGCATGCAGTGCATCTTCAACCCGAGCCTTCTTCTCTTTCATCTCGATTTCGGTTGCAGCACCAACACGAATAACCGCAACACCACCCGCCAACTTAGCAACACGTTCCTGTAGTTTTTCACGGTCGTAGTCGCTGGTGGTGTTTTCAATTTGAACGCGGATTTCGTTCACACGCGATGCAATGGCATCTGCATCACCGGCGCCATCGACAATGGTGGTGTTGTCTTTGTCCATGGTGATGCGCTTAGCAGTACCAAGATGCTCAAGAGTGGTGGACTCCAGATCGAGGCCCACTTCTTCGGAGATAACAGTACCACCGGTGAGGATGGCGATGTCTTGCAGCATAGCTTTACGACGATCACCGAAGCCAGGCGCTTTACATGCAGCGACTTTTACGATGCCACGCATATTGTTCACGACCAAGGTTGCCAACGCTTCGCCTTCTACATCCTCTGCAACGATCACAAGGGGCTTAGACGCCTTGGCAACCTGTTCGAGTACTGGCAACAACTCGCGGATGTTTGAGATCTTTTTATCGACCAACAATACGTAGGGGTCGTCAACCTCAGCCTGCATGTTGTCTTGGTTGTTAATGAAGTAAGGCGACAAGTAGCCACGATCGAACTGCATACCTTCAACCACGTCGAGTTCGTTCTGCAGACCAGAACCTTCCTCAACGGTGATAACGCCTTCCTTGCCTACTTTTTCCATCGCTTCAGCGATGATGTCACCCACCGACACATCGCTGTTGGCAGAGATAGTGCCTACCTGGGCGATGGCTTTGTTGTCTGCGCATGGCGTAGACATGCCTTGTACCGCTTCAACGGCGGCGGCGACAGCCTTGTCAATACCACGCTTCAAGTCCATTGGGTTCATGCCCGCGGCAACTGCCTTCAGGCCTTCGTTAACAATAGACTGTGCAAGTACGGTTGCAGTTGTGGTGCCGTCACCCGCAGCGTCAGACGCTTGAGATGCAACCTCTTTAACCATCTGCGCGCCCATGTTCTGGAACCTGCACGCTAGTTCAATTTCTTTCGCAACAGACACACCGTCTTTGGTCACAGTAGGTGCGCCAAACGACTTCTCCAGGATCACATTACGACCCTTTGGTCCTAGCGTTGCCTTTACGGCATCAGCCAAAACATTGACGCCTTCGAGCATCTGTTTGCGGGCGTAGTCGCCAAAATGTACGTCTTTAGCAGCCATTATAAAATTCCTTCCTCTCTAATATGTTCGGGACGATTACTCGACGACGGCGTAGATTTCGCTCTCGCTCATCAAGATGAGCTCTTCGCCGTCGACTTCAATGGTGTTGCTACCGGCATACTGACCGAACACGATCTTGTCGCCGACTTTAACGGCTAGTGGGCGCTGTTCTCCGTTGTCGAGAACCTTGCCATCACCAACGGCAACCACTTCACCCTGGTTGGGTTTCTCTTTGGCAGAGCCGGGCAACAAAATGCCGCCTGCGGTGGTTTCCTCTTCTTCCTTGCGACGAACGACCACTCGGTCGTACAACGGACGGATATTCATGGGTTTTGGTCTCCACAAGTTGACGATATCGTTAAAGACGCCCCTTATTAGGGCTCGACAGGGGATGTGGGGACGGTACTGAGGAATTCAAGGCTTTTTTTAGCACTCAATGCAAAAGAGTGCTAAAAAACATAGCAACAACAAAAAACATGTGTTTTTTCAATGAAATAGCGGTGCCCATTCGGTCTCTCACGAGCCGAACGCCCATTCAAACGGCGAAGGGCTCCGTCATTAGGCAGCAAACGATGGTGATTAGCATCGGTCAAGCGGTTGTTCAGGGGGCTTTACCTTGCTCATCGACACGCTCAAAGTCGCCCTCTAGGGTCACATTGTGCGGTTGTTCATCTGGCCCAGTATCGGTGTAAAAAGTCGCAGACCGGGTGTTCAGCGAGTGCCCAGCCCCCGGCATTAAGCGTCTGGCAAGCCAGCGACGCAGAGGACCGATAAGTACCACTACGGCAAAAAAATCCGACAACAGCCCAGGGATCATAAAGAGCAAAGCAGCCACGGCCATTGCCATATCGTCGAGTAACAGATGCTGTTGCAAGATGCCGCTTCGCTGTGCCTCACGAAGGCGTACCACAGCCGCAGTACCCACGCGCCGCAACATACCTACACCCAAAACAATCATAAGCATTACCCATGCCAGAGCCGTAAGCGCATTCGTCTCCACGCCAAGCTGGATGAGGCTGAGCAGCTCTAGCCAAGGATAAAGTAAAGCTAAAAGACGCATGGGGGAGCCCGGTAGTATCGAGGGACAGTCAAGACTAACAGGGCTTGTATGTAGACTCTACGCTGGATCCGGAATTACGCTGCCAAGGGGCTACCCACACTAGCAAGACCATACCGGGCACAGCCAAGGCTGTGCACAAGAGAAAAAACGACACCCAACCCAGGTGTTCCACCAAAACTCCGGTGGTAGCGTTAGTCAGACTCCTCGGTAGCGCCGCCAGCGCGGTGAACAAGGCAAATTGTGTGGCGGCAAATGTCTTGCTCGACTCGCGAGCGATAAATGCGGTAAAGGCTGCGGTACCCAAACCCACGCCCAAATATTCAAAGCCGATAACAGCTGCCAAAAGCCACAAAACCGGACCGACCGAGGCAAGGTAGGCATAGCCAAGAATACTCAGCATTTGAACCACACCAAACAGCCACAAGCAGCGGTTAATACCCAGGCGCAGCATCACTACCCCCCCCACCAGACCACCCACAATGGCGGGCCACAGAGCTGCATTTTTTGCCACCAGTCCAATATCCGTTTTTGAGAACCCGAGGTCTAGGTAAAACGGTGTAGATAGGGCCGTGGCCATGTTGTCACCCAACTTATAAGCGACCATGAATGTCAGCGTGAGAAGGAGATCGCGCCAACCTCGCCGCTGCAGATATTCGCGAAAGGGCGCAATGACAGACTCTCTGAGGTCTCGGGGTTCAAATGCATCGCGTGTGGGCTCTTGTACGAATAACACCATAAGTACACCTACACACATAAAGGCGCCAGTAATCCAGAAAACCGCAGACCATGGCATAAGGTCGGCCAAAATCAACGACAGGGAACCGGGTACCAAACTGGAAATACGGTAAGCCTGTACGTGAATGGAATTGCCCAATCCCAACTCTTCATCGGACAATAACTCGCGACGGTAAGCGTCGATGGCAATGTCTTGCGTGGCCGAAAGCACTGCGATGAGCACCGCCATAGCGGCCACCAGCGACGTCTGGGTCACAGGGTCGATGGCACCCAAAGAGCCGATGGTAACA
>CBFHTF010000110.1:0-5444 GCA_965658685.1 Luminiphilus sp.
TCATACCTATGCGGTTCCGATCAGCCCCAATGACTCAATCACTGTGCAAGACGGGGCCATGACCCACAGCAGTGCCTTCGTCGCAGCTAAGTGCTGCTTACAGCCGCTCTCTTGGCGATATTTCGTACAGAGATCCGTGTAAGGCTCGCTATTTGCCCCTGTTTACGCTTTACTCATGTGACACCTTGGATATCACTTCGATTAACGCACAAGAAGCGGAGCGCATCATGCCCCAGTTACAGAACAAGTGGAGTACTTCAAACAAAGTAATGACGGTTGCTGCTTTGGGGTTAGCCTCTGTTGTTATTATGGTGATTGCACTCCCAAATGTCGAAATAGACGCCAGCAAGGCAAGCGGCACAATTGCCCCGGCCCAGCGGGTGGTGACTACGCAAATCAGCAATGAAGATGCCCTCAATGAAAGCGCGCCAACAACTGCCAGTAACCACGCTACTGACAACGCCGAGGGTACCTTGGCCGACAAGTCTGTTGAAAGCTCCATGGAAGCATCCATGGAAAACGCGTTTCTGATGAGAATGCAAAGCGCCCAATCTGATGATGGCGGCCGAGATCGCCATAATGGAGAGAGTGGCCGCACCGACCCAATAATTTTCTAGAAACTCCTCATTGCGAACGCTCGCAACCCCAGAGGTAATAAGGCATTCACTGGCCAAGCGCCAGCACCAAGGCTTCGGGGTTACGCATCACCCATAAACCCGCGAAATGGCGTCTCGCTTTATTGACTATCCTCTGTTGGGTGCTTGCAGCAACACTCCCCGCGCAATCTCAAAATGTGGACTTAACCACGCTTGAAACAGAGCAACTGCTGCTGGTTACCGGGCGCTCAGAGGCGCCCCCCGAACTGAATACGCAAGCAGCAAGAAGCTTTCTCAATGCACTTGCATTTCATCAATCATTATTTCAGTGGCAGTCAGACGAGAAAATAGGCGTCCTGTTCAACGATTGGAGCGACCAAGGCAACGCGGCTGCCATCCCAATACCCGTAAATCTCATCCTCTTGGAAATGTCGCCCATTAACAAAACCTTTGAGACGGCGCCCCCGATCGATCAGGTGTTCAACGTGATGAATCACGAACTCGCCCACTTGGCCACCTTAGATGCCCACGGCGAGCGCCAACAATTTTGGCGCGACGTGTTCGGTGGCAAAGTCAATTACAGCGCCCAGCATCCAGAGACACTCTTGTATGGCCACCTTACCGCGCCACGGGTAATGGCACCCACGTGGCTATTAGAGGGTATAGCCACTTTCATGGATACTTGGATGGCCGGAGGTATTGGCCGTGGGCAAGGGGGTTACGACGAGATGGTGTTTCGGGCCATGGTGCGAGACAACGAGGCGTTTTATACCCCCCTCGGGCTCGAATCCAAAGGCACCAAGGTGGAAATCAACAGCGGCTCCAATAGCTACCTTTATGGCACCCGATTCCTTACGTATCTGGCTTACACCTTCTCGCCAGAGAAGCTGATTGATTGGTTCACATTGGGCGAGGGCGATAAGGCACAGTATGTCGACCAGTTCAAACATATCTTTGGCGTCCGTCTTGAACAGGCTTGGGACGATTGGGTTCGCTTTGAACATCAGTTTCAACACAAAAACTTAGCGCGTTTGCAGGAGTTCCCACTAACGCAAGGTACCCCACTTAATGAGCGCGCTCTTGGTTGGGTGTCTCGGCTTTTCCTGGACGAAACCAGTAATCGTTTTATCGGCGGTTTCTATGCAAAAGGCACACTGGCAACGCTGGGCCGGCATCGTTTTAGCCCCCTATCGGATGCGGCTGTAGCTACGGCAGCAGCCAATGACGACGCTCAAGCGTTGGACGCCGTCCATGTCATCAAAGGCCCTCGCAAGTTTGATGTAACCTCAACAGCCTATGACCCCATGGGTCAAATACTCTACTTCACCGAAGACAATACCCGTTACCGTGATATCAAGGCTTGGGACTTAGCCACAGACACCATTCGCACCATCGGTGACAACGTTAGAATTGGCGAGCTGGTTTTCAATCAAAACGACCGCTCACTATGGGGTGTTAGACACAGCGGCAGCAAAGCGTCGCTAGTGCGCATGCCCTACCCCTATGAAAAGATCATCACCGTCTATTCCTTGCCCTACGCACACACATTGTCAGATATGGACATTTCTCCTGATGGGCGCTGGTTATCGGCTACCGTCGGGAGCCGGCAGGGGAATCAAGCACTGCGCGTCTTCAACATTAATGACTTAATGAATCGAACGGTAGCGCCAGTGGCTGAGTTCGATTTTGGCATGGCTTTCCCCGAAGACTTTGTCTTTGATAAGACAGGGCAATATCTTTATGGGACGTCGTATTACACGGGTGTTTCAAACGTCTTCAGATTTGAACCGGCCACCGGAGATATGGAAGCCATTACCAACGCGGAGACGGGCTTCTTCAGACCCATGCCCATGAGCGATGGCTCACTCATTGTGTTCGAATACACGGCCGATGGCTTTTTACCCACATTACTGAGCAACCCTGACCCGCTCGACGATGTCGGCGCCATACGCTTTTTGGGCAGTGAGTTAGCCACCAAACACCCGATCGTTACTCAGTGGGGGGTAGGTTCCCCTGATGGTATTGATGTGGCATCAAACATTATCCGAAACGATCCCTACGAGCCGCTAGAGCGCATTGTGTTTGAAACAGCCTACCCTATCGTCGAAGGATATAAAGACAGCGGTGCCATTGGTTACGCAACACGTTGGAGTGATCCGCTAGGCTTAAATTCCATCGACCTTGATGTTAGCTACAGCGTAGATGACACCCTCAACACCGACGAGCAACTGCATGTCGACGTTAGCTACCGTCACATGGATTGGCAGTTGCGCTATTGGCACAATGATGCCGATTTCTATGATTTGTTTGGACCCACCAAGCGCAGCCGTAAAGGTGATGCTTTTATTGCCAGCTACAACAAACCACTGACCTATGACCCGCCCCAGCGCTTAGATTTCAGCGCTAACCTTGCCTACTATACCGGGCTGGATACCCTACCCATCAACCAAAATGTAGCGACCGGAATTAACAAATTGTGGTCGGGCGATATAGGACTACGCTATTCCGATATTCGCGCATCTCCAGGCGCCGTCGATCACGAGCGTGGACTCGCTTGGCGGGCACTTACTATTGCAGATTATGCCGATGATACCTTCTACCCTAAATTGAAACTTGGCGTAGACCTGGGTGTTGAGTTGCCATTTAAGCATTCGTCACTATGGCTCTACAGCACAGCGGGCGTAGCCGATGGCAATCGGGCCGATGTGTTCAGTAACTTCTACTTTGGTGGTTTCGGTAACAATACTGTCGATGATGGCAGCGTGAAACGGTATCGCAATGCCAGTAGCTTGCCCGGCTTTGAAATTGGTGGCATCAGCGCGCGGCACTTCGCCAAATCTGTCGTTGAGATTAATGTGCCACCGTTACGCTTCAATGAAGTGGGCACCCCATCATTTTACCTAAGTCATCTGCGACCCGCATTTTTTGCAGGAGCACTGATTGCTGACCCAGGACATGAGCTAGAGAAATCCTACACGTCAGTAGGCGCTCAAATCGATTTGTCATTCACCATCCTTTATCGACTGCCTATGACCCTATCGTTGGGCGTCGCTCAAGGTATTGCGTCGGGCTCTCAGGGGGACACCGAGTGGATGCTATCTCTCAAATTACTATGAGTACCGCTGGATGACGCCATTAAACTGGCTAGTGAATGGTGCTGCTGCCATAGCCCCAGTGCTGACCATGCTGGCCACCTTGCGCGCGCTCGATAGCTTCAAGCTGGTACGGTTCCCCCCAATACTGTGGATGCTCTTTTGGGGCGGACTGAGCGCTGCGCTGGCGTATGGCATTGGCGCTATCGCGCTAAGCGTGCTGCCCATCGATTTCAGCACTTACTCGCGTTATGCCGCGCCACTCATTGAAGAAGCACTTAAAGCCGCTCCACTAATATGGCTCATTCAACGTAATCGCGTTGGATTCTTAGCCGACGCCGCCATTTTAGGCTTTGCACTGGGAGCGGGTTTTGCTCTGGTGGAAAACAGTTATTACTTGGTGAATAACACCTTGAACCTTGGGGTATGGATAGTTCGCGGTTTCGGCACCGCCATCATGCACGGCGGCGTCACTAGCATCGTTGGTATTTTGGTGTTAGCTGGCGTCGAAAAGCACCAGCGTCTGACGCCCATGATGGTGGCACCAGGATTGCTACTGGCCGCTGTTATTCACTCCATCTTTAACCACTTCTTTTTTCAGCCATTGCTATCGGCACTTGTGGTCTTCTGGCTAGTACCACTGTTCATGTTGTGGATCTTCAAAAAGAGTATGGGCTCCCTTAACCAATGGCTCGAAGAAGATTTTGAGGGTGATGCCGCACTGTTAGAACAGCTCGATGCCAATAGCTTTAGCGACACCCATGTGGGTCAATTCCTAAAAGACCTCGGCAATCATTATGAGCCGCTGACGATCGTCGATGTCCTATGTTACATCCGGTTGTATACGGAACTATCGATTCGCGCTAAGTCCTTTATTGTCCTGAGGGAACAAGGTTTTACTCCCCCCATGTCATCTGACGTCACTGATCAGTTTGTTGAGCTTCGGCATCTGGAAAAAACATTAGGTAAGACCGTTCTGCTATCTCTGCGCCCTCTACTTCAGCGAAGTCGCCGTGATTTATGGCACCTCCGAGAGCTGGAGCAAATAGCGCAAAGGACAGTTTCATGAGTCCTATGCCGTAGGGTTGCCGTAAGTAACATCGAGTGCATGCACAGCTGCAATGCACTTACAAAGCCCTACCCTTCGCTATAACGCCCAATCTCTTCAATAAAAAGCGCGGCGTACTCATCGCACTTTTTAGGACCAACCCCGTCGATAGCCATAAACTGTGCAACAGTCACAGGCCGCTCACGACACATGGCCAGTAATGCTCGATCGTTAAACACGACAAACGCAGGCACTTTCTTGGCGTCAGCAAGAGCTTTTCTTAGGGTTTTCAGCGCATTCAACAGCGGCTCATCGTGGGCTAAAACAGCAGCCGAAGCGTTGACCATACGAGAATTTCCCCGGGTACGTGAGGCGCTCGCCACTTCACGATCTTTGCGCAGGGCAACTGCTACTTCACCCCGCAAAACCGCGCGGGAGTCTACCGTCAGCTTTAGCGCGCCGTGGGCATTCATATCAACCCGCAAAGCCCCTTTAGCCACGAGTTGTCGCAAAACTGAGCGCCACTCGAGTACTGACAACCCAGCGCCAACACCAAAGGTGGGTAGTAAATGGTGATCGTACTGAATAACGCGATCGGTCATCTTACCGATGAGCACGTCGATGACATAGTTGGCGCCAAAGCTTTGGCCGCTGCGGTATACAGCCGATAACGCCATTTGGGCGGCCTGCGTACCATCCCAGGTCTCG
>CBFHTF010000111.1:0-5371 GCA_965658685.1 Luminiphilus sp.
CACTTCAGCACGGTAGAAAATCTCGTGCTCACCCATCTCGCTGAGGGATTTGCGCGCTAACGACTGGTCGGGCATCGGATGGCTTCGACTCCTGACTTCATACACAAAGTCAATTTCATCACCGTGGAACACTTCAAGGCGCAACCGACCAGATTCAGTGATGTCGTTCGTGACTTTGGTACGAACATCATGGTGGTTTAATTCACTGGCAAAGCTATGCATTGCCTTGAAAATAACTTCACGTTGAAACTGTTGCACCGCTGAATCCGCTGGATAGCGCAACATATTACCAAGCCGTTGGCGCCAAGCACCGGCCACGCCACCAGAGGGAGGATGGACCACAACAGCCTCCCGCTTTGCGCCGTCGACCATTAGCGCACGCCAAAAGCCCCACAGTGAGCCCAGCACTGCCAAAGAAAAGGGTAAGGCACTGGCAATAGTGGCTGTCTGCAACGCGGCCAAGCCGTCGGCCAACAACAATACCGACGCTATCGCCGCAACTAACGCAGTCCACAAAATTCGCTGCAGTAGTGGGGTATTGTCTTCACCCCCGGCACTGAGCATGTTGAGTACCATGGCGCCGCTATCGGCAGAGGTCACAAAAAAGACGACGATCATTGCCAAGCAAATCATCGACAAAAGCTCAGTGGCAGGCAGGTAATCGAGGAACTTAAATAATGCTACCGCCTGATTGGCCTGGACCGCCTCGCCCAGCTCTGCAGCACCCTGGGTGCTGATAAGTTCAATTGCCGATCCACCGAAAATCCCCATCCACAACACGATGAATAGAGTGGGTACGATGGTGACACCCAATACAAACTCTCTAATGGTGCGGCCTCTTGAGATGCGCGCAATGAAAATACCGACAAAAGGCGCCCAACTTATCCACCAGCCCCAGTACAGAATGGTCCAACCTCCCAGCCAATCGGTGGGGTTGTAAGCGTACAAATTGAAGGTTTTCGGAACAATATCGGCAACATAGGCACCGAAGGTTTGTACGGTACTCGACAGCAGCATGATCGTGGGGCCCACAGCCAGTACGCTGACCAAGAGTATGATGGCAAGCACAATATTCAGCTCTGACAGGCGCTTAATACCGGCATCGAGTCCCAGCATCACAGAGATGGCAGCCACCACCATGGTCATGGCGATGAGAGAAATTTGCACCGTCTCGTTCACCGGTACATCAAACAAATAATTCAGCCCAGCATTTATCTGCAGCACCCCAAACCCAAGGCTGGTGGAGATACCACAGGTTGTACAAACGATGGCGAACACGTCGATGGTGGCACCCCATGGCCCGTAGATACGCTCGCCCATCAGTGGATAAAACGCTGATCGCAAGGTCAGAGGTAGGGCGTGGCGGTAAGCAAAATACGCCAGCACCAAGGCCACAGCCGCATAGATCGACCACGCATGCAAACCCCAATGGAAATAGGACAGCTTCATCGCCTCGACTGCGGCCTCAACATTGCCACCTTCACCTAAGGGCGGCGCTAAATAGTGCATCACCGGCTCGGCCACACCAAAGAACATCAGGCCAATGCCCATACCTGCGGCGAACAGCATGGCAAACCAACTGACAAAACCGTAAGCGGGCTGGGAGTGATCGGGGCCGAGTTTTATGTCGCCGTATCGGGATAGGGCAATAACAAAAACAGCAATAAGTACCGTGCCCACCACCAGCACATAGAACCAGCTGGCAGTGCTAACAATGCCACTTTGCAGGCCCGCCAGTAATGTGCTGGATGCTTCGGGGAACAGTCCTACCAGAACCACAACCGACAGCAAGATAACGATAGCGGGGATAAACACAGCCGAATCAACGTGAAAGCGGCGCAGAGGGCTAGCAGACATGAAAAACCATTTATTGATATGTGTGAGCGAAGTATACCCAGTCAAAAGAGCTCTCGGCGACTCCCTAACACTATGAGACATAACTTTTTTTGCTCAAATTACCGCAGCTAAAACCCAGCAATGGTGATAAGTGACCCCCTGCACAAAGCAGAAAGTTTCAGTTAAAGTGTTGAGTTCAAATGGTTAGACCACAAAGTTTCTTAGAAGAAAATGGAGCCCACATGAACCAATCCATCACATTCCGTCGCAACCGACTCGCGGTAGCACTCAGCTCAGCACTCGTGCCAGCGCTCGCCGCGTCTGGCGCCTACGCGCAAAAGCTGGAAGAAGTTGTTGTAACTGCCACCAAGCGTGCAGCAAGCATGCAAGACATTCCTATTGCTGTTTCAGCACTGACAGAGGATTCGCTCGATCAACGGGGTATTTCGAACTTTGCCGATTACCTGTTAGAGCTGCCCACCGTTACCGCTGGCGGCGGCGGACCCGGCCAAAACACCATCTACATTCGCGTCGTTGCCTCTACGACACCCAACCTCACGACAGCAGGTGTGGCAGGCTTGAGTCCAAACGTGGCTCTGTATCTCGACGAACAGCCCATGACCCAGCCTGGCCGTAACCTCGATGTTTATGTGGCCGACATTAACCGCGTTGAGGTGCTGTCCGGCCCTCAAGGCACACTGTTTGGAGCCAGCTCTCAGTCTGGCGTTATTCGACTGATCACGAACAAACCTGACACTACCGGTGGCGTTTACGGCAATATCAAAGCCGGCGCGTCATTTATGAAAGACGGCGACATGAACAACAATGTCACCGCCATGTTGAATTTGCCCATTAACGATGCCTTCGCCGTACGTGCTGTGGTCTACAACGACAACAAAGGCGGCTACATTGACAACGTACGCGGCACACGCAGCACTGCTGAAAGTGCTCGCTTTAGACCCGCGGGAACAGTGCGATCCAATGGCGTGCCAGTGGCAGATTTCCGCGGTGGCTTCCAGGCGGGTGCAGATCTCAGCAATGTCACTTTCATCGATGCCGATAACGAAGCGCTTGTAGAAGAAGACTTCAATGACACTACCTACACCGGTGGACGCATCAGCGCGCTTTGGAACATTAACGATGATTGGCAACTGCGTGTAGGTGCCCTTGCACAGCAGATCGACAGCGACGGTACCTTCTATGCCGACCCCAATCTGCCAGGTGATTACGAAATCCAGCGCTTTGAGGAAGACCGCCTCGAAGACGATATGACCAGCTTCAACTGGACATTGGAAGGCCGTATCGGGGCACTGGAATTACTTTACACAGGTGCTTATACCGATCGTGAAACCGATCAGCGTGTCGACTACTCCGACTACCTGTTTATTGGGCAGTACATTCCTTACTACATTTGTGACTACTACGTCTCTTACACGGGCTTCTCGCCAGTACAAGACGCAGACGGCAACGGTCTGCCTTCAGGCACTTGTCAGCCACCGAACCTGTACGTGCAATCTAACTCTGAAGCAACCTTCGAGACTCACGAGTTTCGTATTAGCACAGACCCAGCAGAGCGTTTACGGGTGACGGCGGGCGCGTTCTACAGCGACATGGAGCTGCTTGAACAAAACGACTTCTCCTACCCAGGTAACAAACTGGTTAACGCATGGGGTGCAGGTTCCGGTGATGGCTTGGGTTTTGCGCCCAACGGTAACTACCCCTACGACGGCGCCGGTGAAGCCTACCGACCAGGTGCAGGCTTACCCTACCCGGCTGACACTATCTTCCGAAACGACGTAAAACGTACCGATGAGCAATTTGGCGTCTTCGGTGAGGTCTCCTTTGACCTTACGGAAACTTTGTCTATTACCGCCGGCGCACGCTACTACGATTATGAAGTTGACCTGCTCGGCAGCGCTAACAGCTCGTTCTTTAACATGAGTGGCACCGACGTCAATCTCTTCGGTACCAACATCAATGATTTGTACGATGGCGATCAGTCAATTCGCTGGACCTACTCGGGTAGTTCCGGTTCCTACGATGACGCGCCGGTGTATACCCCCGACAATTTGCCGGCAGAAGATGATCCTAATTATCAGCGTATCGTGAATAGCATTAACGCACCCGATGTTGCTCAGGACGATGGCATCATTGGCAAAGTCAGCCTATCTTGGACACCCAATGCCGATCAGCTGTGGTACGTGACTTGGTCAGAGGGTTTCCGTACCGGACTCCTGAACCGACCGGGGGGTGCCTTCCAAGCAGCCACAGACTACACAGTACCCTTCGACGTTCAGTCGGATGAACTCGTTAACATCGAAATGGGCTGGAAATTGGATCTGTTAGATGGCCGCATGCGCGTCAATGGTGCAGCGTTCTTCGTTGACATTTCCGACCTGCAGACCACCGTATTCGATACCAGTATCGTGAACTTGTTCTTCTCAGATAACGCCGCTGATGCCGAAGTACGTGGTATCGAAGGCGACATCACGTGGCTAGCCTCAGAGGGACTAACCGTTGGTGGTGCGTTCTCCTTCCTCGATACCGAGATTACCGCCGTTAAAATTCCGACCGGCGACGTAGAGGAAGGTAGTGAGCTTGCCTATGCACCGAAGTTCCAAGGCAGCCTCTGGGCTCGCTATGAGTGGTCACTCGATAACGGCTGGACAGCACACGTTATGCCAACAGTCACCCACTCAGCCAAGTCCTACAGTGATATCATCATCCCTAACCGAATGGAGATTGATAGCTGGACAATGATGAATGCCACTGCTGGTGTCTCTACCGGAAGCTGGATGGTTGAAGCGTTTGTTAACAACATCACCAACGAGCAAATTGCTCAGGGTGCGAACTATGTTAATGATCGTGAGCGGGTGGCTTATGCACCGCCAACCACGGCAGGACTTCGCCTCTCTTACGACTTCTAACGAAGCCGTAGTGGCGAACAATTAGCAGTCTTTAACTATGCCCCCTCGGGGGCATTTTTATTGTTAGCGTAATGAGTGCAGCAATGACAAAAGAGCCCGGCGACTTGAACAGTATTCAAGCGTTGCTACAAAGCGGAAAAATACCTGACGCCCTAGCGCAACTCGATGAACTACCCCAAGAGCAGCAGGCCGACAATACCGCTTTGTATCTGCGCGGCGTTTGCTATCGGTTATTGAAAGCGTTTGCCGAGGCGGAACACACCCTGTTCATGCTTATCGATCAACGACCATCTTACGGTCGCGGTTTCCAAGAGTTAGGTCACGTTTACCGAGACAGCGGCAGAACCAAGGAAGCGCTGGGGGCCTACGCCACAGCCAGCCATATGAATCCTGCACTTAAGGCTAGCTGGGTAGCCCAGCAAAAACTACTTGATCCCGCGCGGCAACCCGAACGGTATCAACAAGTATGCGAGCGTCTTTCTTGGCTTGAATCACTGCCCCCCGCCTTGCTGGCAAGCCTCGACCTGACCCACGAAGGCCGCTTAATCAAGGCAGAGAATCTGTGCCGAGGGTTTATGCAGCAGCACCCCCAGCATATCGACGGCATG
>CBFHTF010000112.1:0-5145 GCA_965658685.1 Luminiphilus sp.
TGGTTCAGGGCGGCCAAGGTGTCAGCAGTCTCCCCCGACTGGGAAATACAAACCACCAATGTGCCGGGTAAACGCACCGAATCCCGGTAGCGAAACTCAGAGGCAACCTCTACTTGGCAAGGTATTCCCGCAATAGATTCTATCCAGTGACGCGCTACCAAACCTGCATGATAAATGGTGCCGCAAGCAAGAATGAGTACCGACTTCGTGCGCGCGAAAACGTCAGCTGCGTTGCCACCAAATAGACCAGGATCAAGTTGTGCAGGGCCAACCGTATCGCGCAATCGGTCGGGTTGCTCATGAATCTCTTTGAGCATGTAATGCTCGTAATCCCCAAGACCCGTGGCATCTTCATGGGCCTCGAGGCGGGCCTGACGGCGATCGACAGTATCGCCATTGGTGTCGAATAGGGTGTAGTGGCCTGCCGTGGCGATACCAACATCACCATCCTCCAGATACACAAATGTATCGGTTACAGAGCGCAGTGCCAGGCTATCAGAGCCCACAAAAGTCTCTCCGATGCCAACGCCGATCACAAGCGGGCTGCCTTTTCGTGCAAAAACCAACTCATTGGGGAGATCCTTGTGGATCACAGCAAGAGCATAGGCACCTTCAAGCAGAGGTAAAACCTGCTGAAGTGTGTCGATAAGTGATTTACCGGGGGTCAATGCGCGGTCGATAAGATGTACGATAACTTCAGTATCCGTTCCCGAAACGAACACAACACCTTGCTGTTCTAGGTCGTGGCGCAGCTGCTGATGATTTTCAATAATGCCGTTGTGAACTAACGCCACACGTCCACTCGCTACATGGGGATGGGCATTGACGGCACTGGGTTCGCCGTGGGTTGCCCACCGAGTATGAGCGATACCAATGCAGCCTTGCATAGGGTCAAGACGTTGAGCATTTTCGAGGTTCGCGACCTTTCCGCTGTACTTGTGTAGCTGAAGATTCGCCTCGTTATCAATCAAAGCCATGCCGGCCGAATCATAGCCACGATACTCGAGACGACGCAGCCCTTCTAATAGGATCTCGGATATTTCTCGTTTGGCTACACCAGCAACAATGCCGCACATGTTTATTTGTCCTTTTGATGAGTAGGGCGCTTCCAACCGCTGATGGCGTGTTGCCTAGCGCGACCAAGTACCAAAGTGTCAGAGTCAACGTCGTCGGTAACCGTTGAGCCGGCACCAACAAAGCAGCCATCAGCGAGTTTTAATGGCGCAACTAACGTACTGTTAGAGCCCACAAAAACGCCGTCGCCCAGTTGTGTCCTGTGTTTGTTGACGCCATCGTAGTTACAAGTAATGGTGCCCGCGCCGAGATTACAAGCATCGCCGATATCACTGTCACCGATGTAAGCTAAATGGTTAGCCTTACTGCCGGCACCGAATCGGCTGTTTTTTGTCTCAACAAAATTGCCAATACGAGCACCAGTGGCAAGATGGGTGCCTGGTCTCATGCGTGCAAAGGGTCCAATTCGACAATTCTCAGCAACCACCGCTCCATCAACGGAGCAGTAGGCGTCGATAATCGTACCTGCGGCAATATGGCAGTTTTTTAGCACACAGTTAGCACCGACGTTGACGCCGTCTTCAAGTACCACGTCGCCCTCAAAGACAGTATTGACGTCGATGACGACGTCCTGACCGCAGCGTAGCGTACCGCGTATATCGATACGATGACGATCCCGTAAAGCAACACCGTCAGCCATCAATTGTTCAGCGCATCGTCGCTGGTACAGTCGCTCAAGCTGTTCTAATTGAAGACGATCGTTAATACCTTGTGTCGCAAAGGGGTCGCTCGTCGTTACCACCGATACCGGCGTATCATCGGCTAAGGCCAATGCCAAAATGTCGGGTAAATAATACTCCCCCTGACGGTTGTCATTACGAACACGGTGTAATAATGCTTCTAGTTGGCCGGCTGGCGCGGCAATAACACCGGTATTAACCTCAGTAACTTGGCGTTCCTCATCGGTTGCATCTTTTTGTTCCACAACAGCCCTGAAGTTACCCGACGCACCGCGCAGAATTCGCCCATAACCCGTTGGGTCTTCAAGGTTCGCGGCCAAAACAACTGGGCCTTTTGCAGCGGATGCGACCACGCGCTCTAGTATCTGAGCGTCGATTAAGGGCACATCGCCAAATAATACAAGGACCACAGACTGCGGATCACAACTCGGTAATGCCTGTAACACCGCATGGCCCGTACCCAGCTGTTCGCGCTGGAGATGAAAGGTTACATCAGACGCTCCGACTTGTTGCTCAACGAGTTCAGCACCGTGTCCCACAACTACATGCAAACGCACTGGTTCCAATTGACGCGCTGTATTTAGCACATGGGCGAGTAATGGCTGACCCGCAAGGGTATGTAATACTTTCGGCAAACGAGAGCGCATACGTGTGCCGCGGCCTGCCGCCAGTACGACGATTTCTAACATAATCGGTTCCTGGAACTCATCATTCTCAGCGTAACAGCATGCCTTACACCAAGGGGTTGTGGTCAAGTGATTAAGTACAACCTAGCGATAATAGAGACAAAAGCGGAGACAAAAAAAACCGCCTTTCGGCGGTTCTTTGTAAAGCCGGTAATGTCAGCCTCGGCCAGTGCGGTTCTTTAACTTGCGCAGCGTTGCCAATTGCGCAGCAGCCTCGGCCAATTGTGCCGACGCACGACCATAATCGAGCTCGCCGCTTTGATTGGCGAGGGCCTCTTCCGCCGCTTTTTGTGCTTCTTTGGCAGCCGCTTCGTCGACGTCATCGGCACGAATAGCCGTATCGGCTAAGACAGTGACTGAGCCACCCTGAACATCAAGGTAACCGCCCGAGGCATAATAAACGTGTTCTTCCCCATTCTGCTCGATGATCCGAACCGGGCCCGGCACCAAACTAGTGAGCATGGGAGCGTGTCCGTATTGAACACCCAGCTCTCCACCAGCACCTGTAGCGACCACCATTTCAACCAAGCCCGAATAGATCTGAGCTTCGGCTGACACGATGTCACAGTGTATCGTCATTGCCATAGTATGCGCCTCGAACTAGGGTCTTAAAGTTTGGCTGCTTTTTCGACCGCCTGCTCGATGGAGCCCACCATGTAAAATGCCTGCTCTGGCAGATGATCGTAGTCGCCCGCCAACAAGCCTTTGAAGCCTGCTATGGTATCTTTAAGAGACACATAGATACCGGGTGAGCCAGTAAAGACTTCAGCTACGTGGAAGGGCTGCGACAAGAAGCGCTCAATTTTACGTGCACGCGAGACGGTCAACTTATCCTCTTCCGATAGTTCGTCCATACCCAAGATAGCAATTATGTCTTTCAGCTCTTTATAGCGCTGAAGTACAGACTGCACACCGCGGGCAACGTCGTAGTGTTCTTGACCAATGATTAAAGGATCAAGCTGACGCGAGGTAGAGTCGAGTGGATCAACGGCGGGGTAGATGCCTTTCGCCGCAATATCACGACTCAACACTACCGTTGAATCGAGGTGCGCAAAGGTCGTTGCAGGAGAGGGGTCAGTCAAGTCATCGGCAGGTACATACACTGCTTGAATTGAGGTAATGGAGCCCGTCTTTGTTGAGGTAATACGCTCTTGTAATACGCCCATTTCCTCGGCAAGCGTCGGTTGATAACCCACCGCAGAGGGCATACGTCCTAACAGTGCCGATACTTCGGTACCCGCAAGGGTATAACGGTAGATATTATCGACGAACAACAATACGTCACGGCCTTCGTCGCGGAATTTTTCAGCCATGGTGAGACCAGTCAATGCAACACGCAGGCGGTTACCCGGTGGCTCATTCATCTGACCATAAACCATTGCCACTTTGGACTGGTCCATGTTCTCAATGTTTACAACACCCGACTCCTGCATTTCGTAGTAGAAGTCGTTGCCTTCACGGGTGCGCTCACCAACGCCCGCGAATACTGACAATCCTGAGTGTTCGGTAGCGATGTTATTAATAAGCTCCATCATGTTGACGGTCTTGCCTACGCCCGCTCCACCGAACAAGCCAACTTTACCGCCTTTTGCAAAGGGGCAAACCAGATCAATAACCTTGATACCCGTTTCCAACAACTCTTCAGAAGCGGCCAGCTCTTCGTAGGTAGGTGCAGCACGGTGAATCGATGAACGCTCTTGTTCACCGATAGGACCACGCTCATCAATAGGGTTACCCAAGACGTCCATAATACGGCCCAGGGTTTCGATACCCACGGGGACAGAAATAGGTGCGCCAGTGTTATCCACCGCTAGCCCGCGGCTAATTCCCTCGGATGATCCCATGGCAATGGCTCGCACAACACCGTCACCAAGTTGCTGCTGTACCTCAAGGGTTAAACCCTTATCGCTGATGGTCAGCGCGTCGTAAACCTGGGGGACGCTGTCACGGGGAAACTCCACGTCTACAACCGCGCCAATTACCTGTACGACCTTTCCGCTACTCATGATCGGGTCCTCTGCTCTAGCTCTGACAACCCAAAAGGGCTGTAACATAAAAAAATAGGGTTAACTAATCGCCGCAGCACCGCCGACAATTTCGGACAGTTCTTGGGTGATTGCTGCTTGACGCGCCTTGTTGTAAACCAGCTGTAGCTCGTCGATGAGATCGCCAGCGTTGTCACTCGCATTTTTCATAGCGATCATTCGAGCAGCCTGCTCACAAGCACCATTCTCAACGACTGCTTGGTATACCTGAGATTCCAGATAACGAAGCAACAAGCCCTCAATTAACGATTCGGCATCGGGCTCGTAAATGTAATCCCAGTAATGCTCGGCCTCTTTTTCATGGGCCTGCAGCGGCAACAATTGTTCAACCGTGGGTTGTTGGGTCATCGTGTTAACAAAACGGTTAGTGACAATGAGCAGCTGATCTAATTTGCCCGCTTCATAGTGGTCAAGCATCGTCTTGACGCCACCAATCAGCTGGGTGACCGTTGGGTTTTCACCAATATCGCGCACTGCCGATGTGACGTTGCCGCCGACGCTGTTGAAAAACCCTATGGCCTTAGCGCCGACAGCACAAATTTCAACCTCTACACCCTGTTCGTCCCATGACTTCATGGAGGCCAACGCGGCTTTAAACAGGTTGATATTCAAGCCGCCACACAAACCGCGGTCGCTGGAAATAACGATGTAACCAACGCG
>CBFHTF010000113.1:0-5097 GCA_965658685.1 Luminiphilus sp.
GTGTGCATCCGCGCGACGCCATTTTTCAGGGTCAGGACTTCAAACTGATAGGGATAACTGCCCACCATGGCATCGTCTTCGAGCAGCGCATTGAGCGCTCCCACCCGGCTATCGAATGACAGTAGCCACGCAATAAGAGCAATGCCAGCCACTGAACCGACGCCTATCAGGTATCTTCGGGTAAACCTATCCATTACCAAACTACCTCTGATTCTCGTGACATTCGGGCGCACTCCCATAGCGTAATGCGTAAGCGCGCTGATAACTGGATAAACTCATTCACGCATCCCAATAAACGGCTTTATCGGGTAGCACCCATCGCACGCCACCGCGCGGATCCTCAGTGTCGCCGTCATAACGAGGAATTAAATGGATATGAAGATGCGGTACTGTTTGGCCCGCGGCAGGCCCATCGTTGATGCCAATGTTATATGCCTGCGGAGCATGGGAGCTGTCGATCTCGGCTTTCATCGTGTCGAGCAAGGCTAGTAAATCTAACCGCTCAGCAGGTGTTGCCTCAAAAAAGCTCTGAATGTGTCGTTTAGGAATAACCAGCGCATGAGCGGGGTTTAGCGGGTAGGCGTCGTACAGCGCAACCGCGGTTCCATGGGTACGGACGATTCGCTGAGTGCCACTGCTTAAGATGTCACAGAATACACATTGTGCCACTACGCCAAATCCTCTCATCCGAGCCAGGGCTTCTGGGATACCGCTCTTGCCCACGTCTCTTCTGCACGTTGACACCCTTGGCGGTGTGCACTTGACCGCCTGTAGGTAACCCAACACCAGCCTAACTCTTGGCCCACGTCCGAACCACACTGAATGCAACTGCAAGCCGTATAGTGCGCCTGTCGATCAGTACACCAACCTCAGGTGCTGTCAGTGTACCCCGGTTGTTGAGGCACTTTTGTCCGCACGTTGAGACGTCGCAAGCTGGGGCGGAACAAGAACCGTAAGGGTACGTAAACGCACATACCGAAATTCGACCAGTCTGTAATCCGTGTTATTGCAATGTGTAGCCAGCCGCACGCAATGCCTTAAGCAAGGCTGCTACCTCCCCATCAGTGAGGCCCAACGCTGAACTCCACTCAGATCGGGGAGATGTAAGCAGATCGTGAATCATGCGGATGTTTTGCTTGGCTAGCTTCTCACGCAATTCACGACTGATGTTCAGTATTTTAAGGGAGCGGCTATCTGTTTCTTGGTCATGCCGTGAGAATAACGATGATAATCGGTCCTTTACTTTGCTAACGCTGAATGCAACTTGCTTATCAGCATGATCAATGTCTGGCTCCACCTGTCGTCGCAGGAAGCTGGGCGTATCACAATAGTCTCTGTGGTCACTCTCCAACCCTGAGGTAGATGGTCTAGGGCGTGCGATTCTGCGGCTGGCCGAAGTCAGTGGAGGCCGCTGGGACGCAGCTCGTCTGCCTGGCATCATTGAGCCGGCGCCGCCCCATCCGGCAGGGTGCTCGTTGGGAACGGTCCGCAGCTCAGGCAAGTCTTCCGCCTTCTCGTCAGCGGCCCGTTGGTAAGTCATCAGACATTTAGTGCCATCGGTCAGTAACTGATACTCGAGAGCCATTTCCAGTCGGCGCGCATTGGTCAGGGCCGGTAACCGCTGGTTAGCCAGCACCCGTGGTAAGGCCATCAGCGCTAGAGAATCATCGGGCGCTACCTCAAGAGGGGCGCTCAATGTTTCAATCGTACCGTCCTCATAAGTAACGACGAGCGTCACAGGTCCCTTTGGCGTTAAGGCAAAGCGGGCACCTACATGAAGCGTATCGCCGGCGAAAACAGCAGCCAAATCGTTAGGCACAGACAAAAGCGGTGTGCTACCCCAGTTGATCTCTCGCTTCACGACCCTTGGTTGACGCATACGACCAAAATGGCGAACGATGTGCTGCGCCATGTGCTCGTTGGGGGCAACCAGCTCGCAGGCGCCCCCGGTCTCGGCGGCAAGTGAACACAAAAAAGCGCCTGAAACAGCCGATCCAACACCGAGAGTGAATATTCGATGTCCGCGCTGGCGATTGTATTTGACGATGTCATCACCGCCGTAAACCTGACCATCAATGATCAGTAAGATGTTGGAATTCTGTGCTTTCCTCGCTCTTTTCGGGCAGGCTTGCATGATGGCTTTAGCAATCGCGGTACCGCCTAAATTGGCATCGAGCGACGCAATAAAGTCTTGGGCTTGTTCAACTGTATCGGTATTCACCGGCATAGGCTCTGCAAAGAGGGTCTGCGCATGACTACCAAAGGCGGTGAGATTAAACCGATCGCTATCTTCTAGGCTCTCGACGATCTGACGCGCTGCCATTTTGGCCTGATAGATGGCGTCACCGGCCATTGAACCCGAGCAGTCGATCACCAGATTAAAAAGGCCAGATTGACGCTCACTATTTTCTGGTATTGGCAAGTAGAACCCAACACTAGCTGCCCACGAGCACCCATCGCTGGCCGTTACACCGTTTGCATTTCGGTTGGGCACAATGATGCCTGGCGTTGCTACCGCCGCCTCAGATGTCAGCGTAAGCACCATATCTCGATCCATGCTGGTGGTCTCATCAGACAACCTCACGTCAACACCGGTCTCTTTAGCTTGGGTTTGAATCTGATGGCTGGGGCTTGCAATGGCGCAAAGTGACAAAAGGCCTGTCACATTAATGTTCAGGGTGAGCGCGTAGCCGGTACCAAAGCGATGTTCGATCGACTCCTGAGGCGCCAGCTTAATAACCGCGGGATTGCCATACCGAGGGGCGATCGTTGTGGGAATCGTCAGCCGTAAGGTGTTGCCCTGCCAGCGTAGTTGTTTGGCGTAGGTGTATGTGAGGGCGATCGCTTCGCCGGGCAGGATATTACCCACGCTGACACTATATAAGCCCGGCTCCACCTCGCGTAAAAGCACGGCCGCATCCCCATCCTGAATCGCTTCCTCGTAGCCTCGATCCGCTCTAGCATCGGGCATCACAACGCCCTTCAGTGTCTTCTCGCCGATCGTAACCTCTAGCCCCAAAAATACGGCGCCATGGGGCGTTGGGAACGTGTAGACCGCCTCGATAGGGCTGTCTTCGGTGTTGAGGAAGCACTGGGTCAGTTGGGTGTGAGCAAACAAGCCAGCAAGCGTCGATTCAACCGAGACGCTTCATAGGGCCACCGGCTCCCCATGGGTCGTTTCCAAAGCTAGGGCATGTGCTGTCATGGGTGGTCCTCCACGGATCGTTCTCTAGGAACGCTCGTCATCCGGTGATTGGGTTATTTGCTGATAGGCGGCCAAAGTCGCCTGTATGAGCACTCGGGTTTGCTCGGGGGTAAGTCCAGCCGTCTGGGGTTCGATATTGAGCTCAAGTCCTGCGTGTAGGTGGACACGGCTCCAAACGGTGACTTGACCCGGCCTGGGGGCTGGCTGAGGTGGCACCACACCATCGCCTTGCCGCCCCTCGAGCAACTCTTGAATGCGCGATAACGACAGCCCCGCGCTCTGCCACTTCTTAATTTCAAGTAACTGATCGAGATGCTGTGTGTCGTAGTGCGCACCACGTCCCACACCATTGGGCTTCGCGATCATTCCGGTCTGGATGTAATAGCGAATGGTACGGATCGGGATGTCCGTGAGCTGGCTCAAGGTATCGAGGTTGAACTGTTGGCTGTCATCACTCATGGCTCAAATATATACACCATATATTGACAGTTCAAGTGCTTTATTAGACAGTGCCACCCCAGCCTCTCTTTTTTGGGGATATCGATGGATTCTGAAACCCAGCGCCCGGGCGCACGAGCTGCTCAATCGCGTCAACCGGTTCCCTCGTGAGCTGACCCCCGCTCCATGGTAGCCACCACCGGCTCAAAACCGCCCCCTGACAACATCGGAGAATTATCATGAGTAATCTTTCACGCCGTCGGTTTATCACTCTCGCCACGCAATCCATCGCTGTCACCGTTATGGCTAACCCCACGCTAGCGGCATTGCTGCCCGAGGAGGCGAAGTCACGCCCCGTTGGCAAAGAGTCCTTTGAGATTGCGATCTGTGATAGTGGCTATATTTATGATCCGCACTTCGACTACTCACAGGTTGAATTCCCCACCTGGGCCGAGTTCTTTAGCGAACGTTATGGACTGCTCGATCCCACTGAAGACGAACTCTACGAGGCGCTAGCGGATTTCAATGGCGACTCCATCGAAGAGACACGAGAAATTGAGTTTAATTTCAATGACACGGCGCCGCTGGATTACCTCTCACCCCATGACCTAATCATCAACTCTGAGTATTGGGTGGGGCACTACCTACTCGAGCACTACGATTTCGTGGACTTGAATATGTGGCTGGTTGAGGGGGAATACCCGGGACATGCGTTTGCGGCCGTCAAGGTTGGGAATCCCGAGGGCTTTGAGAAGGCCTGCCTAGAGTGCGGTTTGAACGTACGGGTCACATCTATTGGTGAAAACTTGTACTAGTTCTGCCGGGTGCAAACTCGAGGCCTATTCGGCGCCTACCCGTGGTCTGCGGCAGTGGATTCGTCAGCCCATTAAATGATTCCGCGATCTACCGTTGACAGCATGTGTGGCCCAACTGCCACGGAGTTTTTGACGCTCTCGCATTTCGTTGGCATATTGTGCCAAAAAGCTAGGAGACGAGTCTATGCCCACTCGCAATGTCGTACTTACAGACCATCAAACAGCACTGGTTGAGTCGTTGGTTAAGAGCGGCCGTTACCAGAACGCCAGCGAAGTACTCCGAGAAGGATTGCGTATGGTTGAACAACGTGAGGCCGAAGATTCTCTACGCCTGCAAGCATTGCGCTCAGCGGCTCAAGTTGGCGCAGCCGATATTGACTCAGGCCGATTTACCGAGCATTCCTCCCGTCAAGATATCAGAACGCTTATTAGCTCTATTGCCGACAAAACGCTTTCAGCTAGATGACCTCGCAGTGGCGCGTTCGGTTGGCTCACCAGGCCGAGCAGGATATTGCAGATATTCTCTTGTGGACCGCGGATAGCTTTGGTGCCGTTCAGGCTGCGGCCTACAGCGAGACCCTCAGCGTTGCAATTGAGGCTCTTCTAGAAGGACCTGACACAACGGGCGCTAAAGCGAGG
>CBFHTF010000114.1:0-5005 GCA_965658685.1 Luminiphilus sp.
GAGCATTGCTATCTTGCCGATTTGGCGCTTCTGTCGCACCGAAGCGGTGCTTGGATTGTGGCGATACAGTATTGGATTTCACTGGCGGACTGACGGCTTGGGTGGTCGTTTTTCTGCGAAAGGCAAAACACCCCATTGGCCCTGCGGTTTGGTAGCCGTGAGTAAGGAGAAACCCCGCCTCAGCATGACCAACAAACAAACGCCCATCGGGTTTGAGCAGCAGGGTCAGGCTATCTAACAAGACGTCGCGGCATTCACTGCGCAAGTAGATCATCAAATTTCTGCAAAAGATGGTGTCAAAACGACGACCGGCATAGTGCGTCTGCACATCTAGGGCATTACCCTTGGTGAAGCGAACACAGCGCTGAACATGCTCCTTAACACGAGGGCGTCCATCGGGCGTTGATTCAAAATAGCGGTGCCTTTGTTCGCTACTCACAAAGCGCAGTCGATTCTCGCTATAGCAGGCCTCGCGAGCCTCTATCAGTCCCTGAGTGCTCAGATCGATGGCTTCGATGCGTATTCTATCTGGATGATAACCGGCTTCCAGCAGCGTAATGGCAATGGAATAGGGTTCCTCACCACTTGCGCAGGGGACACAGAGTATATCGACGCCGTCGCTGGCGCTGTCTAGAGTTTCTGCCAGTAACGTAAACGGCGCTTGGTCGCGAAAAAAACTGGTTTCACGAATTAGCAGTTCGTCGAGTAGTGCCGCCTGTTCCTGTTCGGAGTCAATCAGCAGCGCTTGGTAAGCACGGTAATCATGTGTCTTACACTGGTGTTGGCGCCGTTTTACGGCCGCGTCCAGCTGAAAATCGGAGGCGAAATCGCCGCTGGCACCCGCTGCCCATAGCTGCTCGCGTAGGTGCTGACGTAGGCTATTCAAGGTGCTACCTCGGCAAATAGCACGGCGTTCAGTGATTCCGGGAGCAGGTGCTCGGGCTGCACAAGTTGCAACCATTCGCCCTCGTGAATCAGTACCGACCCTAAGCCCATTTTTGAGCCACTAGCCACATTGGAATTTTGCAGCTGCGTGTCTTCTACCGAGAGTGTGTCGGTAGCTTCTGTTACCAGCAAACCAAGTCGGTACAGTTTGTTATTTTTGTTAAAACCCACAATCAAAATACGTGTGCTCAATTTGCGCGGGCTGGGGCTACCTGTATACAGCATCGTTAAATCGACCACCGGTACCGCAGCACCCCGATGGTCGAGAATGCCGGCGATGGCAGGGTCTGCACCGGGGATGCGACGCACAGGCAGTGGTGGCAGTACCTGCTCGATCAAGGTCGCACTGATGGCGTAGCGATCGCCGGCGACAGTGAATGTGAGCAGTAACATTACAGAGGGCCTAATGTTGGGTTTTGAAGCGGACGATTTCTGATCTCAGTGCATCAATCGCTTTCAGTAATTTATCCGCTGAGTCAGACAAAAGGTACGACGAGCTATCGGCAGATTCAGCGATATGTCGCAGCTGTGTCATCGCCTCTTTAATTTGATTGGCTCCGGCAGCCTGAGCCTGCATGCCCTCATGAGCGGAAACGAAGCGGGGTTGAATGGCTTCAACACCCTCAATAATGAGACTTAATTGTTCGCCCAGGCGGGTTACCTCGGTAACCCCGCCACGTACCTGTTGACCAAATCGATCCATTTCCATCACACCACTGGTCACAGACTGCTGCATATCGCGCACAATGGTTTCAATATCTAAGGTGGCAATGGCGGTTTGGTCGGCGAGTCGTCGAATTTCTCGCGCCACCACCGAGAAACCCAAGCCGTGCTCGCCAGCTTTCTCGGCTTCGATAGAGGCGTTGAGTGAGAGCAAATTGGTTTGTTCCGCCACCTTTGAAATGGTGGTTACCACTGCACCAATGTTATTCGCCCGCTCGGCAATGACTTCAAGCTTAGAGGAAATAACCTGAGTGGCTGTTAATAGCTCACCCATGGTCTGCTCCATGTTGTTTAGATCTTGTCGGCCGTCACTGGCAACAGACACTGTTGCGCTGCTGGCATCGGCGACGTCACGCATGGTGATTAATAGTTCTGCTGAAGTGGCGTTAATTTCAGTGACGGATGCGGAAATTTGGTGGGTAGAGGCCGAGAACTCCTGGCTGATGTCATTTTGGCGAAGCGCCGCTGATTTGATTTCATTGGCCACACTGTTGAGATCAATAGAAAAGCCCTTGATCCGGGTAATCACAGCACTGAGAGCCGCTACCACCGAGTGCATGCCCGTTAATAAAATACCTACTTCATCATCGCTGCTTGTATCAATTTGCTGGGTTAAATCGCCACCGGCGATACGTTCGGCAGTATCGGCGGCGTTGGCGATACGGCGCAGCGGAATACTGACCGCCCAAGCGGAAATAACCAGCGCCAGTGACGCCCCAATAACCAGCAATACAGAGACTCTGTTTAAGGTGGCCCAAATAGGTGCAAGGATCTCGCTGCGATCTACTGAACTAAGTAGCAGCCAGTCCCCGGTAGCGACTCGATGGGAAACCAAGTAGCTGCTGTTACCGGTGATGGGCTCAACGCCCCTGGTTACGTGTGACGTCGCTGTGCTTAGGTAGAGGGGCTCTAGCAGTTGTGCGTAGGGCGTTGACTCAATGACTTGCCCGGTCAGTTTTGGGTCGGCGGTAGCGCTAATAATTCGGCCCCGAGCGCTAACCAAAACAAAGTTCTGGGAGGTGAATTTCTTGAGTGCCAGCAATACCTCATCGATGTCTGTGAGCGCGCGGTCCACGCCGCCAATTCCCCGAAATCGCCCATCAATAATGATAGGGGCAGTCTGCTCCACAATGAGTTTGCCTTCGTACACATAGGGTTCGGTCATCATGTAACGGTATTGGTCTGAACGAGCTTTGGTTCGATTGGCATACAAGGCACTAATGCCACCATCGAGTTTAATACCCACCGATTCATCAATACCCTCGAAGCGGTTTTTTACGCCGCGATAGTAGTAACTGGTATTCATATCGACCAGTTCGGTCAGTTCAATCTTGGCGTTGTTTTCCTGTGCCCGAAACCAATAGGGAATAAATGGCTTGTTGTTACTGCCGCGCTCCCCGGACGACCCTAATTCGACGTCCTCGTCATAGGGCTCATAGGCAACGTAAGCACCAGTGAAGTGTTGGGAGTTAGCCAAAATGCGGCGTGTAAACGCCAGCGAGGTCTCAGTGTCGCCGTACATGCCCGACGCTTGTGCCGTGGCAATAAGTTCAGCTGCTTGGATAGCCTGATAATTGGCTTTATCGATAACCGAGGCCGCACTTGCCACTACCTCTTGTAGATAGGACTCCTGATCGTGTGTACGCGTCTCGTAGAGCACAAACAACAGGAAGCCAGAGGCGAGAATCATTGTGACCAGCACCGGCGCACCCGCCGCGACGAGTATTTTGGTTTTCAGTGTCACTGTTGGCTCGCTCTCTCGGTAATGGACGGTGCCAAGTCCGTCGCTGACAAGACTTTCTTCATGCTGAGATGATTGAAGCCGTCATGATGGTCATAGCGGATGTCATCCATCAGCTGCCGCAAAAGAACAATGCCCAATCCGCCTATCTGTATATCTTCCAGACTCTTATCGGTATCGGGCGCTGCCTGTTCGAGTGGGTTGAAGGCCAAACCGTTGTCAGAGAAACGCAAAGTGAGACAATCGCCTTCAAGACCCATACACACGTCTACTTGAGCCACGCTGCCGTCACTTGGCTGGCCGTGCATGCACACATTGACCAGCAGTTCCTCCAATACCAACTGCAGCTCAAACTTCATTGCATCAGCAATGCCCCTGGCCGAACAGAACGCATCAACGAAATCGTTGATGTCCTCAACCGAGCTTACCGCCGCTGCTAGTTTGATCGAATCAGTCACGCCTATTCCCCGGGTGGAAGTCATGGCCAGCGACGCGCTAGGCAGGCTCATCGGAGCCAACATCGAAATGCTGGATACCGGTATTTAATGAATCGACAGCGGTGTTTAGTTGTCCCGCGATTGACTTCATGGTTTCCGATGATGTTTTGGATATCTCACTGACATCTCGCAGTGAAACCACCGCCTTACTAATTTGGCCAGCGCCCACCACCTGTGCGCGCATACCCTCGTAAACGCTTTCAAAGCGCGGCTTAATTTCCTCGACCGCTTTGATGATGCCGCTCAGCTCACCGCTGATTTGTTCGGTCTGCAAGACCCCATTTCTAACCTGATCATCGAAACGCTGCATTTCATCAACACCGCTGGCCACCGATTGACTCATTTCACTAATGATGAGGTCGATATCGAGCGTGGCAACCGCGGTCTGATCGGCTAGCCGCCGGATCTCCCTGGCCACTACCGCGAATCCTAAACCCACTTCACCAGCTTTTTCAGCTTCAATCGCAGCATTGAGTGACAGTAAGTTGGTCTGATCTGCCACCTTGGTGATGGTGGTCACTACAACCCCAATATTGGCTGCTCGCTCTGCAATAAGCGCCAGCTTCGATGAAATAGACTCGGACGCTGACGCCAAAGCTTGCATGGCATGCTCCATATCATTGAGCCCACCACGTCCTCGGTTGGCGACCAATGCTGTTTCGTCCATTGAAGACGACACCTGCTCCATGGTGTCGAGCAGCGCCGATGAGGTGCTTGAAATTTGATTGACCGCAGCGGCGATCTCACCGCTGGTGGCAGCAAAATTGCTGCTGACCGTTTCCTGTTGATCGGCAGATGCAACGATATCGACAGCGGTTTGGGAGAGTTGGCTACCGGAATCTTTCACACGGCCTATGAGCGCGCCGAGTCGGTCAACCATTTTTGCAATAGAGGACAGCAAAAGGCCCAATTCATCGCTACTTTTTGTTTGTACTTCGAAGGTCAGATCGCCCTCGGCGACCCGTTCGGCCGCCAGCGCTGCAGTGCGTATGGGTGTGACAATGGTACGTGCCGCCAGTTGGCTAATGACGATAGCCGTGGCTGCAAATGCCACAACGCCTAACGCGAGCCAGCCAATGCGGCGCCACGATTCCCCTTT
>CBFHTF010000115.1:0-4919 GCA_965658685.1 Luminiphilus sp.
CCACCTGCTTATCGGTCGTAGTACCACGAACACAGTAGCAACCAATACCGAAAGCGGCGCACTAGCACACTGGATTTACCGACACTTACTGCCCAACACCGTGCTTACTCATCGCTTCAAAAGCCCCATCCAAGCATCCGGCGGCACAGCAGGCACCGTGGCAATAGAAGATACCCGAGAGAGCTACCTGTCTTTCAACGCAGCCGCTGTGCAAACACTGCTGCTTCGGGGTGGTCTTGCCGTGGCGCTATCGCTATTTGTGTTATTCGGCTTTGCCGGGCTTATTAGCTGGCGCATCATCGGCTTGTCACGGCGCATGACCCAACAACCATTAAGCCCGACCCCGCCGGTAGCGCGGTTTCGGTGGCACGATGAAATTGACGCCCTAGCCCAGCAGTTTCAAAAACTGCTGGCCCAGCGTGATCAGACAGAGCAGTACTTGCGCGCGCTGCCTCGCACACTGGCCCACGAAATTCGGACGCCCATTGCCATCATCAGCAACAGCTTCGAGCACCTTGGGGCGCACGATTTGTCGGCAGAAGAAACCCAGAGAGTGCTGGCGCGCACCAAGGATGCCCTTCAGCGGCTGAGTAACATGCTGGGCGCCATGAATGAGGCCAATCGTCTAGAGGCAAGCATAGAGGCCGATGAGCGACGCGCCATGGATTTGGTACCACTGCTGGAGCAGCTGGCCGATGCCTACAGGCAGACCTTTTCACCATGGACAATCCGATTGGTGGTGGCACCCGATAGCGCGGTGGCGACTGTGGCCGCCGATGCGCTTGTTCAGGCCATCGATAAACTAGTCAGTAACGCGGTGTCATTTGCAACACCAAACACCGTCATTGAACTGCATCTTGTGCGACGCGCGCTCTGGTGGCGCCTGTCCGTAGTGAATGTGGGGCCCGCATTGCCAAGTAGCACCGATGCTTTATTCGCACCCATGGTGTCGATGAGAGACAAGGCAGCGCCCAATACACCCCGTAACACAGGCGGCCACCACATGGGTTTAGGGCTGTACATTGTAAGGTTGGTCGCGCAGCAGCACGGCGGTGAACCCTGGGCGCGCAATTTGCCCGATCTGGATGCGGTGGAAGTAGGGTTTACCCTGCGGGCCTAGACCGTGCTTAGCCCGCCGCCGCGAAAGCAAGTTGCTTGAGCTCTGCCACCTGATCGCGAAGCTTTGCCGCCTCCTCAAACTCCATATTTTTCGCATGACTAAGCATTTGCGCTTCGAGCTGCTCGAGCTTTCGTGCCAGTGCCTTGGGTGACAGATTCGCCACTTCAGCGCTGTAAGCAGCGCGCTCCTCGGCCACTTTGCGATCGCGCGCACTGCGGGCCTTCGTAGGCATGCGGCGAGCACCCTCAAGGATGTCTTGCACACTCTTCTCGATACCCTTGGGGGTAATGCCGTGGGTTTCATTGAACGCCACCTGACGCTCCCGACGGCGCTGGGTCTCTGCCATGGCGCGCTCCATTGAGCCGGTGATTCTATCGGCATAGAGAATCGCGCGCCCCCGCAGGTGACGTGCTGCGCGACCAATGGTCTGTATCAGCGACCGGTCTGAGCGCAAGAACCCCTCTTTGTCGGCATCGAGTATGGTGACTAACGATACCTCGGGCATGTCGAGACCTTCTCGCAGTAAGTTAATGCCCACTAACACATCGAAATGACCGAGCCGCAAGTCACGAATAATCTCCACCCGCTCAACCGTATCGATATCGGAATGCAAATACCGCACCCGTACATCATGCTCCGATAAGAACTCAGTGAGATCCTCTGACATGCGCTTGGTGAGCGTTGTTACCAAGACGCGATCACCCTGAGCCACCGTGAGACGTATCTCCGCCAATAAATCATCGACTTGGGTGCGAGCCGGGCGAACCTCGACGATGGGATCGACCAGGCCGGTGGGGCGCACCACCTGCTCTACCGTGCGGCCTGCGTGTTCAAGCTCATAGGAGCCCGGGGTCGCCGACACGTAAATGGCCTGGGGCGCAATGGCTTCCCATTCCTCAAATTTCATGGGGCGATTATCGAGGGCTGAAGGCAGTCGGAATCCGTACTCCACCAGGGTCTCTTTCCGAGATCGATCGCCGCGGTACATGGCCCCTATTTGCGGAATACTGACGTGGGACTCATCAACTAAGACAAGGGCGTTATCGGGCAAATACTCAAACAAAGTTGGCGGCGGCTCACCGGGTGCCCGCCCCGACAAATAACGGGAGTAATTCTCGATACCCTGGCAATAGCCCAGCTCTCGGATCATCTCTAAATCGTAGCGTGTGCGCTGCTGTATACGCTGCGCCTCTAACAGCTTATCCATCTCTTTAAACTGCTTCACGCGCAGCTCTAATTCTTCTTCGATGAGATCAACCGCACCCAACATGGTGTCCCGAGATGCCACGTAATGGGTCTTCGGGAAAATGGTCACCCGCGGTAGCTTCTCCTCGACCGCACCGGTGAGGGGATCGAAGGTGCAAATGTTTTCGATTTCCTCATCGAACAATTCAACCCGCACTGCTAACTCATCGGAGTCGGCGGGGAAAATATCAATAACATCGCCACGAACGCGATAAGTACCACGCTTGAAGTCAATATCATTGCGGGTGTACTGCAACTCAGCCAGCTGACGCAGCACGCCGCGCTGATCAATGATCTCCCCTCGAGACAAGTGCATGACCATTTTGAAATACGATTGGGGATCACCCAGACCATAAATGGCCGACACCGTTGCCACCACCAAACAATCTTCACGCTCCAGTAGCGCCTTCGTCGCCGATAACCGCATTTGCTCAATGTGGTCGTTTACCTGTGCATCTTTCTCGATGAAGGTATCCGATGACGGCACGTAGGCCTCGGGCTGGTAATAATCGTAGTAGGAGACAAAATACTCCACCGCGTTATTGGGGAAGAACTCCTTGAACTCACCATAGAGCTGCGCTGCCAGCGTTTTGTTGTGGGCCATGACAATGGTGGGGCGCTGCAGCTGCTGCACCGTGTGGGCCATAGTGAACGTCTTACCCGAACCGGTAACACCCAACAAAATTTGCGACGCTAAACCCGCTTGCACGCCCTCGACCAATTGGCGGATGGCCTCCGGCTGATCGCCAGCAGGTTGGTAACTGGATTGCAGTTGAAATTGACGGGCCATAGGAATCCAGCAATAGCGAATGGGGGTTGTGGTGACGAGTGATGTATAAAGTAGACCTACGCAGCCACCCAGTATTGCGGTTTTGTGTGGGTTTTGCAGCCCAGGGGGCAAAATAGCTATCGGGTATTGACTTCAAAAAACCCTGTCTATATCGTACGCGCCTCTCGGAAACCCGAGAACTATTCCGCCTTAGCTCAGTTGGTAGAGCAAATGACTGTTAATCATTGGGTCGCTGGTTCGAGCCCAGCAGGCGGAGCCAAACACCACGGGGCTTGCAGAAATGCAGGCCCCGTTTTGGTTTTAGAGCTAATGAAAAGTGCCCATCGTTTCTTTAATACAGGCTAGCAACACGCCAAAATCACCGTCTCCAAACCCACTCCGTCATATGCCATGCCACTGCCGATACCTCACAGCAATAGACGCTCCAACCGCTGAAGCTGGTCATCGTATTTAGCAGCATTGCGCGCTTTCAAGGTCGCCAGATTCTGTAACTTCCACCGCAATGCTGGGAATTCTTCCCAGGGATACTCCATCCAATTTGGCGCCAGACGATTAAAGCCCAGCAAAAATGAGCACTCACTCTTCTGCCTCTAGCTCCCTCGGCACGGTGATCTGGTATTTCGACACATAAACACCGCCCCTGACGATAGCGCGCTTGCCGCCACCTAAATCGATACGCTTAAGCTCCAGGTAATCGATCCATTCATGACCTGCTTTTTCTGCCAAGTAGAGAAACAAGCGCTTAACTTTTATGGAGGTACATGCTTCCAGCAGCGCTTGCACTGAGGCCGGGCGCAGATTATTCAAACCCTCCATCAACTCACCGACTTCCAACAACGGCAGCGATTTCGGGGAGAGATAAAGACATTCTAAGATCGCCCTAGCCGGGCTCGATATCTTGACTTTAAAGCCCTTATGGTCAAAATCTACCAACCCCAAGGCCGGTGGTAAAAACGATGTAAGCTGGCAGTTCACGTTGACGCCCCACTCCCGCCTCTTAAACCAGAGCGGCAATGTATCGTCGGCAGCGCCAAAGAGTTGAACCGACCTGGTGGCAAGCTCAAGATAGTGAGCCTTGCCGTGTAGGTTTAAGGCCGTTTTGGCCGCAGGATGTACCGACAACCCCAACTGAGTCTGAAGCGCGTACACGGCACCCAAGTAATCCACGTCATCACCTCGACGCGCAATAACACCTGTGCCGATAGAATCAAACCAGCCGCTTTTTTTGTATTGCTTTATGAGTTCAGGACTGTAGCCCTGCTTAGTCAGCCAGACAACAGCCAACGCTGTGCCAGGAGGCTGGCTACGGAGCAAACGGTTTATTTTTGTCTCATTTCTAGTACTCACTATACCAATATAACGACAAAAACAAACCATAACAACAATAATGGTTTAAATATCTTATTATTACGGTGCAAATAATACCCAAATAGGGAATTATATAAACATGCGATTTGAGTCGCCGCGGTTTTTTAGGAGACCTTTTTGGCTTTAGGCATCATCCAACACTGCGCACTAAGCCCAAAAACATCACACCCCTACCGATGGTAGATCTGGTGACATAACCTAACGCGGCACGCTTAACGTTTTACGTTATGGCGGTAGTGGTGTAACGTTACCAACATGATCAGATCATTTGCCTGTAAAGACACCGCAAACATCTTCGCTGGCAGGTCTTGTAGACGCTGGTCTAATCTTCGCAAAGTCGTAGAGCGAAAGTTGCAGCTGCTGGATTCAGCTACCACTCTAAACGCACTGCGCTCT
>CBFHTF010000116.1:0-4912 GCA_965658685.1 Luminiphilus sp.
GGATTGACGGGGTAGATGGCGCCTTTGTACTTAGATAACTGTAGCTCCAGCACGATGTCGTTGCCGGCCACATTGGGTTTTGTGGTGGCGCCGACGAGGGCGACCGAGGTCGGTGCAAGTAAGCGAGACAGGCGATGATTGACTTCAGCCATGGTCGTGACGTCCTTGGGGGATGTCGCGCCGAGTATAGGAGCGGCCGTTCTTAGCTCGCAATCGTGGTGTCAGACAGAAGCGACTTTATTTTGGCATTAATCGACAAATGACAAAAAGGCCGGGGCTTATTCTTCATAAGCCCCGGCTAAGCGGTATTAATTGGCCAGATGCCGTAAGGGCGATGGCTTTACCGCTGAAGCAAGTCCATGGCCATTGCCGTCATTGCGGCGACACCTGTGCCAATCGATTTCTCTGGGTCGGGCGCAAAAAAGGGCGAGTGCAGCGATGGCAATGAGGCTTCGCCCGCTTTGTAGGCTCTCCATTTTGTTTGCGGCACGACACCCACTCGGATCATGAAGCTAGGGATGTTGTCCTCGGTGCGACCATAGCGGGCAAAATCTTCGCCACCCATTTCCTTGCTCACTTCAATCACGTTGTCGTCGCCAATGGCCGCACGCATCGCTGCCACACCTCGCTCGACAAGCTCGGGGTCATTCCACAAGGCCGGTGTGTATTCGTCCTTAATGGTGACCACGGGGCTCAGTTCGGGGCCGAAGCCCAAGGCCTCGGCGTTCTTAGCGGCGATGCGTTCAATGCCCTGCAATAGGGTATTGCGCGTGGCGTCGGAGTAGGAGCGCACTGTCAGCTGAAGTTTGGCCTGGTCGGGGATGATGTTGTGTTTGGTGCCGGCGTGAATCGAGCCTACGGTCACGACCCCAGGCTCCACCGGGTGGATTTCCCGGGATACCAAGGTCTGCAAATCCATAATGATGGCCGCTGCCAGTACGATCGGGTCTTTGGCGTTGTGTGGATAGGCGCCGTGCCCGCCAACTCCCTTAAGCGTAATGTCGACCGAATCGACATTGGCCATCATCCAGCCTGGCACGTAGCCGATTTGTCCCGCAGGCAAGTTGGCCAGTGTATGTAATGACAAGTTGTAGTCTGGTTTGGCAAAGCGCTCAAACAGGCCCTCGCTAAGCATGGCACGTGCGCCGGCGCCGCGCTCTTCCGCAGGCTGGGCAATGACCATTAACATACCGGTCCATTCGGTGCGTCGTGTGGCGAGTGCCAGGGCGGTTTCGGTACCCACTGTCATGTGAACATCGTGGCCGCAGGCGTGCATCACGCTGACTTCTTGCCCGGTCTGCTCTATCGCTTGCGCGGTGCTGGCGTAACTTAAGCCAGTTTGCTCTTCTACGGGCAGCCCATCGGTGTCCATGCGCAACATGACGGTGGGCCCGTCGCCGTTTCTGAGAAGACCCACGACGCCAAAGCCGCCCACATTTTCTGTGACCTCAAAGCCTGCCTGGCGCCAGGTATCTGCCAGAAGTGACGCCGTATTTTTTTCTTGAAATGATAGCTCTGGGTTGGCGTGTAGATGTTTGTAAAATGCCAGACGGTCGAAATCGGCACTGTGGGCGCTGGTAGCAAAAACACTGCCGATAAGAGCAACTTGAATCAAACGTACTAACATGATGACGACTCCTGAAATCTGATTTGTCAGTCTATCAAGAGACTCCTCGGCCGTGCAGTCGACGCTTGCTTATGAAGACGAACCATCCGAGACCTGTCGCATGGGGCGACCTGTATAACTGAACAGCAGCGCATAATCACACAAATGTGCAATAGGCTATTACGAACGACGCGTGGGCTAGTCAGCACGCAATCATGATGATTGGGATTATGGTAACCACCGAAAAGGCATGTATGAATAAAGTACGCGACGGTTTGGGTTCTTGGCACTATGAATTTTGTCGGTCGTTGTTGGTGCGACTGTTAGCGCGTAAGCCAGTCCTGGTCAAACCAGCCATTCAACAGCGGCACCTGTTGGCGCTGCTCGCTAGCGAGTTCCAACTTTCAGAGGCACGCCTTGGTGGCGTGGTCGATTTATTGGCGGTGACACGCAGTGCATCGGGTATCAGTTTTTTGCGCAGCGAAGATGGGCGACCCACCGAGCTGGCTATTAACTACGGTGGCGTTGAACAATACGAGCAGGGTGGTGAATTCGTCGAATATGCCAGTTACGCCGCCGATCCAGTCATTGGTAGTCGCTGGGTGCAAAACCCTGAAGAGGCGCTGCTGCTGACGCTGGGGCACGAGCTGGCACATTATGTGGTGGCGTTGTTGCCCGGTGACACTAAGCATCAGCCCCATGGGGATGCCTTCAAAACGGTATATAAATTAATCCGTGGCTGTGCTCTTAACCCTATGCTCGATGAATTTGCGCAAGATGAGAGGCAGCGAGCTGCCTCGAGGGCGGAGAACCGATTGATCAAAAAAATCAATGCGCTGCGTAAATTGTCGAGTGATGCTACCTCTAACGAGCATGAAGCTGAGCGGGCGCTCATTCAGTTACAGGCACTGATGGCAAAACATGGTCTCGATGACAGTGCCGAGGTGAGCACCGAAAAGCTGCATGTCATTGAGCGTACGGTGCCGGTGTTCAAGCGCGATAACTACAAGGCGCTTTTGCATGTGGCATGGGCTATTAGTCAGTTCTGCGGCGTTGAATCGGTAGTTCATCGTCAGGCCTTGCAGGCTCGAACGGCCCACGGTGTCGATCGTAGCTTTAGTTGCAGCGCCGAATATTTGTCGTATTTCGGTGCGGCTGCCGATGTGGCCATGGCGGTGTACATCAGTGAATTGGTTTATCACGCGTTGTTTTTGGCCTGTGATAGTTACCAGGCGTCAGACACCTACAGGCAAGAGCGCTTGGCGGGGCATCATCATCGCGCGTTGGTTTCTGCGTTTCGGCGTGCGTTTGTCGATCGTATCAATGCACGCTTACAAGAGGCGCGACAAACGGTGGAAGCACAGTGGGTGGAGTCACTTGCTGATGGGCGAGCATTGATGGCGCAAAAAGATGCCGAGCTTACCGCGCTGTTTAAAAAGCGTTATCCAAAATTAAGTTCTGCTCGTGCGCTAAACAGTAGGGCCGGTGGCGTCAGTAGTGCCCTCAATGCGGGGCAGGATGCTGCGAATCGCGTGAACCTGAATCGACCGGCCGAGCGCGATGTTAGGCTTGCTTTGCCCCGGAAATAGACCGTGCACACAGTGCCAGCAGGCCAGTTAAGATGACCTCCAAGACGATAGCGGCAGTGGCAAAGTCGGCGCCGTGAACCAGCCAGGCCACCGTCCTGAAAATGGCGGTTAAACCCAGGAACAGGGCTGCCGAAAGCACGAGCGCAGGGGCTCTTTGCAACGCGCCAATAACGCACAACAACCCAATGCCAGTGAAAAAGGCCGTCAGGTCGCCCAATTGTGTGCTGCGTCCGGCGCCTTCAAGCAGAGGCATGCCAAGGCTTGCCGCTGCACCTTGGGGATTCACAAGCCAGTTGATGCTAGCCAGCAAGGCCAGCACGCCGATAACACCGGCGCCGATACGGGGTAGGTTGTTCATGATTTGTTAACCGCTTTCGTTGATTATTTTGCGCCAAGCCTAGCAGTCCTTTGTTGGCGTCACCAGTATCGATTGTCTGTTTGTCGCGGTTAAAAGCCCTGACGAAAGGCTCAACTAATTCGTCAAAGCCCAGGGTTAGTAGCAATTCGCGCATCAGCAAGGCGGTATCCCCGTAGCGCTGGAGGGCGTGCGCATCTCTCTGTTGCAGGGCCAGCAGCCTTGAGCACTCAAATGCAGCGCCGGCCTGCAGGAATGCGTCGCTGTACCGTTTTTGCTGCTGCGCGTGTAACGCCGCTTTTAGAGCGGCGCGGAAGGTTGCTTGCGCGCCTTTAATGTCATTACTGACCTGCGCTTTTTCTTGTTTACTTAGAAATCGAAGTCGCATAACCGCCTCAAATGATAATGATTCTCATTTAAGGTATGACCGATAGTTCAATGTGCCAAGGGTTATCGCACAGCGAATAGGCGCTTACGGCTTGAGCAATTACCGCCTAGGCGAATACGTTGTGTTTGGGTTTTATGAACAGTGCGTTGGCCGTGGCAATAGGGTCACCCTGGCAATGCATCTCGGCAAGCACCTCGGTTTTACGCCCATCGATAGGGGTAATGGACGCCTGCAGATCTAGCGTTTTGTTCAGCGGCGTGGGGCGTAAATAATTTACGGTAAGACTGGCGGTCATACCCGGAGCACCCGAACGCATGTGTGCCATACCCATGAAGTGGTCAAAAATCGCCGCTACCCAACCTCCGTGAGCGTGCTTCGGGGGACCTTCGTAGGACCAGTTAAAACGGACGCGACCTTTAATAGTATCGCCGTCTATCCAGTGTTCGAGTCCCGGTGCCATGGGGTGGCTGGCGCCGCCTACACAAAGAATTTCATGGTTGGCCATGGCAAAACTACCATGGGCTTTACCGTACTCAATAATGCCCAAAAGCTCTCGGTGCTCACGCGCACGAGCCGCCATGGCACGCACATCCTCTGCTAGGGCTTTGGCAGCTTCGGGTTGTATATCGCTAACCGTCGTGGCTTCAATTAGCTCGCGCATGGCTGCCGCCAATTCACGCCGTGCTAGCCAGTATTCGGAATTGTTGCTATCGATGTCTTCGGTCAGAAATGGAGAGGTGAAATCGAAATCGCTCAAAGCTTTGAGTCCTGTAAATGCGTTAGGCAGTTAGATGTCATCAGCCCAACAACGATTTGCGCCACGCGATGATTTCACTGCAGAGAGTCTCTGGCACTTCAAGGGCAGAGAAATGACCGCCAGAGGGGATTTGGTCGTTGAAGTATACCAAGCGCGTGAAGCGCTTTTCGGCCCAGCGCTTACTAGTACGAAAGATTTCCTGAGGAAACAGTGAAAT
>CBFHTF010000117.1:0-4719 GCA_965658685.1 Luminiphilus sp.
TAACTGGTGCAATTGACGCCAATGTTGACGCAAACGCGAGCGCCAACGGTCGGTTGATGTAACCGCCAACGGCACTAAGACCAACCAAGCGGCCGTGCCAACAATGACGTACGGGCGCTCGACCAGTTCCTCCAACAGCAGTGCTTGGCTCCAACCAACATATACCTGAGCAAAGACCAAGAAATGTATCGTGGCATAGAAGAAAACAAATAACCCGAGTAGCCGGCGGTAACGGAATAGCCGCGGCCAACCTTTTTGAGCGAGGGGTCGCGCGGCAAGAACCAGCAGCAGAATTCGTATGGCCCACTCTCCGGTAACATGCATGAGGTGTTCGGCGGGATCGGGCCCTAAGTCAGCTGTGGTCACACCCCATAGCAATAACAAAAATGGCGCCGAGAGCAGCCCAAATACGAGCACTCTAACGCCTGGGCCTGCCAACCAAGGTATCAACCGGTGAAGTGCATCGGAGATCTTATGCATACCCATTGCTCGCAAGTAAACGGGCATTGACGCGCCTGCACACTAGTAGTGACGACGCAGATCCATGCCTTCATACAGGCCCGCAACCTGGTCGGCGTACCCGTTAAACAACTGGGTAGGTATTCGGTTGGGTTTAAAGATCGACGATGGCAACCGTCGCTCGAAACGTTGTGACCAGCGAGGATGATCCACCTCTGGGTTCACATTGCTGTAGAAGCCGTACTCATGAGGCGCCAATCCCTGCCATGATGTTTCTGGCTGCCGCTCAACAAGATCAATAGCAACGATAGACTTAATACTTTTGAAGCCATATTTCCACGGCACAACCAATCGTAATGGCGCACCGCTCTGATTTGGCAGTGTTTTTCCGTAAAGACCCACGGCCATCAGCGTGAGCGGATGCATAGCCTCATCAAGTCGCAAGCCCTCTTGATAAGGCCAATCGATAACCGTCGTAAACGAGCGAGTGCCACGCATTTCGCTGGGCCTATAGAGGGTCTTAAAACGCACAAACCGTGCACTGCTGCTGGGCTCAAATCGTTGTAGTAGTTGAGAAAGCGGGAAGCCTATCCAAGGCACCACCATTGACCACGCCTCAACACATCGAAAACGATATATCCGCTCCTCTAGATCAAAGCCGCTCAAAATATCTTCCAAGTGCAACTTACCAGGCTTGTTAACCAAGCCGCCCACTGACACAGTCCATGGGTCAGTGGTCATTTCATCGGCATATCTCGCGGGATCTGATTTATCGGTACCGAACTCGTAGAAGTTGTTGTAATTGGTGACGTCTTTATAGGGCGTTAACGCATCGACGGGGGCAGAACTTGCAGGCGCCACCTGATACTTGAGCGGTGTGGGTTCTTTTGTCGACGCACCAGAGGCAGCACCTACGAAACCCGCTGCCGCCATCCCAACACTGCCTTTCAGTAATGCTCGACGATTGAGCCACACCCGCTCTGGAGTGATATCGGAGGAGGCAATAGAGGGATCACTGAAGCGTCTGCTCACGGTCTTTTTCATCGGCATTCGACTCCTCGTCGGTGTCCGTCGTTGAAACTACGACAACTGTACGTCGCAAATGTTGCAACGGACCTGACAGAGCATAAGCAAAAAATAGCGTCCACAATGCCACTGGAGGGTTGAGTGCCACCAACCCGAGCACGAACAAGAACAGCAGAACTCGCACAAACGGCACCCTGGCGAATAAGTTGATTTTCTTGAAGCTTTGGTAGGGAAAATTGCTAATCATCAAAAAGCCCAGCAGTACCAACATAGCGCCGTGCAACAACATCGGCAGTGGTTCACTGGCTGCCAAGTCATAATGCTGTCCCAACCACACGCTGCCCGCCGCCAGCGCTGCAGCCGCTGGGCTGGCAAGACCTGTGAATAAACGCCCATCACTCGTTGAAAGCTGCGTGTTAAACCGAGCCAAACGCAAGGCGGCGCAGGCGGTGTATATGAATGCGGCCACCCACCCGGCCTTACCTGCGGTAACTAATGACCAATTGAACACCAACAATGCGGGTGCCACGCCAAAAGACACCATATCCGCCATGCTGTCGTATTCATCGCCAAACGCGCTCGTGGTATTTGTTAGGCGCGCTATTCGACCATCGAGCCCATCAAGAACCATGGCAACAAAGATCGCTACTGCTCCCGCATAGAAATCTTGCTGCATACCTGCAACGACGGCATAAAACCCAGCAAACAGTGCCCCAGTGGTTATCATGTTGGGCAATAAAAATACGCCGCGGATGGGCGTACTGTCAGTACCCACTTCTTGATAATCGCCAACAACCGACGCCAAAGGACGCTCAAGGGTGTCAGCGGCTCGCTCGAGCTCATCGGTAGCGTCTGGATGTGCACCAGAGTGATCTTGGGCATTCATTATCGATTTCTCACCTCGGGAAGAAATTTACAGCGTGACAGGGTACTATGCGATCCCCAGATTTTGCCTTGTTTTTTTTACCGCCTGTCATCAGGCAATGCACCCAGGAGATAACGGTGAGCAACTACTTTAATACCCTGCCCCTGCGCATCCAGCTCGAAGAGCTGAGCAAATGTCGATTCATGGATCGTTCCGAATTCAGCGAAGGGGTTACCCCGCTAAAGGGTAAGAAGATCGTCATCATCGGATGCGGCGCGCAAGGCTTAAATCAAGGCCTGAACCTACGCGACTCGGGCCTGAACGTGGCCTACGCACTGCGCGCCGAAGCGATTGCAGAAAAAAGAGCATCTTGGCAGAGAGCCACAGAAAATGGCTTCACCGTGGGCACCTACGAGGAGCTCATACCCGACGCCGACGTAGTAATGAACTTAACGCCCGACAAGCAACACACCTCGGTCGTCACCGCTGTTATGCCATTGATGAAAGAAGGTGCCTGCCTCGATTACGCCCACGGCTTCAATCTTGTTGAAGAAGGCATGAAGATACGTGAAGACATTACGGTGGTCATGTGCTGCCCGAAATGTCCCGGCACTGAAGTGCGTGAAGAATACAAGCGTGGCTTCGGTGTACCAACACTGATAGCTGTGCACCGCGAAAATGACCCCAAGGGCGAAGGCATGACAATCGCCAAGGCGTTGGCATCGGGAACCGGCGGTGACCGAGCGGGCGTTCTCGAATCGTCGCCCATCGCAGAAGTGAAATCAGACCTGATGGGCGAGCAGACCATCCTATGTGGCATGCTTCAGTCAGGCTCCCTGCTCTGCTTCGATCGCATGGTAGAGCTGGGTGCTGATCCCGCTTACGCTGCCAAGCTCGTCCAATATGGCTGGGAAACCGTTACTGAAGGTTTAAAGCAAGGCGGTATTACCAACATGATGGATCGCCTGTCTAATCCAGCAAAAATACGTGCTTTTGAGCTCGCAGAGCAAATGAAAGACCTGATGCGCCCGCTGTTCGAAAAGCATCAAGATGACATCATGTCTGGCGAGTTCTCTCGTACCATGATGGAAGACTGGGCAAACGATGATGCCAACTTGTTGCGTTGGCGTGCCGAGACCAGCGAAACAGCCTTCGAACGTCAAGAGCTGACCGCAGAGCCTATTAGTGAGCAAGAGTATTACGACAAGGGCATCCTGATGATTGCCATGGTCAAAGCCGGTGTTGAGTTAGCTTTCGAGACAATGGTATCTGCCGGAATCGTGGAAGAGTCTGCGTACTACGAGTCTCTACATGAAACACCTCTCATCGCTAACACGATCGCTCGCAAGAAACTTTACGAGATGAATGTGGTGATATCAGACACCGCTGAATACGGTTGCTACTTGTTCGATCAAGCTGCACGGCCCTTGCTAAAGGACTTCATGCAGACGGTAGGCACCGATGTTATTGGCGTGGGTATGGGTAGCGACAACAGCGCCGACAACCGCACCCTTATTGAAGTGAACGCCGAAATTCGAAACCACATGGTGGAGTTGGTCGGCGAAGAATTGCGCGGTTATATGACCGGCATGCAGGCTATCTCCTCCGCTGGCTGAGTCACAGCAGAATAAAAAAAGGCGCCATCGGCGCCTTTTTTTTACATCTGAAATAGACTCAAGGAGCTAGAATTTTCTCTCCCCGGGCCATACCCGCCACCCCCGACCGAACGACCTCAAGAATAACAACATCACCCAGCGCGGTGATAAAGGAATCCAATTTCTCGGTGGGGCCTGTCAATTGAACAATGTAGGTGGTGGGGCCAACATCAACAATTTGCCCACGAAAAATATCCGTGGTGCGCTTCACTTCATCACGCTGAGTACCCTCTGCACGGACCTTCACCAGCAGCGTATCTCGCTCGACATGTGTTCCCTCTGTGAGATCAACGACTTTGATAACGTCAATGAGCTTATTGAGTTGCTTGGTGATCTGCTCAATCTTTAGATCGTCGCCGGTGGTGGTAAGGGTCAGACGCGACAACGAATGGTCATCGGTTGGCGCAACATTCAACGTTTCGATGTTGTAGCCTCGCTGTGAAAACAAGCCAACGACCCGCGACAGCGCCCCCGATTCGTTCTCCAATAATAGTGACAAAATTCGGCGCATATCAGGTCCTCTCCGTTTTGCTGAGCCACATATCCTTCATCGCCCCATTGGGCGCTACCAACATGGGATAAACGTGTTCGTGGGGCTCAACAAACACATCAAGGAAGACTAACCGGTCTTTTAAGGCAAACGCCTCACGCATAGCAGGCTCGAGATCGACTTTCTTTTCAACTTTGATACCGACGTGCCCGTAGGACTCGGCT
>CBFHTF010000118.1:0-4701 GCA_965658685.1 Luminiphilus sp.
TGCTGAACCCCAGCCTGTGACCCCCATGCGCGATCGCGATTTGTTCGACTTTTTGGGATTCGACTGATGAGCTCTGCGCGCTACGAAACCCGTCGTGCCGAGATCGAACATTACTTTGATCGCACGGCTGCCAGTACCTGGGCTCGCCTGACATCCACGGAGCCGGTGGGGCGTATCCGTCAAACGGTGCGCGCCGGTCGCGATGCTATGCGCGCTAACTTGCTCAGCTGGTTACCCGAGGATTTACACGGTCGGCGTATTCTCGATGCGGGCTGTGGCACTGGTGCCTTGGCCATGGAAGCGGGCCGAAGAGGCGCTGAAGTAGTGGCCATTGACCTATCGCCGACCCTGGTCGATCTGGCGAGTGAACGCTATCGCGGTGAGCCTGGTTATGAGCGCATTGAGTTTCGTGTTGGCGACATGCGCACTATGGATCTTGGGCGATTTGACCACGTGGTGGCGATGGATTCGTTAATTCATTACGCACCCGAAGATGGTTTGGCCACCCTCGAAGCCATGGCAGAGCAGGTGTCACACAGTATTTTGTTCACGTTTGCACCGAAGACTCCGCTGTTAGCAACCATGCATGCGGTCGGTCAGCTGTTCCCTCGCAACAATCGTTCCCCAGCCATTGTGCCACTGTCCGAGCGGGCTATGGTGCGTGACATCACCCAGCGCCCGGCCTTCAGCGAATGGCGAGTGGGCCGACAGTACCGAGTCAATAGCGGCTTTTACATCTCGAACGGTTTGGAGTTGTGCCGCTGATGTTACTGACTAAGGCACAGTTTATGGCTACGGTGCAGGGGGCGGGCGATCGCTGGCTACCCTTTGCCGATGCTGCAACCGAGCATTTACCCATGTCTCGGTTACTGCGCCTGTCGTTGTTTCAAATTACGGTGGGAATGTCGACGGTGCTGCTCAGCGGCACACTCAACCGCGTGATGGTCGTTGAGTTAGGCCAGGCCGCTTGGCTTGTTTCTTTGATGGTGGCTATTCCCCTATTGCTGGCACCAGCGCGAGCGCTCATTGGTTTTCGCTCTGATTATCACAAGTCATTCCTCGGCTGGCGGCGGGTGCCCTATTTATGGGGAGGCACGCTTTTGCAGTTTGGCGGATTGGCCATTATGCCCTTTGCCCTCATTGTGATGACCGAGCCCCACAACGGACCTATTTGGCTTGGGCCTGCCGCTGCCATGTTGGCGTTTGTGTTGGTAGGGGCTGGTATGCACATGGTGCAAACCGCTGGCTTGGCGCTAGCCACCGATTTGGCATCGTCAGAGACACGGCCTAGGGTCGTGTCTCTGCTTTATGTCATGCTGCTCCTGGGCATGATTATTGCCAGCATTGGTTTTGCGCAACTGCTGCAAACGTTCGATTACATAAGGCTCATTAAAGTGCTGCAAGGCGCTGCCATGCTGTCGCTATTTTTGAACGTGATTGCCCTTTGGAAGCAGGAACCCCGCGACCCCGAGCGTACGCGTCACGACCGCGCACGACCCGCCTTTGCCAGTGCTTGGCGTGATTTTGTCAACGAGGGACGCAACCGTCGGCTGCTAGTGGCACTGGCCATGGGAACCATGGGCTTTGCTATGCAAGATGTGCTGCTTGAACCCTATGGCGCTCAAATACTGGGGCTGTCGGTGGCATCTACCACGCAGCTCACGGCACTGTTTGCTATGGGCATGTTGGTGGCATTTGGCTGGGCGTCACGAAGTCTAGCCAAGGGCCGCGACCCTATTCGTATTGCCGGTACAGGGGCTGTATTGGGTGTGTTTGCCTTTGCCGTCGTCATTTTTTCAGCCCCTCTTGAATCGAGCGCGTTATTTCGCGTGGGCACTGTGGGTATTGGCTTGGGTCACGGTTTGTTTGCCGTGGGTACTTTGACCTACGCCATGCTATTGGGTACTGAAGGCATGGCGGGCCTTGCCATTGGTGCTTGGGGCGCTGTTCAAACCGCGGCCACCGGTGTTGCCATTTTTGCTGGTGGCGCTATTCGCGATCTATTTCATGGCTTTGCCGAAACTGGTGCGTTGGGGCCTGCGCTCACTGCCCCTGAAATCGCCTACGGCGCGGTCTATCACATTGAAATTCTCATTCTGTTCATTGGTTTGATTGCACTTGGGCCCCTAGTGCGTCAGCCCGGTGATCGGGTTTATCAGCAAAGCAATGCTCGGCTTATGGATTTTCCAAGCTAGGCAACAACAACGAGGAGTATGGGCATGGGTGCAGGAGCGATTACAGGTTATATCGATGTGGCGCAGTTAGCGTTATATGCGTTCTGGATCTTTTTCTTTTTACTGGTGCGTCATTTGCATCGAGAAGGGAAACGTGAAGGTTGGCCACTGGCTATCACCGGTATTAAAGGTGAGATATCAATGGTTGAAGGCAGCGGCGGTATGCCTGATCCCAAGACTTATTATCTTGATAACGGCCAAGGTGAGCGGGTTAAACCCGGTCCTGCCCCGGCGGAATATGAATTGAAAGCGGCCCCGATCAGTGGCCACGGTGGTGCTCCCTTACACCCTACGGGTGACCCGATGGTTGATGGTGTGGGACCTGCCGCTTGGGCTATTCGTCCGGAAGCGCCTGACTTAACCGTCGATGGCGAGCCGCGCATCGTGCCGCTTCGGGTAGACCATGATCACAAAGTAAACAGTCGCGATCCCGATCCGCGTGGCTGTGAAGTGACCGGCTGCGACGGTGTCGTTGGCGGTACTGTGGTTGACTTGTGGGTTGACCGCGCCGAACCGCATTTCCGCTATGCAGAGGTAGATGTGGGTGGTCATCATGTGTTGCTGCCCATGACCATGGCGCGGGTGTCGTCCAGTGGTGCCGTTAAGGTGAAGTCCATTCGTGGTGACCAGTTCAAGTTGGTGCCTCAGTTGGCGAACCCCGATCAGGTCACTCTGCAAGAAGAGGACAAAATCACCGCGTTCTACGGTGGCGGTACCCTCTATGCAACACCCGATCGCTTGGGTCCTTGGTTATGAGAGAGCATGAGTATGAGCCCATTCCGGGGCTCCCTGAAAAACTGCCTGAGGGTGAGTACATCGTCTGGCAGGGCCGACCCAGTGCCAAGGCTGTTGCGACGCGGGTATTCCATACTCGCACCATCGCGCTTTATTTCGCCGTGTTGGTAGCGGTGCACGTTGTGTATCGATTGATGGATGGCGCCATCATGGCGGATATCTTGCTCGATACCGCTTGGCAGGCGGCATTGTCGGCGATTGCAGTGGGAATGCTCACGTTTCTGGCTCGACTGTATGCCCGCGGTAGCATTATCACCATGACGAACAAGCGCTTGGTGATGCGCTCGGGTGTGGCATTGCCCATGATCGTCAACATTCCCTGGAGTAACGTTCACAGGGCTGGGCTGCGTGTTTGCACCGACGGTACCGGTGATATTTTATTGACGCCGGTGGATGATCGTCGCCTGTTCTATTTCATGCTGTGGCCCTATGTTCGTCCATGGCATTTTCGGCCGGTGCAGCCGTTGTTGCGGGGCATAGAGCAACCCCATACGGTTGCAAGTCGCTTGGCCGAAGTCATCGCCGAAGAGCGTGAAATCGACAGCCAACCGACGCCTGCTCCAAGTTCGGCGTCAGTAGAGGATAGCGGCAAGTATGAACAGCCAATCCCTGCCCTCTGACAGCGGTCTGCATCCGGCGCCCGCGCGCCGGGTCAGTGACCGCCTCATGCTGTGGATTATGGCAGGCCTCTTGTTTGTTGTCGGTGCCGTTAGTCTGGCGCGGTGGAATGAGCAAGTCAGTCGACACCCTGTGCCAAATATCATGCCCACGGCCGAGCGCCAGTTACTGTTTCTCGATGGTAGCAACGGTGATGTCCGGGTAGTGGATGCCAATGACGGCCAGCAAGTGGGGCATTTTGCACGGGGTGAGGGGAGCTTTGTACGCGGGGTTATCCGCAGCTTGACAAGGGCGCGTAGCCAACAGGCTGTGTTACCCGATCAGCCGTTCACCTTGCAGCAGTACCCCGGCGGGCGTTTGATACTGAGTGACCCGCGAACCGGTGAGCGCATTGAATTGAATGCATTCGGGACCACTAATGCCGGCGTGTTCGTCGATTTTTTCAGTAACGCCGCCGTCAACAAAGGTCTCTGAAGATGCCCGGAGCAGCCCGTGTTTGAATTGGTGCTGCCTTTGGTTGTTGCCGTCACCGGTTGGTGGTTCTTTACCGGGCTCATTCTGTGGTTGGTGCATCGCGGTCAGCGCATGCGTCGACTGGCGGTGGCTCTGTGGACGGTGCTGCTACCTCTTGCGCTAGTTGGCGCATCGAGCACAGCCCAATCGATGACGGCCGCCAGCACAGTAGCCGCCTTTACATTGGCCTTATTGCTCTGGGGTTGGCTCGAGCTCACTTACCTCACTGGCTGGATCACTGGGCCACGTCAAGCGCCTTGTCCGCCACTGGCGGGTGTGCGCGAGCGCTTGCGTCGCGGACTTGCTACCTGCCTCTACCATGAGTTGGCCGCGCTTTTGTTGTTGCTGGCATTGGTGCTTGTTTGTGCGAGGCAACCCAACCCCACAGCGCTTTGGGCATTTGGCACGTTGCTGGTTATGCGCTGGAGCGCGAAGCTGAACTTGGTACTGGGAGTTCGCAATTACAACAGCGATTGGTTGCCATCCCATTTTGATTATCTCGACTCTTACATACCACGTCGTGCCATGAACGGTTTGTTTC
>CBFHTF010000119.1:0-4647 GCA_965658685.1 Luminiphilus sp.
TGGCCAAATTTTTCACGAAGAGCCACAGGTGTTGCACTACGGCAAGCCCGGAACAGGGCTTGTGCTTGAACCGGGTATGACCTTCACGATTGAGCCTATGATCAACGCGGGCAAGCGACACACGAAACTCAATACGAAAGACGGCTGGACTGTCACCACGCGTGACGGTCGCCTGTCGGCGCAATGGGAGCACACCATCGCAGTAACCGACACGGGCTGCGAGGTGCTAACACGGCGAAGCGATGAACAACTCCCCTGCTAATTCCAATCTGACGGCTGCTGCATCGCCCTTAGCGGTGCCACCGCTGCCCTACTTGGCCCGTCTTGAGCACACTGATGACGTCACTGGCGATTGTCGGCGCTTTCTGCAGGCTGTCATGGCAGAACTCTATGCCGTGTTTCATCCCACGCAGCCGCTCTCGCCCTTATTGGCAGCCCGAGCCAAAGCTGTCGATGAAGTATTATTAGCGCTCTGGGAACACCATTTGGGCGATAGCCAGCAAGCCCTACTCGCGGCTGTCGGCGGTTATGGTCGCGGCGAACTCTATCCACACTCCGATATCGACATTCTTTTTCTTTGCCACGATGACATTGACGAGAGCACGGATGGCTTGATTAGTGCTATGTCCCGCTCTTTGTGGGACCTGAGACTCAGTATTGGCCAAAGTGTGCGCAAGGTGAGTGAGTGCACGGAACTTGCACGAAACGATCTGACTATTTTCACATCTATGCTCGAATTACGCCCACTGGCTGGCAATCACTCTTTGGTCGGAGCGCTCGAATCTGCCATGTCGACCGAGCACATGTGGGATAGCAAAGCTTTTTATAAGGCAAAGCTCGAAGAGACTCGGCAACGCCACGCCAAATACGCCAATACCGAGTACAACCTTGAGCCCAATGTAAAAAACGGCCCCGGCGGACTAAGGGACATGCAGGTCATCGGCTGGATCGCCAGACGCCATTATGGCGTGGCGCTTGAGCACCTAGAGGCGGAGCGCTTTCTCACAGAAGACGAGCAGCCCATGCTGGAAGCAGGACGCAATTTCATTGGTCAAGTGCGCTTTGCCCTGCACCAAGTAGCTGATCGCGAGGAAGATAGATTGCTGTTCGACCACCAGCGCAGCTTGGCTGCCATGTGGGAAATGGTGGATGGCGACAAATTAGCGGTCGAGCAATTTATGCAGGTGTACTACCGATGGGCACAGTCTCTGAATCAGTTGAGCGAACTGCTGCTGCAAATTTTTGATCAACAAATCCTGCACGGCAATCAGCAGCAAGGTAAGCGGCCTATTGATGACGACTTTGAGGTCGTGGGCAATTTGTTGTCAGCACGTCACGAGCGTGCGTTTACTGACAATCCCTCAAACTTGCTCAAAGTATTCGTCACTCTCGCCAACGACAACACCATCAAAGGCATCGCGCCAGAAACCTGGCGTTTGCTGCGTGCAGCGAATCATTTTATTGATCCCACCTTCCGAGCTGACCCAGCTAATCAGCAACTGTTCATGGCATTGTTGCAGTCGCCATACGGTGTCACCTTGCAACTGCGGCGCATGGCACGTCATGGCATTCTCGGCCGCTACCTGCCCGAGTTCGGCAGAATTATTGGTCAGATGCAATTTGATCTGTTTCATGCTTACACGGTAGATGCCCACACACTAGAAGTGCTGGCAAATACTCGGCGATTCATGCGCGCCGACTACACCGATAAATTCCCGGTCTCGACACGTATTGCCCAACGCTTGCGCAAACCCTCGCTGCTCTATATCGCAGCGCTTTACCATGATATCGGCAAGGGCAGGGGCGGTGACCACTCGGAACTGGGCGCGGTTGACGCCCACGGCTTCTGTGAACGCCACAAACTTGACGCCAGAGATACCGAGCTAGTGGTTTGGCTTGTGCGTAACCACTTATTGATGAGCTCTGTTTCACAACGCAAAGACATCTCAGATCCCGAAGAAATTCTGCGTTTCGCATCCCACGTCGCCACTGAAGAGCGCCTTGACTACCTCTACACACTAACGGTAGCCGATATCCATGGGACTAACCCAGAACTTTGGAATGCTTGGCGCAGCTCGCTGTTGCGACAACTCTATACGGAAACTCGTCGGGCACTGCGCCGGGGCTTAGAAAATCCGCTAGCACGCCAAGATGTTGTGGAAGCTACGCGGCGCGCGTCGGCAGATCTACTTGAATACCGCGGCTTTTTCGAAGATGACTTGCGTGCCATCTGGGCGGCTCGTGGCGATGATTACTTCCTGCGCGAGCGTCCCGAGGATATTGCATGGCATACCGAGGCTATTTCCAACCACGCTAACGTGGATCGCCCTCTTGTACTCGTGCGCCAATCAATCGACTCACCAGTTGCTAACGCCACACAAATTTTCGTCCACGCGCCCGATACAGAGGACCTATTCGCCAGAATCTGTGCCGAGCTCGAGCTATTGGACCTGAGTGTTAATGACGCACGCATTTATGTGGGTGATGACGGCTGCACCCTCGACACCTTTTTTGTGTTACAGGCCGACGGCAATCCTGTACCCGGGGACGAAGTCACGCTAAATGGTATCCAGCGCGTGCTGCAGCAGGCGCTAGAACATGGCAAGCTGCGCAAAGTGTCGCGCCGGACCCCTCGGCAGCTTCGTTCATTCCCGCTGCCCACGGAAACGACTATTCACCAGGATATTGATCGGGGATGGACCGTGCTGGAAGTCTCAACGCCCGATCGCCCTGGCCTGTTGGCGCGGCTCGGTGAAATCTTTATCCAGTTAGACGTCGCTATTCAAGGCGCCAAAATTCAAACACTGGGCGAGCGTGTCGAGGACGTGTTTTTCATCACCAATGACACAGGTGGTGCCATTTTAGACGAGGACCGATTACAAGCACTGCAGCATGCTATTTGTAGCGCCCTTGACGAAGGCGTTCGAGCAACTGCCTAGCCGCATATCGCCCCACTATCAGGCCGCCCCTCATGAATCCCGGACTCGAACTACTTAAACCCTACCCCTTTGAGCGTTTAAACGCGCTCACCAGCGACATCACCCCTGCTGATGTCGCACGAATCGCGCTCACCATCGGTGAACCCCAACATGCAGCGCCCTCTATCGTTCTCGACACACTGCGCGAGCAACTCGAGGCGGTGCAACGCTATCCGAATACGCGGGGCATGGTCGAGCTACGGTCATGTATTAGCCACTGGCTTGTCCGCCGTTTTAATATTCCCGAACTTGACCCAGAGCGCCACGTTATACCAGTGAACGGCACCCGCGAGGCCTTATTCGCTATTGCACAGACCTTAATTACCCCCGGCGCTGAAGGTCGGGTCATGTGCCCTAACCCCTTCTATCAAATCTATGAGGGGGCGGCCTTTTTGGCAGGTACAACGCCACACTTTTTACCCAACACCGCCGAGGGTAATCGCCCCGACTTCGACGCTGTATCCAGTGACGACTGGCAGCGCTGTGAACTTCTGTTCATATGCAATCCGGGTAACCCCTCCGGCACAGTGCTGTCACTTGAACAGTTACAACAATTGATAGTGTTAGCAGAGCAACACAACTTCGTCATCGCGAGCGATGAGTGCTATAGCGAGATTTACCCCGATGACCATTGCCCACCTACGGGTCTGCTCGAGGCAGCCTCGCGCCTAGGGCATAGCGATTACCGTCGCTGCTTGGTTTTCCACAGCTTATCGAAGCGCTCCAACCTACCAGGTTTGCGCTCGGGTTTTGTGGCGGGAGACCCCGACCTGATAGCGCGCTTTAACCGCTATCGGACCTATCACGGCTGTGCCATGCCGTTACATCACCAGTTGGCGAGCATAACGGCCTGGAGTGACGAGCAGCATGTATGCGAAAACCGCCAGCGCTATCGGGAAAAATTTTCGACTGTAGTACCGCGGCTGGCTCCATGGCTTGAAGTGGAGCAGCCGGAGGCGGGCTTTTACCTGTGGCCCAAAACACCCGTAAACGACGAGCAGTTCGCCCTAGATCTGTTAAAACGCGCGAATGTTGCTGTGCTACCCGGCCGCTATTTAGCGCGTGAGGTTGATGGCAACAATCCAGGGAGCAACCGCGTGCGCATGGCTTTAGTGGCGGACTTGAACGAATGCATCACTGCTGCTGATCGTATCGTTGACGCTATTAAACAGGGTTGGTAATGACGCAACACTGCACTGATCAGCCCGAGTCAAACGACAGCCGAAATCTGAAAAAGGCTGAGCGTATTCGCTTCATCGATCATCGTCTACAGGCGCTCTACCCAAAGCCACCTGTACCCCTCGATCACAGTGATCCCTACACACTACTCATTGCTGTCTTGCTCAGTGCCCAGTGCACCGATGAGCGGGTCAACCAGGTAACACCCGATCTGTTCAAGCTAGCCGATAATGCCACCGACATGGCGCAAGTAGCCGTGGACGATATTCGAGCGATCATTCGTCCCTGTGGGCTGTCGCCACAAAAATCTAAAGCCATTAAACGTCTCAGTGAAATCCTGGTAGAGGAACACAGCGGTACCGTACCTGCCGATATGGCTACGCTTGAAACACTTCCCGGGGTTGGCCACAAAACCGCCAGTGTGGTGATGGCGCAAGCCTTTGGAGTGCCCAGCTTTCCCGTTGATACCCACATTCACAGGCTAGCCCAG
>CBFHTF010000120.1:0-4172 GCA_965658685.1 Luminiphilus sp.
TATTGCGCAATGCGGATCGGTTGTTGGCAGAGGCAAATGACCCTCGTCTGACGCTTGCTCGCAAAGCGATTATGCGCGATATCACCCAGCTTCAGGCGGCACCGCGCATTGACACCATTGGTTTGCAGGCTCGTATCAGCGCGTTATTGAACTTGGTCGATGAGCTTAGGGTGCGCCCCGAGAAATCATTGTCCCAGGGCTCCGTCGGCGATGGTGTTGAGCACGGTGCCCGCAATGGTTGGCAGGCAGCACTCGAGAAGCTCTCAAGTTACTTGGTTATCACCCGACACGAAGACGCCCGGGCCCTTGTAATGACACCGGACCTTGAAGCGTTGCTTCGCCAAAACCTTCGCATGCTGCTAGAGCAGGCACAAATAGCTGCGCTGTCGGCAAATCAGTCACTGTATGGCAGCGCCCTTGATCGAGCTGCGGCATTTGCGGCACAGTTTAGTTTGACGGATCCCGAGCGGAGCGCGGTCATTCTGTCTCATTTGTCGGAACTTGCCACTCAAAATATTGCCCCCGAGCTACCTGATTTGGTGGCTTCTGGTGCGGCTGTGGCAGATGCAATACGTCTACTCGATAGCCAGGACACTAGCGCGTCAGAACCGCAAACCCCCGAATCATCATCGGAGGCCGCCAATTCTCAGAGCAACGGTAAAACGGCTACAGCGATTAGTGGTGAGGAGCCCTAGTCGTGCGCGTACTGCTTTTACTCGCGCTGGCAGGCCTAGTATTGGGTGCTGTTCTCATATCATTGATTGAGCAAGACCCCGGCTATGTCTTAATCAGTCTTGGCAACATCACTGTCGAAACCAGTGTTTGGATTGCACTGCTAATTTTGCTGGTGACTATGACCGGAATTACCGCCATTTGGCGGCTGTTACTTGGCATTTTGCGTGGTCGAAAAGCAATAGATACTTGGTTGGGGAGCCGTAAGCAACGCAATGCTGTGGCGCTCACCAATCGGGGACTTATCAGTTTCATTGAAGGGAATTGGGCGAGGGCGCGTAAACAGCTGCTGCGTGCTGCACGTTACAGTGAGGCACCGTTAATCAATCATCTATGGGCTGCAAATGCGAGTTTTCGCTTAGGCGAACTCGAGGAAATGCATAAGCAGTTGGGAGCCGCCGCCGAGATTGAGTCTGACGCGGGCATTGCGTTGGAACTCACCCAAGCTGAGCTGCAGTTGTCTGCCGGTCACTATGAACAGGCTTTGGCAACCTTGGTACGCGCGAGGCGCAATGCCAAGAAGCACCCCTATGTGCTCGAGTTACTCACACGGGCGTACACCGAGCTCGGTGATTGGCAAGCACTTATAGAAATGCTACCCGAATTGAGGCGCTACGGATTCACAGATGCATCGGAATTGGCCAGATTAGAATCAACGATTTGGCGAGGTGTACTGTCTGACCTAACCCACAGTGGTGAGCTGACAGAGGCCAGTTTAGAAAAGCTGTGGCAATCCATACCGTTGCAGCAACGTGAAACAACCCCGTTACTAGAGCGCTATCTGAGTGCGTTAGTCTGTTTGGGTGCGCACATGAAAGTTCAGCGCCATTTGGTATCGTTCCTCGATAAACAATGGCGGCCAACCTTGCTGTCCTTATTTGGCCAATTTGTGCCCTCTGAACCAAAAAAACTTCACAAGGTGATGTCGCGCTGGTTGGATCAACACGGCCCCGAACCAGCCCTGCTACTCGCCGCCGGACGCGTGGCACTGCACGCCCACGAGTGGTCCAAGGCGCAGCAGTGGTTGCAGGATGCGCATGGCGTAGAGCCCACGGTTGCTGTTTGCGTGTTGTTGGCACATTTACGTGAAGCGCAAGGTGATGTAGGTCAAGCCGCCGATTATCGACGTGAAGCGCTAGATTTAGCACAACCGTCATTGGTGACACCCCCTCTGCCGACAGCCCAATCAACCTAGCACTGCGCTAATCCTTGCGAAGCGGGTTATGCACCTCACATAGCATGTGCTTTTAGGTGTGTTTACGCCCGGGTAACTCGATGCCTAAGTCATCCCACAGTGCGTCCACTTTGGCCGTCACACTTGCATCCATTTGGATCGCTGTGCCCCATTCGCGCTCAGTCTCTCCGGGCCATTTATTAGTGGCGTCCATCCCAACTTTGGAGCCCAGACCTGCAACGGGCGACGCGAAGTCGAGGTAGTCAATGGGGGTATTGTCGACAAAGACACAATCTCGCCGGGGGTCCATACGTGTCGTCATGGCCCAGATAACATCCTCCCAGGAGCGCGCGTTCACATCGTCATCGGTGACAATAATGAACTTTGTGTACATAAATTGGCGCAGGAAAGACCATACACCAAGCATGATGCGCTTTGCGTGCCCGGGGTATTCCTTGCGTATGGTTACCACGGCCATGCGGTAAGAGCAGCCCTCGGGAGGAAGATAAAAGTCGACGATTTCCGGGAATTGTTTGCGTAATAGCGGTACGAAAACTTCATTTAGCGCAACACCTAATATTGCTGGCTCATCGGGCGGCCGACCGGTGTAGGTGCTGTGATAAATCGGATTTTGTCGGGTCGTCATGGCCTCTACAGTAAAAACCGGGAACCGCTCCACTTCATTGTAATAGCCAGTGTGGTCACCAAATGGACCCTCGTCGGCTTCTTCCCCCGGACTTAGGTAGCCCTCGAGAATGATTTCAGAGTGAGCTGGCACACGTAATTCGTTATCTCTACAGGCTTGGGTGATACAGTCTGCCAGTTCGGTTTTACTGCCCCGCAGCAAACCGGCGAAAGCGTACTCCGATAGGGCATCGGGTACCGGCGTCACAGCCCCTAGGGTCGTTGCTGGGTCTGCACCGAGTGCAATTGCCACCGGGTAGGGTTTATCGGGGTATTTAAGTTGCCAGTCACGAAAGTCTAGAGCGCCACCGCGGTGTGATAACCAGCGCATAATGAGCTTGTTGCGCCCAATCAATTGCATACGATAGATGCCAAGGTTCATGCGGGGTTTTTCAGGACCACGGGTGATCACTAGGGGCCAAGTCACCAGTGGTCCGGCATCACCGGGCCAGCAGGTTTGAATCGGTAACTTGCTTAGGTCGACGTCATTATCTCGATAGACCACCGTTTGACATGGCGGCTTCTTAATGACCTTAGGACCCATATTTAGCACCTTTTTCAGGAGCGGTGCTTTGTCGATGAGGTCTCGCATACCCTTCGGTGGATCGGGTTGGCGTAAGTAGGCTAGTAACTCGCCAATATCCCGGAGCGCTTCCGTAGATACAGCGCCCATACCCCGTGCTACACGCTCTTCGGTGCCGAATAAATTGGCCAGCACAGGCATGCTGTGCCCTTTGGGATTCTCGAATAGCAGTGCCGGCCCACCTCCACGCAAGGTGCGATCGGCGATCTCTGTCATCTCCAGGTTAGGATCAACTTCTTGCGTGATGCGTTTGAGTTGCCCTTCGGATTCAAGTTCGGCTATGAAATCGCGCAAATCGGTGAAGCGTGCGGTCATGGCATTTCCTACCGTTTTGTTGGTGCCACCAAATATGCATTTACGCTAATGCGGGATCACTGGTGAGTGCCTTGAAATTGTGCTGTCGACAGAACCTATTTGCGTTTCATGGACTTAAAGAACTCATCGTTCGATTTGGTGTCTTTGAGCTTGTCGAGCAGGAATTCAATGGCTGGCAAATCTTCCATACCGTGCAGCAGTTTGCGCAAAATCCACATGCGTTGCAGTTCGTCTTCCCCAGTGAGCAGCTCTTCTCGACGAGTACCAGAACGCCGGATGTTGATCGCGGGGTACACGCGCTTTTCGGCAATCTTGCGATCGAGATGGAGCTCCATGTTACCGGTGCCCTTGAACTCCTCGTAGATGACTTCGTCCATCTTGGAGCCGGTATCAATAAGGGCTGTCGCAATAATCGACAAGCTGCCGCCCTCTTCTATGTTACGTGCAGCACCAAAGAAACGCTTCGGTCGCTCTAGCGCATGGGCATCGACACCACCAGTAAGCACCTTGCCTGAGCTTGGCACGACAGTATTGAAGGCGCGCGCTAAGCGTGTGATGGAGTCAAGTAAAATGACCACATCGCGTTTGTGCTCTACCAGACGCTTGGCCTTCTCTATTACCATATCGGCTACCTGCACATGACGTGCTGGAGGCTCGTCGAAAGTCGAGGCCACAACTTCCGCC
>CBFHTF010000120.1:4182-4439 GCA_965658685.1 Luminiphilus sp.
GCGCTGCATTTCGGTAACTTCTTCAGGGCGTTCGTCAATGAGCAGTACGATAACGTAACACTCGGGGTTGTTAGAGATGATGGCCTGGGCGATGTTCTGCATCATGATGGTCTTGCCCGCTTTGGGCGGCGCCACCAGTAAGCCTCGCTGTCCTTTGCCAATAGGGGCACACAAATCGATGATGCGCCCCGTCAGGTCCTCAGTGCTGCCGTTGCCTTTCTCAAGGGTCAAACGCTCATTCGGGAATAAAGGCGTTA
>CBFHTF010000121.1:0-4107 GCA_965658685.1 Luminiphilus sp.
ACGTCATTACACCAAAAACGAAACTCCCAACCATAATCAATGACACCACAGTTAAAATGATATTTAAGTTTTTTTGTGTCATTGATGTATCTCCATTTATTCCCACTCAATCGTAGCCGGCGGCTTACCCGAAATATCATAGGTAACGCGAGAAATACCTGAGATTTCATTGATGATCCGGTTCGACACCGTCTCCAACAGCTCATAAGGCAAATGGGCCCAACGAGCAGTCATAAAGTCGACGGTTTGCACCGCGCGAATGGCAATGACCCATTCGTAACGACGACCATCACCCACCACACCAACCGACTTCACGGGTAGAAACACAGCAAACGCCTGACTGGTCTTGTCGTACCAATCGGCCTTGCGCAGCTCTTCAATAAAGATAGCATCGGCGCGACGCAATAAATCCGCGTATTCTTTTTTGACCTCACCGAGTATCCGCACGCCCAAGCCGGGGCCAGGAAATGGATGACGAAAAACCATGTCGCTGGGTAGACCAAGCTCCAAACCGATTTTGCGCACCTCGTCCTTGAACAGCTCGCGCAGAGGCTCAACCAGCTCTAGCGCCATATCCTCGGGTAAACCGCCGACGTTATGGTGCGATTTAATAACGTGAGCCTTCCCTGTTTTTGCGCCTGCAGATTCGATGACATCGGGATAAATAGTGCCTTGGGCCAACCACTTCACGTCGGTGATCTTGGTAGCCTCTTCGTCAAAAACATCGATAAAGGTATTACCAATGATTTTACGCTTCGCTTCCGGATCAGCGACACCGGCAAGGCGCGACAAGAAGCGCTCCTCAGCGTTGGCGCGGATCACTTTAACGCCCATATTGCGAGCGAACATATCCATTACCTGATCGCCTTCGTGTAATCGCAATAGACCGTTATCGACAAACACACAGGTAAGCTGAGAACCAATAGCCTTGTGCAACAGCGCCGCAACAACCGATGAATCTACGCCGCCCGACAGACCCAAGAGAACTTTGTCACTGCCAACCTGCGCTCTGACACGGGCAATGGCATCTTCAACGATATTCGCCGGTGTCCACAGTGGCTCGCAAGCGCATATTTCCAGCACGAAATGCTCAAATAGTCGCTTGCCCTGTTGGGTATGGGTTACTTCGGGGTGAAATTGAATACCAAACCATGGCTTGTGCTGGTGCGCCATGCCTGCAATGGGACAACTGTCTGTTGCTGCAATGCATTCAAAATCCGCTGGCAGCCGCGACACTTTGTCACCGTGGCTCATCCATACGTCGAGCAGCAGGTTGCCATTATCATCGATATGATCAGAGATATCGTGCAGCAAACCGCCATTGCAGGTACGACGAATTTGCGCGTAACCAAATTCTGAGTGATCGGACCCTTCTACCTCGCCACCCATTTGCACCGCCATGGTCTGCATGCCATAGCAGATGCCGAGTACGGGACAATCGAGTTCAAACACAACGGCCGGAGCTCGTGGAGACTCGTCAGCTGTGACCGACTCGGGACCGCCCGACAAAATAATACCGCTGGGGCGAAAATCGCGGATTTGTGCAGCATCGCTATCCCATGGGTGAATTTCGCTATAAACCCCAATTTCACGCACACGACGAGCGATGAGCTGTGTGTACTGGGAGCCAAAGTCCAGAATCAAAATACGGTGCTGGTGAATATCAGTTGTCACAGAGCCCTCTACCGAGCAGACAATAAAAAGACGCCGGCGTCAGCCTTAAAAGCTAGCGTACGGGGTAATTGGGTGCTTCTTTGGTAATGGAAACATCGTGCACATGGGATTCCGACATGCCGGCCGCTGTCACGCGCACAAACTGGGGCTTGGTACGCATCTCTTCCATGGTAGGACAACCTGCGTAACCCATCGCAGAGCGCACACCACCCATCAACTGGTGAATGATGGCGGAAACAGGCCCTTTGTAGGGCACGCGGCCTTCGATGCCCTCGGGCACAAGTTTCTCGCTGCCAGCGCTACTGTCTTGAAAATAACGGTCGGAGGAGCCCTGCTTTTGAGCCATTGCGCCAATTGAACCCATACCACGATAGGCTTTATAGGTTCGGCCTTGGTACAGCTCGACCTCACCGGGTGCTTCTTCGGTACCCGCAAGCATGCTACCCATCATTACCGAGTGCGCGCCAGCGACAAGGGCTTTCGCAATATCACCGGAAAAACGGATCCCACCATCGGCAATGATAGGTACATCTTTATCTTTCAGGGCAGCAAACACGTTAGAGATGGCCGTAATCTGTGGCACACCGGTGCCCGTTACAACACGCGTGGTGCAAATTGAACCGGGTCCAATACCTACCTTGACCCCATCGGCACCAGCTTCGAACAGCGCCAAGGCGGCTTCCGCCGTAGCGATATTACCGCCGATCACATCAACACTATCGCCGTGCTTCACTTTAATGCTGCGCACTCTATCGATAACATTTTTAGAGTGGCCGTGTGCTGTATCAACAACCAATACATCGACGCCAGCGGCAACCAGAGCCTCGACCCGCTCGTCAGTATCGGCACTGGTGCCAACCGATGCACCCACGCGCAACCGTCCGAAGACGTCTTTACAGGCGAAAGGAAAACTCTCGGCCTTGTCGAAATCCTTAACGGTAATCATGCCGCACAGATCAAAGCGATCGTTCACCACAAGGATTTTCTCAATACGGTGTTGATGCAGTAAGCGCTGAACCTCGTCGGAGGGTGCGCCTTCGGCGACAGTCACCAGGCGTTTCCGAGGCGTCATGATGGCCGATACCGGCTTCGTCATATCGGTTTCAAATCGGAGATCGCGGCGGGTAACGATGCCAACCAAATCGTCACCCTGCATCACTGGCACGCCCGAGATACCATTGGCCTGAGTCAGTTGCAGCAGTTCATTGATGGTGGCGTTGGACTGAATAGTGATGGGATCTTTAACCACACCACTCTCGAACTTTTTCACCCGACGCACTTGCTCGGCTTGCTCAAGAATGGTCATGTTTTTGTGGATAATGCCAATGCCCCCTTCCTGGGCAAGGGCAATGGCGAGACGGGATTCGGTGACGGTATCCATCGCCGCCGACACCAGTGGGATATTCATAGTGATGTTGCGCGAGAGCCTGGTCGCCAGAGAGACGTCTTTGGCCGTCACCTCCGAGTAGCCAGGCTGCAGCAATACATCGTCGAACGTTAGAGCTTCTTGCGCGATACGCAGCATGTTGGCCTCGTTGAGCGCCCTGCCGTCAAAGATGGCCTAGAGGGCCGCTTGGGTCAGAGCGGAGAGTATGAATCTGCTAAACTTCCTATTATAGCCATCAACCGAATTTGGGTAAATAAAAAGGGGCGTTAGTGACCGACCATAGTGGGATAGGCGCTTCATTGGGCACTGCCCGTCAACAGGCCGCGCTGACTGTCAGCGAGCTCACCCGAGACGCCAAAACGCTTTTAGAGTCGCACTTTGATCAAGTGCGCGTTGAGGGTGAAATCGGTGATTTCACTGCTGCCGGCTCCGGACACTGGTATTTCACCTTGAAGGACGATGATGCGCAAATACGCTGCGCCATGTTCAGAGGTGCCAACAGCCGCATCAAACAGCGACCGAGCCGCGGCGACGTCGTGAGGATACGTGCGCGAGTTTCCCTCTATGAGGCACGAGGCGAGTTCCAGCTTATCGTGCAACATCTTGAGCCCGCAGGGGATGGCGCGCTGCAACTTGCCTTCGAGCGATTGAAGAGCAAGCTCCAAGCCGAAGGTCTGTTTGATCCATCGAACAAAAAGCCACTACCCGCGTTTCCCCGGCAGATAGGGGTGGTAACGTCGATATCTGGCGCTGCACTGCACGACATACTCAGTGTCCTCGGTCGTCGCAGTCCAATGATTGATGTCGTGGTGTTACCGGTACCCGTGCAGGGAGCTGACGCACCCGCGGCGATTGTCGAGGCCATAGAACAGGCAAACCGGGTAACGACGCAGGGTCGCCTTAAACTCGACGTTATCATCGTGGGTCGAGGCGGCGGCTCCCTTGAAGACCTATGGGGCTTTAACGATGAGCGGGTTGCCCGCGCTATTGCCCGCAGCCAGCTGCCTATCATTTCAGCAGTTGGTCACGAAGTCGATTTCACAATT
>CBFHTF010000122.1:0-3841 GCA_965658685.1 Luminiphilus sp.
CTCGACACTGAGTACGGGAATGAAGGCTGCCATTGTTGTGAGCACGCCAAAGAAAACCGGTACCGCCACTTGGTGCGTGCCGTTTATCGCCGCGTCTCGGTGGCTTAGTGCATCACTCTCGTGGGCATAAATACGCTCGCCCACCACAATGGCGTCATCGACTAAAATACCAAGCGATAATAAGAACCCCACCAACGACAACGTGCTGATACTCAGTTCGAAGACGGGAAATAGTGCCAGCGCCCCCAAAATAGAAATGGGGATACCCATACTTACCCACAGCGCCAATCGAGTCTTTAGAAAGAGCGCAAGTGTCAGTAACACCAATGCCATACCACCAAGAGCATTATTGATGAGCACCCTGAGACGGCTAATCAGATCGTTCGACTCGTCACGCCAGATAGTCAATTCGACGCCCGAGGGCAGCGTCGCTTGTTTTTTTATGTAAGCTTTGGCCGCCTGAGCAATCGCTACGGTATCCTCACTGCCACTCGGGATATGTGCAGTAACATCGCGGGCTTACCATCAAGGTTGGCAGATACATCGTTATCTTCAAATATGTCCCGCACATCAGCGACATCACCTAAAGTTACCTGACTACCGTCGGCTCGGTTGATCAATGGGATTTGGCTCAATTCGCCGGCACCGTAGCGCTGTCCATTACTGCGCAGCAGCATCTCGCCCTGATCAGCTTTGATGGAGCCGCCTGGAATATCGACGCTTGCGTTGTTGATGGCTGCGGTGATTTCGCTAAAGCGCAGGTTGTAGGCGCGCAGTGTGTGCTCAGAGACATCGACACTAATCTCGTCTCGACGTCGATACAAAATATCCACATGACTGATGATACCCAGCTCTAGTAACTCAGTACGAACTTCCTCTGCCAGTTGTTTCAACACCATTTCCGTGGTGGCGCCCGCCAAGGCTAATTGCATCACCATGGATCGGACCGTGATTTTCGCGACTACAGGTCGCTCGGTATTCTTTGGCAGTGTAGAGATTGCATTGACCTGGGCTTTGATATCATCGAGGGCTTGGTTGGGGTCTGCCGCGTGCTCCAACTCAGCGAGGGTGCTCGGCTCTGGGCACCGGTACAACCTCCATGCCATCGATAGGCGTCGGTAATGGCGCTAGACACAGCAGGTCGTTGGTGCTGAGACCGCTACTGATAAGCGCAGAATCGCCACTTTCGCGCAGTATCGTGACATCCCGAAAGCGCAGTCGCTCGTCTCTGTCGACGACAAGAACGCGGTCGTTCTGTAACAGGGACGAGCGAGGGATACTGGCGACGTTATCAACAGTTATACCGGTAATATCAGTCTCGACGAATAAACCAACGGGCAGGGTGTCGACAGAAGGATCCGTCGCGGGAGTCACCTCTACTACCAGATGCACCATACGGCTCTTGGGGTCAATCTCGCCTTCCGTACGAGCCACTACCCCATGCCAGACCCGCTCTTGCCCGGCGAACGTTGCGCGCAAACGCACACTGGGTGCAGCCAAATCGGGTACCACGCCCACACGACTCAAGGCCGGGTTAAGAAAGGCAAGCCGCAACGATAATTATTAGCGGCAACCGCAAGCGGGTCACAATGATGCATCTCCAATCGACAAATCGCTGCAGCTGTGAAGGTTCTGGTAGCAACGCTCTAGGTCATCGCGCCACGTAGGAAATCGATTAGCCAAATCCTGCAGCGGCGGGTAAGCATCTATAATAAGGTCTGCTCGAGCCTTATAACAATCGATAACCCTTGCCAATTGCTTGGCAAGTGCCGGTTGCACTGGATCCGAGAAGCAAAGTGGCTTTTGCGCTTGGGATATACCGCTTTGTATACACATCCAAGCCGCTACGACATGGGTAAGCACATTAACTTGACCGCCTGCGGCGAGCTGCTCCGCTAGTGGCGCAAGGATGCGTTGGGGCAGTTTTTGACTGGAATCGGTGGCGATTTGCAGCAATGCATGTTGCAAGTGGGGGTTAGCGAAGCGTTGCACTAGCGCAAGGCAGTAGGCACCGGCAAATTTATCTTCGATGACCCATTGGGAAAACTTCTCTGTAACGACTGCCGCCTCATCCTCAAAACCAAGCACCATGGCCACATCGGCAAATTTTGCCGGTGTCATGGCTGGAGCAATCCTATCGACCATGGCATTGGGAAAACTGACAGCGGACGCAATCCAACTGGCGAGGCTTGTATCATGGTGCTTTGCCAGTGTCAGAAGCATGCGCTTGGTGATATCACCGTTGTGACTCAAGTTATCGCAAGAGATAACAGTGAGCCCGCCATGCCCTAGGGCAAAACGCAACTGAAGACCTGCTAGTAAGCGACCAAGGGCCGTAGCAGGCTGTAATAGGCTTTGAAGATCTGACTGTACGTCAGGATCATTTGTGTCAAGTTGGCCCATTGCCGCGTCATAGGTATAGCCCTTCTCGGTGATGGTTAAGGTGACCAGCTGTGTTGTTGAAGCAGCAATACAGGCTTTGAGGCGCTCGGGCTCGGCGCGCGCATCGATCACTGAGGCAATGGAACCCACCAGGGTATGGCTCGCATCACCGGCGCTCTGTGAAAGGCACCAACCCCTAGATGCACCACCTTCGGCGCCACGTGCCGCGGGTAGCAACTGGTTTGGACAATTGTCGGTACCTGCAAGCGGTTAGTGTCGTCTAGTCGTTGCACGCTTTTTTCTCCGTGAAGTTCTGGGTAGCAAGGCTGTTTGCAGGTAGCCGGCGTCCTGAGGGTAACCGGTGTCTCTGAGGTAACCGGTGTCCGTGAGGCAGGCAAGCACTCAGACTCAAGGCACTGACGGCGACGCGCAACAACATTTTAGGTAGACTGTGCTCCTTTAGAGATAAAGGCCCCAAAGTGCTGAGCATTACCCCTGAGTCGTCGACATCCAGCGATCAAGATTGGATATTTCCACTGGTGGGACGTGATGCCGTCACTCGGCTTCGCGGCACTCCAGCGGAACCATGGACACGCCTTGAATGTGAAAAGAGCCTTGGGCCTTTACATAACGAAGTCCATATAGGTCAGTGGCAAGGCACCGATTGCTACAGCGGGCAAGTTTCCCCTGAACGTATCGACCCTCTCGAGCACCTGCAGGGCAACTTGTACACCCTCATCGGCAGGATACCCGACGAATTATTTGCAGCCTGGGGCAGAGCGGTTCAGCTCCAAACTTGGCTGCGAGACCACGCCTATTGTGGTCGCTGCGGCGCTACAACCGAGACCGCCGATGTTGGGCGCGCGCTCCGCTGCGCCGCGTGTGCCCACAGCCAATATCCGCGGTTGTCGCCCTGCGTCATTGTGGCCATCACCCGCGGTGAGCAATTGTTATTGGCAGCGGCACAACATCGTCGAGCGGCTTTTTACAGCACGCTTGCAGGCTTCATTGAGCCGGGTGAAAGTGCTGAGCAGGCGGTGGAGCGTGAAGTTTACGAGGAAGTGGGGTTGTCGATAGGCAACATAAGATACTTTGGATCGCAGCCATGGCCATTCCCCGGTCAACTAATGCTCGGTTTCTATGCAGATTATCTAAGCGGTGAAATTCGCTTGGATGAGCAAGAACTGTCTGATGCCGGTTGGTTTGACGCCCATAACTTACCACCCATTCCGCCAGCCACATCCATTTCAGGACAGTTGATTAGGCAGTTTTTCCAGTCACACAACAGTTGAGGCAACTATGGAGTTCCTTCAAGAGGTAGGCACCTTTTTCGTTGAAGCCATTATTTTAGTGGGTGCGTTGTTGCTGGTGGTCGCCGGCTTGGCCGCCATCAAGCAGCGACAACGGGGAGGCGAGGATGGCTATATTGAGGTGCGTCGCTTGAATGACCGCTATACTG
>CBFHTF010000123.1:0-3739 GCA_965658685.1 Luminiphilus sp.
CTGACCCGAGCTCAAATCTCCATCAGATCAGCTTCTTTAGCGGTCAAGGCGTCATCCACCTTGGCTACATAGCTATCTGTCAGTTTCTGAATGGCGTCCTGCCCACGTCGCTCATCGTCCTCGGAAATATCCTTTTCCTTTAACAACTCCTTGAGCATGCTATTGGCATCACGACGGGCATTACGTACCGATACCTTCGCTGATTCAGCTTCGGCTCGTGCCTGCTTGATATAACCCTTGCGGGTTTCTTCAGTCAGCATAGGCATCGGTATACGAATGACGTCACCGGCAGTGGCTGGATTGAGACCCAAATCGGATTTCATGATGGCCTTTTCAATAGCAGGAGTCATGCTCCTATCGAAAGCCGTCACCGCTAGAGTACGCGCATCTTCGACATTGATATTGGCCGCCTGGTTGAGCGGCGTCTCGGCGCCGTAGTAATCGATACGAATACCATCGAGCAGGCTTGGATGCGCCCGACCCGTGCGAATTTTATTGAAATGATGACCCAGCGCTTCCAGCGACTTCGCCATACGCTCTTCGGCCTCGGCCATAATATCGTCGATCATGCATCACCTCTTACTATTACCAAGCCAACACCGAGTAGCGGCGAAGGCAATCAATTCTGGGTTTATCGTTTGGGGGTTAACACGCAGCCGCACGCAAATGTTAAACACCTACTGAATGAGCGTGCCCTCTTGACCGCCGCGTACAATATTTAACAATGCGCCCCGTTTAGCCATATCGAACACGCGTACTGGCATATGATGGTCGCGACACAGGCAAATGGCAGTGAGGTCCATGACCTCTAGTTTCTTATCCAAAACTTCATCATAGCTCAGGCTTTCATAGCGAATAGCACCGCTGTCTTTCATTGGATCGGCGCTGTAGACACCGTCGACTTTGGTCGCTTTCAGCACCAGGTCGGCCTCTACCTCGATACCGCGCAAACAGGCGGATGAATCAGTGGTAAAGAAGGGGTTACCGGTGCCCGCTGCAAAAATGACAACGTCGCCATTACTGAGAGCTCGGATTGCCTTGCGACGATCGTAATGGTCGACAACACCACTCATCGGAATAGCCGACATCACCTGCGTTGCAATGTTTGAGCGTTCGAGAGCGTCTCTGAGTGCCAGCGCGTTCATCACCGTGGCCAACATGCCCATGTGATCCCCGGTGACGCGATCGAGACCCGCGGCCTGTAACGCCTTACCACGGAACAGATTACCTCCGCCCACCACAAGACCAATCTGCACGCCAATACCCACTAGCTGACCGATTTCAAGCGCCAAGTGATCGAGCACCTTCGGGTCGATGCCAAAGGCTTCGTCGCCTGTAAGGGCTTCACCGCTGAGTTTTAGCAGTATCCGCTTGTAAACTTTCTCGCTCGCCACCGTCAGCCTCCTCAACAAACCATCCATAATACCGAACAACACGCTCTAATAGGCCATAGTTTACAGAGGAACTGGCCCCAGCGAGAGCGCAAAGTTACCGCAAAAAAAACGGGGCCATGTGCCCCGTTTTCTCAATGACGAGGGTGATTAGCCCTTGAGTTGCGCGGCAACCTCATCAGCAAAATCAACTTTTTCGACCTCAATACCTTCACCGACTTCAAATCGGCTGAAAGATACGATGTCGGCGCCCGCTGCTTTAACTAACTTGCCCACGGTTGTGTCAGGATCTTTCACAAAAGGTTGTTCCGTAAGACTATTCTCGGACAAAAATTTGCGAATGCGGCCATCGATCATTTTTTCAATGATCTCAGCCGGTTTACCTGACTCCTGGGCTTGCGCGGTGAAAATCTCACGCTCTTTCGTGATGAGTTCCTCAGGCATGTGCTCGGGAGATACCACTTGTGGGTTAACCGCAGCGACATGCATGGCAACATCACGTGCCAAGTCTTGATCGCCACCTTTGAGCTCAACCAATACCGCAATTCGGTGGTTACCGTGCACATAACCACCAACGACGCCGCTATCAGCCGTGACCAGCGAAGCACGACGGACGCCAATATTTTCACCAATTTTCTGGACCAGTGCCTGGCGCGCCTCTTCAATGTCGCCACCCTTTATGGCGTCGACGTCGTCACTTTTAGCGTCGTAAGCCTTGGTAACTACCTGCTCGACGAATGCGATAAAGTTGTCATCACGAGCCACGAAATCGGTTTCACTGTTGACTTCTACCAACACACCGTAGCTGCCGTCCTCGGCAATACGCAGCGATACAACACCATCGGCAGCGGTACGACCCGCCTTCTTAGCGGCTTTCATACCACTAGACTTGCGCAATTCCTCAATTGCCACATCGACATCGCCACCAGCAGCCGCGAGTGCTTTTTTGCACTCGAGCAGGCCTAAGCCAGTGCGTTCGCGAAGCTCTTTTACCAGTGATGCAGACATAATTCTCCTTCCTCATTGGTGGCCCAAGGCGGGCACGGGTCTAATAGAAAAGCTACGACCGCATGGTTGGCGGCCACAAACTGGGGTTGGGGCCTTAGCTTAGCGCGCCCCTATGACAACGTTGCGAATGTAAAAACGCCGCGCTAAGCGCGGCGTTGGAATCAGGCCTCGGCTGCGGCCTCGGGCGCTTCGCCCTGATCTTCTTCAGCGGGCACGAATTCATCGGCTGCACCGAAGTCTCCGCCGTTAGCCTTACCAGCAATGACGGCATCGGCAACCGCTTTGACATAGAGACGAATAGCTCGGATGGCATCGTCATTGCCAGGAATTACATAATCGACACCATCGGGGTTGGAGTTGGTATCAACAATTCCAATGACTGGAATGCCTAGCTTGTTCGCTTCGGTGATCGCAATACGCTCATGATCGACATCAATGACAAACAACGCGTCGGGCAAGCCTGCCATATCGGCAATACCACCCACAGAGCGCTCAAGCTTCTCTTTACTGCGGGTACGCATGAGGGCTTCTTTCTTGGTCAGCTTTGCAAACGTGCCATCGCGCTCTTGCTCTTCCAACTCGCGCAGGCGCTTAATAGATGCACGCACTGTCTTATAGTTGGTCAGCATCCCACCGAGCCATCGGTGACTGACGTAAGGCATCCCACTGCGAATAGCATGCTCCTGAATGATCTTACCCGCGGCACGTTTGGTGCCTACAAACAAAATCTGATTCTTGCTGCCCGCCAACCGCTGCACTTGAGCCAACGCTTCGTTAAAAGCAGGTACTGTGTGCTCGAGGTTGATGATGTGGATTTTGTTACGAGCCCCAAAGATGTATTGGTCCATCTTGGGGTTCCAGAAGCGTGTCTGGTGTCCGAAGTGAGCGCCTGCTTGCAGCAGCTCACGCATACTTACTTGCGTCATTTTCAATCCTTGTAGGTTTGGGTTTTGGCCTCCGCCTATCCCGCAAGACCAACCAGTTTCCCAGCACCCGGCCTGCAGTTATTTGATAGACGTGTGTCATTTAGCACCACCGACCGCTGGCTCATTTAGAGACATGCCTAAGGTGGCGTCGCCGGCCCAGCCAGCGAGGCGCGCGTTATAGCACAATGCCCCAACCAATTAAACCCCCAAAGACAGCAGCACCGGAATTCGGTAAACTAGGTCGCCTAAATTCACTTCCCCCAAGTAGAGTCAATGACAGTTACCCCCAAGACCCCCGAGCAAATTGAAGGCATGCGTATTGCTGGGCGCCTCGCCGCCGAAGTACTCGAGATGATTACACCGCAAGTAGAAGTGGGCATGACCACTGGCGAGATCGATCGCATCTGCCACGAC
>CBFHTF010000124.1:0-3716 GCA_965658685.1 Luminiphilus sp.
TCCGTCGAGCATTCCGACACAGGCGGCGGCGTTCATAATCCGTTCGTTGTTTAGGGTTTGGGTAGTGTCCTTCCAGGCTTTGCCTTCCGTCCCAAGCATTAGTGAATCGGGTACAATCACATCGTTGAGTTGAATTTGACAAGAAGATAAGCAGCGCATGCCCAGTTTAGGCAGCGGTGTAATGGTTATGCCCTGCTCGTCGCTGGGTACCAAGAAAATCGATACGCCTTCAGTCTTACGTTCCACCGGTGGGCTGGTACGCGCAATAACCAATAAATAGTCGGCGTTATCGGCTGTCGTACTCCAGACTTTTTCACCGTTGATGATCCAGCCATTATCTCCGCGCTTGGCGGTGGTATGCAGGGCGCCGAGCAGATCGGTGCCACCCGCGGGTTCGGTAAAGGCCATGGCCGTGCGGATCTCACCTTTCGCCATGCGTGGCAGAAAGTACTGTTTTTGCTGTTCAGTGCCGTAGTAGCCAACGGATTTGCTGCCGGAAAACGAGGTCACACCCCAGATCCAGCACAGCCCGGCTGCATGGCGCGCAAACTCGCGCATGAACAGTGCCTGAATAACAATATCACCGCCCAAGCCGCCATAGGCCTCATCAATGCCGATGCCGTTGAAGCCGGACTCGCTTAGTTTTTTCCATAACGTGTGAGGGTAAATATGCTCCTGACGTTCGAGTTCGCGACACCAGTCTTTGGGGCACTCTTTTTCCACCCAGTTGCGTACGGTGCCCCTGAATAGACTGTACTCTTCGCTCAATTGAAAATTCATGGCCAGTTATTCCAGCATAAAAAAGCCGCCCTGAGGCGGCGTAAGCAGCATCAACAGCTGATGTATCAGGCTGCGTCATCGGCGAACTTGAGTTCAGGGAAACCATTCTCCGCCGAGTCTTTGAGTTTGTCGTAGTAGACATTTGCTCCGCCAAAGTAAATAAGAACCCTAGGATTACGGTCTTCCCGGTTCGCACCCATCATCCAGGAGTTAACCTTGTCTCCCTCTGCCATGAGTGTCTGTTCATGAATCTCGGCAGTGTGCGCGGTCCACTCATCTTCAGCTTGCTGGCTAGGGTAGAACACTTTTTTACTTTCCTTTTGCATCTTTTTGATGCAGTCAGCTATCCACTGAGCATTTTGCTCGATCGATGTCGGAAGGTTGGCAAACGGTGCCTGCGGGCCTGTCACCATAAAGAAGTTGGGGTATCCCGAAACAGCAACGCCCATGATGGAGCTAGATTGATCCTGCCACTTGTCGCGCAGTACTCTGCCTTTTTCGCCCACAATGTCGATAGCCTCAAGTGCGCCGGTGTATGCTTTAAAGCCAGTCGCAAGTACGATGATATCGAATTCATAATCTTTTTTGGACGTGCGCACACCAGACTCGGTAATAGCTGCGATGGGCTCTCGGTCTTTGATGTCGACCAAATGCACATTGTCTCGATTGAAGCACTCGTAATAGCCGTGATCAAGCGGCGGACGTTTGGCAAATAAAGGATAGCCTTTGGGCGTGAGGAGTTCTGCGATTTCAGGGTCTTCTACCTTCGCCTGAATCATTTTTTCGATGATGAAGTCAGCGGCCGCCTGATTCGATTCTGGTGAGGCGAGCAGGTCGTCAAAGGTTTCAAACACCCAGCGAAAACTGCCGTGCCAGTTTTCTTCGAAAACTTGCCGAACCTCTTCCGGTGTGCTGTCCGCCACTGTCCGGCCCGAGGGCGGGTTAAAAGCCATGCCGAACACGTGATTTCGACACTTCGCGATAATGGCATCGTAATTTTCTTTGATCTCCTTTTCCCACTCCGGAGTCATCGGTTTCTGCATAGCTGGCATCACGAAATTGGGTGTGCGTTGAAATACCGTGATATCACAGCCGGCTTTGGCAAGCTCGGGGAGCATTTGTACAGTGGTTGCGCCGGCGCCAATGAGGCCGATGCGCTTACCTTTCCACTCAAGAGCTTCGGGCCAGCGCGACGAGTGGAATAGGGGGCCTTTAAAACTATCCATTCCCTGAATACGAGGAATCTGCGGTTCCGAGATCATGCCCATAGCGCTAATGAAATAACGACAGGTGTAGGTTTTGCCGTCACCCGTGGTAATGAGCCAAGTACCGTTATCTTGGTATTCCGCTCTCGCCACCTCGGTATCGAACTGAATATGGGGCCACATGTTGAACTTATCCGCTACGAACCGAATGTACGCCTGGGTCTCTTTCCAGCCCGGATAACGGCTAGACCAAGTCCACTCTTGTAGGACTTCCTTGGAAAAAGTCAGGCAGTAGTAATAGCCTTCGCTGTCGGTGGCTGCGCCTGGATATTTGTTCCAAGCCCACGTTCCACCAATATCGGGCGCGCGATCGAATACCTTGACTGACAGACCGGCCTCGCCGAGGTAGTGGATGAGTGAAACGCCGGCAAAGCCAGCGCCCACGACGATAGCGTCAAAATCTACTTCTTGGTTTTTTTGCATGGCGTCGCTCCTTAGTTAGTATTATCGACAGGCGGTTAATGTCGAGAGTAATGCAAGCTGCCCGAGCTCCCAATGTGATGCCGCCTAAATTCTCTGTAAAGATCATGAACAAGAAACTTGCTGGACGCAAGTAAGTTCAGCTATTCTCGGCGCAGCGTCAACGCTTTCATGTATTGAGGGCCAAAAGCAAAGGCGACGAAGCGACGCAGAGCACAACAGAAAATGTCATGCTCCAGCACTGTAAGTCCCGTCGCAGCTGGTGCTTTAGCTGATTTCGGCTAAGCTTCAAAATCTGACGGAAGACGGCGTCGTGTACGCTGCTCACCGCTCCCTCCCGTCAGTGATGGATGTAGTCAACAACTGCACCCACGATAAGCCGCCTGAATGTAATTAAAACTCTAAAACAAGGAGTCTTTTGTGGAAACAAACGCAAAACCGAGTGTGGGAATTGTTGGTGGCACCGGGGCATTGGGTTCGGGTCTAGCCAAACGATTGGCAAAAGCGGGTTACAGTGTACTCATCGGCTCACGCAAACCTGAAGCCGCGGAGGCGGCATGCAAAGAAATTCTCGAGCAGAACGGTGACCAAGGATTGCTGGTGCTGGCCGCGCGCGATAACGTTGCAGCAGCCACAGAATCCGATATCGTATTTGTCACCGTGCCGTTCTCCGCCCACGCTGCCACCCTCGAATCTATCAAGGACGCCGTCCCGGGCAAGGTGGTGGTGGACGTGACCGTGCCCCTGATGCCACCCAAAGTAGCGCGCGTACAACTTCCTCCTGAGGGCAGTGCGGGGCAGATTGCCCAAGCGATATTGGGTGAGGCTGTGCACGTGGTGAGCGCGTTACAAAACGTTGCGGCGCATCACTTAAACTCCGATGACCCAATCGACTGCGATGTCCTCGTCACCGGCAATGAGAAGAGTGCACGACAGACGGTCATCGATATCTTGGCGGATATCAACGTGGCTGGTTACCATGCTGGCCTAATCAACAACGCCGCTGCAGCCGAAGCGCTTACCTCTATCCTCTTAACATTAATAAGCAATATAAAACCTACGCGGGCATCAAGATCACAGGTATCGATTGATCGGTTGAGATCAACTCGTTATGCAGCTGGGGGTTTTGCAGGACATACCAATGGTTCAGGCAGGCGATAGTCTTCCTGAATTGCTGGTTCATGCGGCTGAGCGGTCAGGCTATGTACCGGAGCCTGGTGACTCTCTGGTTGTTGCCCAGAAAATTGTTTC
>CBFHTF010000125.1:0-3684 GCA_965658685.1 Luminiphilus sp.
CCAAGCGTCAGCAGCATTTTGCCGGGCCCGAAGCCACAGAAGTGGGCTTTCCTGCCACCGATCCATCGGGTCAGACACCGAACATTCTGTTTGGTTTGAACCCCTTGTTCGCAGGGTTCAATATTGAACCCTACGAGCAGATTAACGGCAGTCGCGACGAGTCGCAATTCACGCCCCAAATCACTTTCCAGTACGACGTCAATGACAGCACGATGGTGTATGCGACCTATGTTGAAGGTTTCAAAGCCGGTGGTTTCGACATTCGCTCGAATGCCCACCCCGATCCAGCTGTCGTTAATGCCGCCCGACTGGATAGCAGCAGCGGGACGGTAGCGCAGGATCTTGTCGGCGTTTTCGAGTTCGAGGATGAAAAAGCCACCAACTACGAGATTGGCATTAAGGCGGGCATTGGTCAGACCGCCGAAATCAACGTGGCGATGTTCTTCACCGAATATGAAGATCTCCAGACCTCACAGTTCGACGGCGTACTTGGCTTTAACGTTGCCAACGCAGGTAAAGCCGAGATCAGCGGCTTTGAAGCAGACGGCCGATGGCTTATTAACGAGGGATGGACGCTATCTGCTAACTTCGCGTACCTCGATTTTGAATACAAAGAGTTTCCAAATAACCAAGTCTACTTCGGTATGGCGCAAAACGTATTCGGCGAGGCCGATCGTGTGAATACCGCCGATGGCCCGAATCCACAATTTGGACCGTCAACCTACGACGCCAGTGGAAAGCGCAAAGAGTACACACCGGAATTTACAGGAGGTATTTCACTCGAGTGGGTATTGCCACTGGGTGACATGCAATTGCGCTCGGTGTACGACGCCAACTACTCGGATAGCTACCTCTTCAATCCGACACTGGATCCACGCAGTGAGCAGGATGCTTTTGTAACCCACAACCTGCGTGTTGGTTTTGGGCCGGCTGATGGGAAGTGGGAAATCGCCTTTATCGGTAAGAACTTATCCGATGAAGATATCGTGACCTACGGCGGGGAAACACCGTTAGCGGGTTCGTTAACCGGAGGCACAGGTATTTCCTATTATAAATTCCTCGACCGCCCCGCTACCTATGCGTTGCAGGGCAACTACCGCTTCTAAGGGTACAAGCTTAACTATGGCCGCCCATGGGCGGCCTTTTTTCCACATGCTACTCACGTGCCATCTGGACTGATTTGTCGTCCGGTTTGATCAGAATTGCTCTAGGTGGAATCTTTTAACTACTTACCCCAAAGAAGATTGGCATCATTGGCTGACCCCTACGACAAAACTTGCGCAGGTAGTGGCACTGCCACCGAGATTAAAGGTCAGCATATTTTTGGCACCGGCTATTTGATAGTCGCCGGCGCAGCCCGTTACCTGCCGAGCGCAATCCAGCACCATGCGCACACCTGTAGCACCCACCGGATGACCCAACCCAATAAGCCCGCCGCTAGGGTTAATTGGAAAGCTGCCGTCTAGCGTTATACGACCCTCTTCAATCGCCTGCCAACTCTTACCAGGGGCTGTTAGCCCGCAGTGATCGATTGCAAGGTACTCAGTAACGGTGAAGCAATCATGGGTCTCTAATCCATCCAGATCGTCAATACTATGGAACCCGGCACGCTGCCTAGCATCTGTGAGCGTTTGCGCCGCATGGGGCAGTAGTAATGGTTGACCTTGGGAATGCGCTAATTTGCTACTTAAACTGATGGGGCCCGATCGATGGCCCCAACCTTTTATGCATGCTAACTCATTGACGGTGGCACCCAATCGTCGGGCACCGCGTTCATTCGCAAGAATCAGACAAGCAGCGCCGTCAGTAATTTGTCCGCAGTCAAACTTTCGTACACGACCCTCTATAGCGGGGTTCAAGCCTGCATCATTGCTGAATGCACCGTCGGGAAACTGCCAGCTACGGGTCTGGGCCAGGGGATTTTTTTTAGCATTGGCAAAGTTGGTTTTGGCGATAGCCGTAAGGTGGTCTTCGTTCAGACCATAGCGCTGATCATAGGCCTCCGTAATGTCGTTAAAGAGAAATGGCCAGGGAAACTGACAATCTGTGGCTTCTTTACCGTGCCATGCAGCCGCGCCCAAATACGCTGCGCCGGTACGTCCATCCACGTTACGCATCAACTCAAGACCCAGCACACAGGCAACGTCATAGTGTCCCGCCTCAAGATCGCGCATAGCGGCTAAGATGGCCATGGAGCCCGACGCACAGGCAGCCTCGTGACGCGAAGTAGGTATACCGATTAACTCTGGAAACACCTCGGCAAAGAACCCTCCCAGCAAACCCTGGTGAGCAAATAAATCGCCGACAAAGTTGCCGACATGACCCACTTCAATGGCGTCGGGTTGAATGCAAGCATCCGCAACGGCCTCCTGCAATGCGGTCGCAAAAAGATCAAAGACACCAAGCCCCTCTCGGGCCCAGTTGAGAGAAAAATCCGTCTGGCTGCCGCCGAGAATATAAATAGGTGCTGTCATGGCGCTGAGCCTCCTGTGCTGTCACCCGTGCTCATAAGGCGCTGCTGCAATTCACCACGCACCACTTTACCCATGGGATTACGGGGCAGGGCATCGAGAATCAACAGACGCTCGGGCTGTTTAAAGCTTGCAAAGCCTTGGTCATTTAAATAGCGATTCAAAGCAGTGAGGTCCAACGGATGACCGGGCTCGGCGGGCACAATACAGGCGCAGACTTTTTCACCCAATGTCGAATCGGGATAAGCACAAACGGCCGCCTCTCGGATCTCCGGATGACTCTCAATGGCGGTGTCGAGTTCCAGCGCAGAAATTTTCATACCACCGCGATTAATAATGTCTTTGAGACGACCAACAATGCGGTAATAACGTGGAGGTGTGCCGGCGATCTCCACCAAATCACCACTTCTGAAATAGCCATCGCGGGTAAATACCTGGGTGTTATCGGTACCCAAATAGCCATCGAAAATCGTGGGGCCGGCAAAACACAGCTCACCAACAGCGCCCGCCTCAGTGAGTTCATCGCCAGACTCAGGGGCAATCACCTTGCTGTGCATACCGCGTGCAATTGCCTCGGGCCAATCCGTATCGGCTGTACCCAAACGGGGAAAATGGCCAGCTCTTAGTGAAGCATCTGGAACCGAAGCTGGCGTGGCGAACAGAGATAAGCCCTCGTTAGAGCCATAAAAATTGATGACAGGCTTGCCATAGACCTCTTCGAAGGTACGAATCATCGAGGGTGAAAGTGGCGCCGAGCCTGATCCCACTGCCCGCAAAGCACTGAAATCATAGCTTTCCCAAAGGGCTCTCTTATCGGCTAACTGATTGAGTAGTGCCGGAGGCGCAATAGTAAATTGGATGGCCTCGGCTTGGAGTTGCTCCAAGTACAGGGCGGGATCCAAGGGGTGATGCAGAACCAGCGTGCAACCGCGCTCTATACCAGCGAATAGAAAGCCGGCTATGGCTGCCATGTTGACTAAGGGGAAAGGGTTAAGAAGACGCTCACCAAACCGATAGTCACCCGCAGTGGCCGTCGCCTGGGCACTCGCCAGCCACATATTGGCCGAGCGCGGCACCCCCTTTGGTGTACCGGTAGTGCCCGATGTGAAGCAGACACTGAGTATGCGATTGGCTGGATCTTCTACGGTGTCGATATGCCTTTGCAATATCACCGTGTCGTGGCTACCAAGTGCTGCCGTCTGCAGACAATCAA
>CBFHTF010000126.1:0-3611 GCA_965658685.1 Luminiphilus sp.
CCGCACATAAACCACCCCAGCCTGCAAACTCTGAGTCTTGATCAGCTACCGCCTCAATACTTACTAGACCCTCGGGATTTACACGTTTCACGCATTCAGGGCCGTTAGTTTCACAAAAGTTGCTGGGGTCTTCGGGGTCTTGAATGCGGCCATTACCGTCACCCAACAAATCACCGGTCAATATAAATACCTGTGAATCACCACAACCGAATTCATCCGCCAACTCAATGCTAGGGGTGCTGGGACAATCATCAGAGCTATCTGGTACGCCGTCAGCATCAGAATCAGCTTCTAATATTTGAGCGCTGGTGGCAGCCGCAAACGCCAAAATCAAAGAGGCAACAGAAAGTACAGCATATAAATGAATTGTCCTGGACAAACTTCGCTTCATGGGTTGGGCCTCGCTACGAAGAAAAAATCGCCTACCTCATCACCTGCACGCTTGATGGCTTTGAATTCCGGATCAAGATCGGGACGTCTCGATTCAAGCGCTCCAATGACACTGGCATAGAGTGCAGGTGCTGTAATGACCCCCTGATTACGCTCTAAGGTTTCTATGAGTGCGTCGGCGAACACGGAATTATTACGATCGGGCAAGATTTCAAGGGGTCTATCAACACCGGAAGTCATCAGTAGCCGCGCACGATTGGGGAACCGTAGGTTAATGTAAGCTTCGCTATTGAGTACCGATGGGTCCCGCACCATGAAAAAGGCAGGATTATCGGAGAGGAGCCCAGCGAACGCCGAATCGGCAATCACGAGCGCGCGCTTGGCTTGAATACGTGCCAGATGTGCCCCTATTTGTTCGGTAGGCACCCAATAGGTGTCGTTGGGTGCCGGCTCAGCATTGACGGGTAACCAATAGCCAGACTGATATTCGCCATTGGCACGTCGATTGCCGTGCCCGGCGTAATAAATAAGCAGGTTATCCTCGGGACCAAGTTCTTCATATAAGGCATTGAGGGCACGCAACACTGATGTGTTATCGGCGTTCTTAATCATACGAACCTGAAACCCGTAGCGCACCTCAAGGACTTCAGCGACTCTGGCAATATCGGACACTGGCGTGCCCAAGTCATCGAGGAACTGATAATTACTGTTGCCCACCAGCAACGCAAAATAACGTCCAAAGTTTTTCCCCGAAGCCACCCTATCAACCGGCTCACCGGGGGATTGGGCCATTTCAGTAACGGGCCAATCGGCTGGCAAACTCGAGGTTTGAGGCAGCTCAACGGGCATGGAGGTTGATGGCTTTTGCTGCGCTTCGATACCCGTTCCGGGCGGCGCCGTCTGCGACGAGAGTTCCTCAACACGAGCGGCCAAGGTCTCGCGCTCCTCTTGCAGCCGCTCGAGGGATTCAGCGGTTGAAGCGAGTGACTGAGCCGCCTGCTGACGCGCCAACTCAGCTGCAGAAGCCGCCAGATCGGCAGCCTCGGCAGCAGACCGAGCGGTGACAACTTCGTTGGTAAGACGTGCATTTTCGGCTGCTACCGCGACCAGCTCTGCCTGGCTTGATGACTTGAGTACGAGCTCATCATCGCTAATACCCCAGGCTTTGCGGTACCAGTTCATGGCCTCAACACGATCTTGTGGCACACCCCTCCCGGTCTCATAGAGCGTAGCCAGATTGGCCTGTGCCGCCTTGAAGCCCTGCTGCGCAGCGCGCCGATACCAAACAGCAGCGAGCGTTGGGTTAGGCTCAGTACCAAGGCCCTGCTCAAAAATTTCTCCTACGGTATTCTGTGCCTCAGGCTCGCCCCGCTCTGCAGCCGGCAACCAGATTTTTAACGCCGTTTTATAGTCGGCACGATCGTAAGCTGTGTATTCACCACCTCTAATTCGACAATCGGCCACCGTGGTGCGCACTGGCCGACGCGGCGTCATGTAAGTGGTATTACCTAATGCACGCAGTTGACCAGGTAACAGGCAGTCAACGATATACAAGTCATCGACCGTCGCTGAATCGGGAATTGAAGGGGTCGGGGAGGGTGCGGCACAGGCGAATAACAGTACCAAAGGGACTACAAACAATCGCCTAAAAGCAGTGGGTATAACTAACATGCAGCCTTTACCTGTCCAAGCACTGTTAACCTTTGCTGCACACAATGTAGTGAGAATCCGATGAATTGCAAGCATCTTTTATGAATATAGGACTGACGCGTTGGCCCTATGCCGCCTTGGCCACATTATGCGCTGTGTTCTTCACAGCCATCATCAATGGCTGCACGCCACTTGGCGTTACTGCAACAAACGAATGGGCACTTGTAGCCAGCAACCATGTTTTAGAGGAGGGCGGCAACCCACTTATCGGGTTGGGCAGCCCCCAAAGAGAGCAGCCATCGGGCTCGCTTTTAACCCTTTACATCGGAGGCGATGGCAATCCGGGATCACAATCAGACCCAAGCTCACTAAACCCTTTAGCTCAGCGCCTCGCGGCAAAAGACCCAGGGTCTTGGGTAGTCGGACGGCCTTGCTATCAACTAGCACTAGGGCATCCGGGCTGTGCCCCCCACCTTTGGCAGAGCGGCCGTTATGGTGAATCGGTATTGACCGCGATGACCGAAGTCATCCAACAACTGCTTAGTCATACTGGGTATGAACGTGTTCGCCTTATCGGTTATTCCGGTGGCGGTACCTTAGCCGTGCTGCTCTCAGATCGGCTGACCAATGTGACTGAGGTCATTACCCTGGCCGCACCACTTGATGTGGCGGCTTGGGCCAGTGCGCGTGGCGCATCAGTGCCCGAGGCATCGTTTGATCCTGCAAAACATCATCGAGTAGGTGGCGCCTCGAACACAACGCGCTATTTACACCTCGTGGGTGGTCGCGATGGAATCGTACCTTTGCGACATGCAGAAGCCTATTCAGCACGCTTTCCACAAGAGCACTTTCGCACCTTCCCACTCTATGATCACGTCTGTTGCTGGGCTCGGGATTGGTCCGACATACTCAGCGATATTATTGAACGCTAAAGGGCTTTAAGCAGATCTTCACGCGCTTGCTGCAAGGCTGCATGCTGCCCTAGATAAGGGTGATCTTCGTGATCGGCGATTAGATCGAGGAAATACTGCCGCTCCCGTCGAGTCTCTGCCTTTGTCGCCTGCGCCGCTATCTCTCTCGCCACAAGATCAAGGCCCGCCTCGGCATCAGGGTTCCGGGGATGAAGGTCATAAGCGGCAAGATAATGCCTTGATGCGCCATCCCAATCGCCAATTTGCGCCGATAACTGACCAGTCTCTAGGCGCTTAACGATATTGGCCTGCACAGCGACAGGGAGTTCGTCGAAGGGTATTGCAGGCTGTAGATTGGCGCCTTCCTCATAAGCTAAATAGCCAATCCCCAGCGCCATCACCAGAGCAGCGGCTGCGATGCGACGATATCGTTGATTACGCCCACTAAACTGGGATAAAAATTGATCGACCGACTGAGTGCGTTTATCTCGAGGTAACCGAATTGCCCGCCCAACAGCCAAGCGCTGGCATCTGGGTAAAGCCGTCATGGTCAGTGGCGATAACTTTTGTTCCCACGCTTCCAGTGCATTTTTGCCCTGATAGGGGTGCTCACCGCCGAGTAACTGAAAAGCAACTAGGCCTAAGGCGTAGAGATCGTCG
>CBFHTF010000127.1:0-3602 GCA_965658685.1 Luminiphilus sp.
GGCGCTCGCCACCCTTGCCAGATCGATCTTCGCCAGCCTTTACACTGCTTGCTCTCTGAGTTTCCGCGCTATCTTCTAGGCGCATCGTCAGACCGACGCGCTTTCGCTGTACATCCACTTCCATGACCTTGACTCGTACAATGTCGCCAGCCTTCACCACATCGCGAGGGTCTTTCACAAAGCGATTTGCCAGCGCCGAAATATGTACCAGGCCATCTTGATGCACACCAATATCAACGAAGGCGCCAAAGTTGGTGACATTCGTGACCACACCTTCGAGCACCATATCAGGCTGCAGGTCCGACAGTTTTTCAATACCCTCTTTAAAACGGGCGGTTTTGAATTCGGGTCGGGGGTCTCTACCAGGCTTTTCAAGCTCACTTAAAATATCGGTAATAGTCGGTAAGCCAATGGCTTCGGTCACCAACTGCTCGGGCTTAACCCTTGCTAAGGAAGCGGAATTGCCCAAAAGCGTGTGAGGTTCACAATTTAGCTGTGTGGCGATTTGATCGACGACTGGATAGGACTCTGGGTGTACAGCCGATCTATCGAGGGGATTGCTGCCGTTCATTACCCGCAGAAACCCCGCGGCTTGCTCAAAGGTTTTGTCACCAATACGCGGCACGGCGCGTAGGTCGTCACGACTGCGAAACATACCGTGCTGTTCTCGATAACTGACCATATTGGCAGCCGTCGCCGTTGTCAGTCCCGATACGCGACTGAGCAAAGCACTCGATGCCGTATTCACATCGACACCTACGGCATTCACACAGTCTTCAATGACCGCATCGAGGGAACGTGAAAGCGCCACTTGCGAAACATCATGCTGGTACTGACCGACACCTATCGACTTTGGCTCGATTTTCACTAGCTCCGCAAGAGGGTCCTGCAATCGACGCGCAATGGATACTGCCCCTCGGATCGTCACATCAAGATCGGGCAGCTCCTGCGCAGCGTAAGCAGATGCAGAGTAGATAGAGGCACCCGACTCGTTGACCATCACGCTCGTTACCTTGTGCCGCGCATGTTGTTTGAGCATATCGACAACGAACTTTTCAGTCTCACGACTGGCTGTACCGTTGCCGACAGCAATGAGCTCAACGTTGTGCTTATCGATGAGCGCCAACAACACCGCCTCCGCTTCAGCGACTTTGCGCTGGGGTGCTGTCGGGTAAATAGTGGTGTAATCCACCACCTTACCAGTAGCATCAATCACTGCCACTTTGACCCCGGTACGCAGCCCTGGATCGAGACCAATGGTGGCTCTAGGACCAGCAGGTGCCGCCAACAGTAAATCCTTCAAATTAACTGCAAAAACGCCTATAGCACCGGCTTCGGCCTGTTCTCGAAGCTGCCCCAAAAGATCAAGCTCCAAGTGAAGATACAACTTTATCTTCCAAGTCCAGCGTACAACCTCCGAAAGCCAGCGTTCTGCGGCGCGCCCCACGTACTCAAGTCCAATATGGCGCGCTACCACACCCTCTGCGGGGTGCGTGTCAGCCTCAGCCTCCCCGGGCAATTCAATGCGGAGATTCAACACACCCTCACTACGCCCACGAAACATGGCCAATGCGCGATGGGAAGGGGTCGTCGATAAACGCTCGCGATGCTCAAAATAATCGCTGAACTTCTGCCCCTCACTCTCTTTGCCCGCCACGACAGCGGCGACGAGTTCACCGTCTTGCCATAACATGGTGCGCAACCGCGCAATGAGATCAGCGTCTTCAGCAAACCGCTCCATAAGAATGTAACGTGCGCCATCAAGGGCTTCTTTAACCGTTGTTACGCCTGCTTCAGGGTCAACATAGCTTTCTGCCACCACCTCAGGAACTTGATCGGGGTTTTCAAATAAGCTACCCGCCAACGGCTCCAAACCCGCCTCAATGGCTATTTGGCCTTTGGTACGTCGCTTGGGTTTATAGGGCAGATACAAGTCTTCAAGCCGGCTCTTGCTATCTGCTGCTAACAACTTAGCCTCGAGCTCGTCGGTGAGCTTACCCTGCTCTCGAATACTGTTGAGAATGACGCCCCGACGATCATCTAGCTCACGCAGATAACCCAAACGCTGCTCAAGGGTACGTAACTGAGTGTCATCTAAACCACCGGTCACCTCCTTCCGGTAGCGGGCAACAAAAGGCACTGTGGCACCTCCATCCAAAAGGGCAACTGTTGCTTCAATATAGCGAATAGGGACAGCGAGTTCTTGTGCGAGCTGATTGATTAATGGCGACATAACTGCAGAGGTTCCAACCAAATAATGACACCGCAGATGCGGACGATTTAAAGGTTGGCGATTGTACGGTGTTGTGACGGGAATATAAAAAAAAGGGCGCCCGTAGGCGCCCTGTGTATGCTTCGCTACTACGTTTTAGAAGCGTACTGAGAAACCCATACGTGCTTCCCACAAAGAGCCAATCTCGTTGAGGTCGTTGATATCGCGCTCGGTGAACTCCTCGAACACGTAACGACCCTGTTCATCAACGGAAGAATCAACCACCTGCACTGAAAAGAACTGAGCCCGGTTATCCTTGCCCCAATCGCTGTTCAGCAAGTTGGTTAGGTTGAAGATCTTCACGTAAAACAGACCCTTGATGTCGTCGTATAAAGGGACTTCTTGATCGATACGCAGGTCAAGACGGTAGCTCCACTTGGCGTGCTGATCGTTGCGTCGCTGCAGACCGGTACCCAGGCCTTCACCCTGACGCCATGCCTCAAAAGCGGCGTAATCGAAGGTGTCGGCAATGACAACATTTGGATCATCGGCACCCGTCGGTACGTACAGTAAGTGACGTCCAAAGAAGCCATCACCCTCTAGGTCCTGCGAGCCCATCACGTAGCTCTGAGGCTGTCCCTCTTGGGCATAAGCGCGCAAGCTGATGCGTGTTTCGTTGTCACCAAACAGCTCCGTGCGGTAGCCAATTTTGGCGGTGAAGCGGTGGGGAACGACGTAGTTAGAAGTAGCCGCTTCAGGCTCAACGATGGAATTTAACGACAAGTTGCTGAAGTTTGAACCCGCCACTGACGATGTCATCGGACTCACATCCTCAGCGTCAGTGTAAGCGTAGCCCGCTTGCACATCGAAGCCATTATCGAAGAACTTGCGCAAGGTCACGCTGAACACATGAGCTTCTGGGTTCTGGTTCGAGTTAGTGAGCATGTAGTTCTCTTCACCGCGACCATCTGCGAAGTCATAAATGGGCTGACCAATTGCGGTAACTCCCACCAATTGCTGCGAGACATCGACGTAATACGCCATATCCTGGCCGCGTGTGTAGAGGTAATCCACATCAAAGATGTAACCGTCCATGAAGTCGTAGGTTGCACCTAACGAGTACTTCCATTCGGAAGGCTGTTCGTAGTTGGGATCCACCAGTGCCAAGAACGAGTTGTTGGCGTCGGCGTCTGTCACCGCCGCCACATCATCAACCAATGACTGGGGCACATCGTAACCGGGGCGACCCTGACCGGAGAGCGCTACCGAATCGGGAAGACCTGGCAACAACGTTTGCGAACCATCGAAGTTACGGAATTGGAACTGAGCGTTCGAGATGCCGTCATTTGAATAGGAGTTAGACAACCAAACATTTGGGTTACCACCGGTG
>CBFHTF010000128.1:0-3546 GCA_965658685.1 Luminiphilus sp.
GTAGTAGGTCGGGCGTGAATTGAATGCGGTGAAAACTTCCTTCGATACCCTCAGACATTTGCTTGATTGCGCGAGTCTTGGCGAGACCCGGTGCACCCTCTACTAACAAGTGACCGTCGGCGAGTAGGGCAATGAGCAATTTATGAATGAGATCGTGCTGGCCAATGATTTGGCTGGCTAGCCACTGTTCGAGTTGTTGCAAGGGCGTTGCTGTCACAGGATTACCTCACCGAATCTATCCGGTCACTATGGTGTCATCTGTGACAAAAACAACCCCTTTTTAGTTTCCTTTGCTGGACAAAAAACCCAAGTAAAGGATGAAACGCCGTCGGGCGCTGCTAGAAACCAGACAACTTGTGACAGGAGGTGGCCCCATTAAGACCATCCCACTGATCGGTCCTACCTTCGCGCCAGCCTTGCATCCAGTTAATACGCTGCTCACCCGCGCTGTGGGGGCAAAGCTCACTGGAACGCCCCGACAGTCCCATTTGGTATCCACGTTCAAAGGCTCGCTGCTTCATGTCACGCTTACTTCGCTTCATCAACGGTTTCTCCTTGCCATTGGAAAGGGGATGCGTCTAGTAGGAAGGTGTGCTTCCGAAAGATCGCACCCACATCACCAATAAACCAGAGCGAGGCGGCCCTGTCGAAAACCGATTTGTTCTATTAAATGAAGCTTGTGACATAAAAACGTAATAAAGTCACAAATTGGGATTCGCTGGTACCACTTAAAGCTGTTGATTCAGCGGCGTTTTCTAACAGTTGGCACGCGAGACTACAGGGCTGCGCCGATGGGCATACCTTTAGTGAATTCATCCGTTGCGTCGATAAAAATCATGCGTTTAATGGATTCTGGATGGGATTCACCACGAATGAGACGCAAATTACCGCTGTCGTCCTCGATAAGTGCAGAACAATTTTCAACCCAGTCACCATCGTTGCAGTACAGAACACCGTCTTGTCGTCGAATGGTGGGATAGTGCAGGTGACCACAGATAATACCGTCGTAACCCTTGTCTTTCGCCATGTTAATGGCGGCTAATTGATAGGCATCGATGGCTTTCTCGGCTTTACTGGAGTTTTTCTTAACCCACTTCGCCAATGACCAATAGGGTTTACCCAGCCACTCGCGAAGCTTATCTACCCAGCGGTTTAATCTCATGAGCGTGTCATAGGCAATATCACCAATGACGCGATTCAGCTTGGAGTAGCGCACGGCATAGTCGAGTTCATCACCGTGGGTCACCAACAGTCGTTGGCCTGTGAGGGTCTGATGCACTAAATTCCGGCGAATTTTTATGTTGCCGAGTTCGTTATTACAGAGGGTGCGAAATGCGTAGTCATGGTTACCCGGTATGTAGATAACTTCCACGTCGCGGCGTGACAACTTCATGAGTCGGCGTACCACTTTATTGTGGGCTTGCGGCCAATGCACTCGGCGGCGCATGGCCAGAAGATCGACAATATCGCCGACTAAATAGAGGCGATCGCAATGTACCCGATCGAGCAGCTGCAGCAACTGCTTGGCCTTGCTGTGGGTGCTGCCCAGGTGCACATCAGAGATCCACATGGCACGGCAGTGGATTTGGTCATCGGGCCGAATTGCCTCCATCACGGCTATCCTCTGCTTGGGTGCGTCAATTAGCGTCGGATGTGGGTGCAACATCACCCAGGTAGCGCTTGCGCTTGCGCGGCTTCAGCTTATTCAAATCGGCCAGCACGAATCCGTCTACACAATCGCCGAACTCGGGGTCGATATTGAAGGCGGTAAATTCAACGCCGTCAGCTTCGGTCGCCTGCGAATAATGCTTGTACAGGGTGGGTACGGGTAGGCCCGTCTCGGCCAGGGTATCTCGCAGGGTTTTGAAGTCTTCCTCGGCGTCGATGCCGCTAAATTCCAAAGCTAGCTCTTGGCGTGTTTTGTCATGTATGACAAAGGGGTTCCTGGGTGTAACGCCCAACTGCATTTGGTTGTAGTAGGTGGCGTAATAGTAGGCGAGTCGAGCGATCGCTTTTTGACCATAGAATCTGCTGATGGAAGCCGGTCCAAATAGGTAGCGAAAACGTGGGTACTTTTGTACGAAAGCGCCAATACCGAACCATAGGTAGTCGAGGCTGTGGCGCGTTTGGTATTTGGGTTGTACCCAGCTGCGTCCAAGCTCCAGCCCTTGCTCCAAATAGGGCTTCATGCTGTCATCAAATGCAAAGAGTGAGTGGGTGTACAGACCTTCGATGCCGCGCTTTTGCATGATGGTGGCCGCATCGCCGATCCGATAGGCCCCTACGATTTCTCGATTGCTGCTGTCCCACAACACCAGTTGGAAGTAGTCTCGATCGAAGCGGTCGATATCCCGCGGCATCCCCGACCCTTCACCCACCAGTCGGAAAGTCATTTCCCGCAAGCGTCCGATTTCGCGCATGACGCAGGGCGCGTCAGCCATGCGTGCTAGGAATATGTGCTTGCCATCGTTGGTCTCACCGAGATGTTCGCATAGCTCTAATTCCTTGCGCAGTAGCTCCCGTGATTCGGGTGGTGCCACCGTTTCGACGCTGCGAAAGAGTGGTTTGCCACCTTTGCCAAGACGATAAACGTGCTTGCGGAACATGACCGCCACTTTCTTGACGGAGAAATCATTAGCGGTGTAAACCTCGTGGGGCACCGGCTGACCGACTCGCGCATCGATGGTGTTGTGACTTTGCTTGAACATTTCCCGCACCAGCCAGGCGGTTGATAAGGGCTTGGCAAGGAATGACAGGCTATAGAAGAAAATGGAGTTCCGACCTTTCACAAAAATTGGCAGGATCGGTGCCTTGGTAGAGGAAGCGATTTTTACAAAACCTGCCTGCCACTGGCCGTCCTTCACGCCTCTGGGACCAAAGCGCGACACTTCGCCGGCGGGGAAGATAATGAGTGCGCCCTCGCTTTCCAGGTGGGCTCTAATGTTGCGCAAGTTTTGGCGCGCCGTGTTGCCACCCATGTTATCGACTGGCAGTAGCACTGGATGCAGCGGGTCCAACGCCAGCAACATATCGTTGGCAATGACTTTGACGTCGGGGCGCACTTGGCGCACTAGGTTTAAAAGTCCGAGGCCATCGAGGGAGCCTATAGGGTGATTTGCAACAATGACGACGCGACCACTGGAGGGGATGCGAGCGCGCTCGAACTCGCGCAATCGCAAATGGAAATCGAAGTAGCGCAGGACCGCCTCTACGAAGTCAAAGCCTTCCAGGTGAGGGTAGTCGCGCTCGAACTGCTGAAAGCGCTTCTCGTAAAAAAGAAATCCTAGGAAGCGGCTCATAATGATAGCTACACGACGATGACGCTTTACGAACTCCGGATACTTGTTCTCGAGGATCTCTTGAAAGCTAATCATAGCGGGTCTCCGGCAGTGGACACTGGTAGCGGTGAGGTGTACGCAAGCGCACAACAATGCGGGACCTACGTGTCAGAGAGTGGACAGCATTATGAATATTTTGTGACAGACGGAGGGGGTTGTTTGTCACAAAAAAGAAACAAATAAGAAATATTGGTTTAACACATCCAAC
>CBFHTF010000129.1:0-3411 GCA_965658685.1 Luminiphilus sp.
TACGAGCAGTACGATCAGACGACCGACACCTTCGATCTAAGCACGGGTAACCCTGTGCAGGGCATCGTAGACGAGGGCAGCCTTTTGCCAGCCTTGGGTGTCAACTGGTTCTATGCGGAAGACCAACAGCTGCGCTTTGCCGTCAGTCAGACGGTAGCGCGCCCAGACTTCAAAGAGGCGTCGAACGCGGTTTACTTCGACAACGAGTTTAACGTGCGTGTTCGCGGTAACCCCGATCTCACTGTGTCCGATATTTTCAACGCGGACTTGCGCTGGGAGTGGTACTTCGGTGACAACGAGCAAGACAGCGTGTCAGCGGCAGTGTTCTACAAGGACATGCAAGACCCCCTCGAGCGAGTGGTTCAGCCCGCATCGGGTACTGCTGGCAACTCACGGACTTTCCAGAACAGCGAATCGGCAGAGCTTTACGGCATCGAGGTGGAGGGGCGACGTGAATTTCTCTTAACCCCCGATTACAACAACACACTGTTCGTGTCCTTCAACGCTGCCTACATCGAGTCGGAAGTAACCCTGCAAAACGGTGACACCCGTGCGCTACAGGGGCAGCCTGAGTACACCACTAATCTGGTGCTGGGCTATGACAATCTCGATGGCGGTCATCAGGTCACCTTATTAGTCAACTATAACGGTGAATCTATCGCCGATGTGGGCATCTTCGGTAACCCAGATGTGTACCTCGAGCCTCGTGGAGAGATAAATCTCGTTTACCGGTTCGATATCAGCGAAGCAGCTACCGTCAAGGCTCGCATAGAAAATCTTTTGGATGCTGAAGTTGAGTACACCCAGGGCGGTGAAGTCTTTCAGCGTTACGACAAGGGCACCACTTTCCAAGTCGGGTTTGACTGGAATTTCTAAGGCACGACGAGACCCGATTGGGTCAAAAACCACTAGGGAGTATTAGGATGAATAAGCAGTTGGTAATGGCTCTCATAGCCTCTGGGGCCCTGGTGGGCCTCGGTGGGTGTTCAGAGGGCGATAATGCAACGATTTCTGTTTCCGCCCCCACTACTGATAACAGTGTGGCGGGCGATCAGATCAACGGCGATGTAGGGACAGGCGGTGACAGTGATAACAGCACCGATGAGCCTGCCGCCACAGCAGGCTGTCCAGAGGGCACTGCCGAAGCCTCCACCGGGGTGTGCCGCCTGAGTGGCACCATTTTGACCGACGTCACTTTAACCGCTGGCAACACTTACCAGTTAGACGGACGCGTGAATGTTGGTAACGGTAATTGCTTGTTGACGAATGCCACCACATGTCAGGGTGGCGATCCGCTGGTGCGTGCTACCTTAACCATTGAGCCCGGCGTTCAGGTTCGCGGGCTTCCCTCCGATGACCCACTAAGTGCTTCTGTATTACACATCACACGTGGCAGCCGCATCAATGCGGTAGGTACCCGCGAAAACCCCATCGTTATGTCATCTGCTGACACCGATTTCTCTGGCCCTGGCGAGTGGGGTGGTGTGCAGATTTCGGGCTTCGCACCACACAACGCGTGTGAAGGCGATATTTGTAACGTTGATGGCGAAGGTGAAGCTGGATTCGTCGGTGGTAACGATGCTGCCGACAACAGCGGTGTCATGCGTTATGTCGTCTTGGCAGAAAATGGTGTTGCCATTAACTCCGACGGCGACGAAATTAACGGCTTGAGTTTGAATGCTGTGGGTTCGGGTACTGAGCTGGATTACATTCAGATACACGAAACTAATGATGACGGTGTAGAGTTTTACGGTGGTACCGTTAATATGAAGCACGTCGTCGTGTCGAACGCCGGCGATGATTCCGTTGACTGGGATGAGGGCTACCAAGGTAACCTTCAGTACGTCATCGTGAAGCAGAATGGAAATGGTTCTGGTGAAGCGTTTGAAATGGACACAGAGGGCACCCTCGAGTGGCTGTCGAAGCCGACTTTACTCAACACCACCATCATTGCTGACAAGCAGGCGAATGACTCTGAATTCATCATGAGCTTCAAAGATAGCACCGGTGGTTTCTTCCACAACACGGTTGTGACAGTAGCAAATGACGCCACTGGCACGTTCACCGAGTGTGCACGCATCGTTGACGGCGCAGAAGCCAACATCGGTACCAGCTTGGTATTCAATAACTGGATCCAAGACTGCGCCAACGACGGAACCGGCGGCATTTTGTCGAACGAACCATCCGTAGGTAACGACACCATCACTATCGAAGCCGCACAGCTCGATAACCTCCTTGCTTCGCGGGCGCCTTCAGCGTCTAGTTTAATGCCGATTGACTTTGAAGCCCTTGCGGGCATCCTCGATCTGCCCAGCGTTGCTAATGGCGATCCTATCGATTTCGATGCCAGCTTCTTTGACGCCACAGACTATGCAGGTGCCGTTAACCCCGACGGCTCTGATCCATGGTGGGCAGGCTGGACACTTGATTTCGGCGCCGGTGATGCTCAGGCAGGTTGTCCAGAGGGTACAGAGGAGGTTGAAGCTAACGTTTGCCGCCTTAGTGGCACTTACCGTGACGACTTGCTCCTCACTTCCGGTAACGTGTACCAGTTAGATGGTCGCGTGAATATTGGTAATGGCAACTGTTTGCTCGTCAGCGATACCACCTGCCAAGACGGTGAGGAGCTTGCTAACGCTACGCTTACCATTGCAGCAGGAGTAACTCTTGTCGGTTTACCTTCGGATGATCCGCTTAACGCATCAGTGCTACACATTACTCGGGGTAGCAAGATCAACGCTGTGGGCACTCGTAATGCGCCTATCATCTTCAAAGGCGCAAACGACGAAGCAGTTGCACCTGGCGAGTGGGGCGGCGTGCAGATCTCTGGTTTTGCACCACACAACGCCTGTGATGCTGACCCTTGTAACGTAGATGGTGAAGGCGAAGCTGGCTTCATTGGTGGTGATAACCCCATGGACGACAGCGGTGTTATGAGGTTCGTCGTTTTAATGGAGAACGGTGTTGCCATTAACGCAGACGGTGACGAGATCAACGGTTTGAGCTTGAACGCCGTAGGTGCGGGCACCGAGTTCGATTACATCCAAATCTACGAGACCTCTGATGACGGCGTAGAGTTCTACGGTGGTACGGCTAACATGAAGCACTTGGTGGTATCTAACGCCAACGATGATTCAGTTGACTGGGATGAGGGCTATCAAGGCAACCTGCAGTACGTATTAGTGAAGCAGGGCGCAAACGGTTCGGGCGAAGCCTTCGAAATGGATACCGAGGGTAGCCTCGAGTGGCTGTCGAAGCCCACATTGGTAAACACTACAGTGGTTGCTGACAAGCAGGCGAATGACTCTGAATTCATCATGAGCTTCAAAGACACCACCGGTGGTTTCTTCCACAACACGGTTGTGACAGTAGCAAATGACGCCACTGGCACGTTCACCGAGTGTGCACGCA
>CBFHTF010000130.1:0-3115 GCA_965658685.1 Luminiphilus sp.
TTTGGTGTGACGCCTCACTATCTCGTCAACGCCGAGGTACTACAGATCAAAGTGGCGCAGGGAGCAAAGCCTGGAGAAGGTGGCCAGCTACCCGGCGGTAAGGTGAACGACTTGATCGCGCGGTTGCGTTACTCAGTGCCCGGTGTCACCTTGATTTCGCCGCCGCCCCATCACGATATTTACTCCATCGAAGACTTAGCTCAGCTCATCTTTGATTTGAAGGAAGTGAATCCCGACGCCTTGGTCTCTGTGAAGCTTGTGTCAGAACCCGGTGTCGGCACCATTGCCGCGGGAGTTGCCAAGGCTTACGCCGATCTGATTACAATTTCTGGCTACGACGGTGGCACTGCGGCGAGTCCTCTCACATCAATACGTTACGCGGGTTCACCTTGGGAGTTAGGCTTGGCCGAGGTACAACAAACGCTGCGTGGCAATCGCTTGCGAGGCAAGATTCGTTTGCAGGCCGACGGTGGTATGAAAACGGGTCTTGATGTTGTTAAAGCTGCCATCTTGGGTGCTGAAAGCTTTGGCTTTGGCACCGCACCCATGGTGGCTATGGGCTGTAAGTACCTACGCATTTGCCATCTCAACAACTGCGCCACAGGTGTTGCCACCCAGAATGCTGTATTGCGTCAACAGCACTTTGTGGGTGACGTCGATCGCGTTGTCAATTTCTTTACCTTTGTAGCAACCGAGACACGGGAGTGGCTCGCCAAGCTCGGAGTCAGCCGTCTTGAGGACTTGATTGGTCGCACTGATTTACTCAAACGTTTGCCGGGTAATACCGATAAGCAGGCTGCCCTCGATTTAGAGCCGATCTTATGGGTTGATCCCACGGCCACTGATCAGCCACAGTATTGTCAGGTTGCCAGTAATGATCCATTTGACACGGCTGAAAAGGCGAATCAAATGCTGGCAGATATGTTACCGGCTATCGAGGCGAGTACGGGTGGCAGTTATAGTTATCGAATAACTAATTGCGATCGTTCCATCGGCGCTCGACTGTCCGGTGCAATAGCCAAGCGTCACGGTAATACCGGCATGGAAGACCGTCCGCTTGTGGTTCAATTGCAGGGTACAGCCGGTCAAAGCTTCGGTGTGTGGAATGCGGGCGGTCTGCACATGTACCTAGAGGGCGACGCCAACGACTATGTGGGCAAAGGTATGGCGGGCGGCAAGCTCGTGATTTACCCACCAAAAGATTCCACTTTTAAGAGCCAAGAAACAGCCATTATCGGTAATACCTGTCTTTATGGTGCTACGGGCGGTCGTCTTTTTGCCGCTGGGGTGGCGGGGGAACGCTTTGCTGTGCGCAACTCTGGAGCCTTTGCCGTCATTGAAGGTGCTGGGGATCACTGCTGTGAATACATGACCGGTGGCTGTATTACGGTGTTAGGCCCCACAGGCGTTAATTTTGGCGCCGGCATGACTGGCGGCTTTGCTTACGTGCTCGACCAAGATCGCTGTTTTATTGATCGGTTCAACAGTGAATTAGTTGAAATTCACAGAGTCAGTGGTGAGGCGATGGAAGCGCATCGTGAGCACCTGCAAGATAACATCCGTGAGTTTGTCGCTGAGACGGGGTCCGCTTGGGGTGCGCATCTCTTGGAGAACTTTGAGGACTATGTCGGTCGTTTCTGGTTGGTGAAACCAAAAGCTGCAGATTTCAATCAACTGTTATCGCGTTTACGGGATACCGACTGAGCCGATCGAGCGGCTTTTCTGGGATGATTGCCTAGATAGCGCCGCCCATTGAGGGGAAACACTTATGAGTCAACGTTTAGCCAACAACTTTCAGTTCTTGGACGTCGAGCGGCAGGATCCACCGAAAAAGAATCTTGAAACGCGCACTGAAGCGTTTGTGGAGATTTATGATCCGTTCAGTTCAAGCCAAGCGGCGCAGCAGTCACATCGCTGTCTTGAATGCGGCAACCCCTATTGTGAGTGGAAATGCCCCGTTCACAACTATATTCCCAACTGGCTCAAACTTTTGGCCGAGGGCAACTTGTTTGAAGCGGCCGAGTTGAGTCACCAAACCAACACATTGCCTGAAGTGTGTGGGCGGGTTTGTCCACAAGATAGGTTGTGTGAGGGTGCGTGTACTCTAAACGATGGCTTTGGTGCAGTAACGATTGGTAATTCCGAGAAATACATCACCGACACTGCCCTTGCCATGGGGTGGCGTCCCGATCTGTCTCAGGTAATTGAGACCGGTAAAAAAGTTGCCATTGTGGGCGCAGGCCCTGCCGGTTTGGGTTGTGCAGATGTCTTGACCCGCAACGGTGTCAAAGCTGTTGTGTTTGACCGTTATCCTGAAATTGGCGGATTGCTCACCTTCGGCATCCCCCAGTTCAAGCTTGAGAAACAGGTCATGCAACGTCGACGCGAGGTATTCGAAGGTATGGGTATTGAGTTCCGGCTCAATACGGAAATTGGCGTTGATATTGATATCGAACAGCTGCTTGCCGAGTACGACGCGGTTTTTCTGGGTATGGGTACTTACAAAGCCATGGAAGGCGGCTTCCCCGGCGAAGATTTACCTGGCGTGTATCGCGCGCTTGATTACCTCATTGGTAACGTCAACGAGAAAATGGGATACCCACAAGAACCCGATGATTTCATCGATCTAAAAGAAAAAACAGTTGTGGTGCTTGGTGGTGGTGATACTGCCATGGACTGTGTGCGAACTGCTGTGCGCCAGCAGGCTGATCGAGTTTACTGCGTATATCGCCGAGACGAACAAAATATGCCTGGTTCTCGCAAAGAGGTTCAAAATGCGAAAGAAGAAGGCGTGCAGTTTCTGTTCAACCGTCAACCGATCGAGGTCGTTGAGTACTTCGGTGAAGCCATTGGTATCAAAGTCGTTGAAACAGAGCTGGGAGAGCCCGGGCCTGATGGTCGTCGGCGACCACAGCCCATTGAGGGCAGTGAGACGGTCATAGAAGCAGACGCCATCATTATGGCATTTGGCTTTCAACCGAGCCCCGCCGACTGGTTTGCCGATATCGATATTGAGCTAAACGATTGGCAAGGTGTCGTTGCTCCCGAGCATCAAACCTTTAAATTTCAGACGCATAATCCCAAGGTCTTTGCTGGTGGTGATATGGTGCGCGGC
>CBFHTF010000131.1:0-3034 GCA_965658685.1 Luminiphilus sp.
GCTATTGCTGCGCTGGGTGTTCGGACTTCTCTTAAAAATGTGGCGGCTGTGGGTGTGCGACCTATCATTTTAATGGTGCTAGAAACCGTGTTTCTTGCGTTGCTGACGCTTGGTTTTATCGTGGTGACCTGACCTGACCTGACCTGACCTGACCTGACCTGACCTGACCTGACCTGACCTGACCTGACCTGACCCTCGGCCATACTCTGGATTTATAGCAACGCCTGCGTTGCATCTCTAGTCAACGACATGTTGGTGGCGGAGCCCACGTGGCGAAATCACAAAAGCAAGCAATTTGCACCACCCAGATCAGTGTTGCTTTTTGCCGAACTCCAGCCTATCAATACATCTGGCGTTGTGCAGTTGGTTGCTACCGTCTTTTTGGTCGTCTGCAGAGTGATTGATGGTTATGGAATTCAAACGGGTTACTGGCGCGCTGGGCGCCGAGGTGTCTGGCGTTGATTTAGAGACAGCGTCTGGTGAGGAACTTGCTGAGGTTCGAGCGCTGCTAAATGCGCACGAAGTGCTGTTCTTTCGCAACCAACCCCTGTCACCTGCGTCGCAGACCAGACTGGCCAGTGTTTTTGGCCCTTTGCAGACGCACCCAGCTTACGGGACGGTAGAGGGCTTTCCTGAGGTTATGATTCTTGAGAGTACGCCAGAAAACCCCTCGAAGATTGAGGCTTGGCACTCGGATATGACCTTCCGACAACACCCGCCATCGGTGACGGTATTACGAGGTATGTTGATCCCCGAGGTCGGCGGCGACACGGCATTCGCCAGTATGACGGCCGCCTACAACGGCTTATCTGCCGGTATGCAGCGATACCTAGAAGATCTGGTAGCGGTGCATGACTTTGCCCACGGGTTTCGTGAAAGCTTAGCTGAGCCCGGTGGTCGCGAGCGACTGCAGTCGGCGCTCGAGGCCAATCCGCCCGTTCGTCATCCGGTAATTCAAACGCACCCAGAAACGGGCAAACGAGTGATTTTTGTGAACGCGTTGTTTACAACGCACATTGAGGGTGTATCGCCGCTGGAATCCCGAGAGATTCTGAGCTTTCTGTACCAGCATTGCGTTCAACCCGAATTTACCTGTCGTTTCCGATGGCAGACCGATAGCGTGGTGCTATGGGATAACCGCAGTACCCAGCACAAGCCAGTTAATGACTTCTTGCCCGCTTCTAGGCGGTTGCATCGCGTGGTAAGTGAAGGCGACCTGCCTTACTAGACATGTATCACCAAGTGAGCACAGATAGATACCAATGCCTAGGGGCTAGCCAGCTGGTTGTGGGTTTATTGTTTTCAGCTGCGGTCTGCGCGCAACCCACCGACGCCGTGCGACTGTCTACATCGGAGATTAATCAAGCTTTTGCTGACGTTTGTGATTATGCCGATGTGCAGGACTCGGCGGGTACTACAGCGGTGAATCAGTGGCACTCGAATGGCGTGCTGATTAATGTATGGAGCAACGGCAACCGCAGCGGCACCGTGACAGGGAGCTGGCATGCGGATAATGATCTACGCTGCGTCACTATTGTGTCAGGGATACCCGAACTCGAGAACACTACACGCTGCGGCCCCGTTTACCGGCGTGGTGACGATTACTTTTCCATCAATGCAGACGGCAGTGTGCATGGCGTTCATCGATTGTCGTCGATGAATGTTGGCGTTGAGCCGGTGTGCGCGCGCTAACACCCCTACCGGTTTGAGTGCTTTGATTTTTGCTCTTCGGGTGGCACCCCAGATCAGCCACGAGGTCCCGCAATCCAACCGCTTTTCCGAATGTCAGAAGGACAGCGATCGAACCAAGCGCTGCAAGCACGGGCAAAAGACGCAGACTCGGAATAGCCTAGGACAGCGGCGATTTCGGAAATGGACACATTGCTCTCGATGAGCATCGACAAGGCCTTGTCACGGGTTTCCCGCTGACGTAGGCCGCGAAATGACAAACCTTGCTCGGCCAGAGTGCGTTGCAGTTCACGTGGATGTAACCCATAGTCGTCACAGAAGGTTTGCATATCAGCTCTGCTGAAACCTTGGGATCGGACGAACGAGCAAATATCCTCTGACAACCCCATATACCGACCCATTTCTCTAACGCGAGCCACTGCGTGGTTGGTGACGATGGAGTACAGTTGTTCATCGCGGCCGAGAATAGGGTAGTCGAGTACATCTCCACGAATCACCAGTGATACCTCAGAGACTTTATCGTGTGCATGAGTTTGGCAGTTAAGAGCGTTGCCAATAGCGTCAGCATTCAGGTTCGGTGGCAAGCCGATTGAAACAACGACGTCCTGGTGGCGTGACATGAGCCGCAAACAATGCAGCACTGTACAGTTCACCAGCAATGATTGATGGCGGTTGGGGGGAATAGTGTGCCCCCGTGGTCGATAGCGTATTTGAAGGTCCCCACGGCTGGCGTTGCCGTTCGTCAAGCCCATCAACTCGAAATCTGCATTACCTGACACTAAGCAATAGAATCGCGTCAGGATGTTTATTATCTCCCTGACGGAGGGCGCGTGCCATCCCAAAGGGGAAAGTACTCCCAGTGCGCGCTGATCTAGCATTTCAGAGAGTCGCACACCCAAAAGTTCATCGTTAGCCAGCCGGTCTATCCAATGATAAACGCTTCTTACTCGACCAATGTCGAGTGTTAGCGACGGGGCGTCATTGATCAACTCGGCAAATTCGCCCGAACTCACATCTTTTACGAGCCCTGTTTGCTTAATGGCCTGCAATAACCAATGAGTCCAAGTTGACTCTACAGTGGGCTCAGTTTGGGCGTATACAGGGTTCATACGACGAGCATATACAATTGGCGCCGCTTTAAGGGCGCTTTCATGTCGCTGAGCGTCTGGTGCGTCGCCTTGGGTAAAGTCCTAGCGTGATTTGAGGCTTTACCTTGCGCTTTGTTCAGGGCTCACGAAGGTTTATTTATGGGCAAAGCGAGTAGAGTTGGCCGGCATAAGCCGCAAGACGAGCCCACATCGCCTAAACGTTGTGCACTGACGGGCAATTCTGAAGACTGCTTAGA
>CBFHTF010000132.1:0-2942 GCA_965658685.1 Luminiphilus sp.
GGCTTTCGCGTTCCCGCAGCAAGGTTACGTCGTTTGTGGACGATGTTGGCCCATCTTCAGGGTGAAACCGTCAACTATTCCAAACTCGCCGCAAACCTAGAAGTCGATGCCAAGACAGTCAGTCATTACATTGACATTTTGACCGATCTCTTATTGGTCAGGCGCCTAGAACCCTGGTATGCCAACGTTAAAAAGCGATTAGTTAAATCTCCTCGTTTCTACGTTCGAGACAGCGGCATTTTGCATCGATTGCTAGGGGTAAACTCGTATGACGCGCTGCTGTCTAACCCGGTGTTGGGAAAGAGCTGGGAAGGGTTCGTCATCGAGAATATTCACTCGATCCTACCCAGTCGTGCAGAAACTTATTTTTATCGTACTGCTGCCGGTGCGGAGATCGATTTAGTAATCAAGATGCCATCGTCTGAAATTTGGGCCATAGAGATTAAATATGGAGTTGCTCCCAAGCTCGGAAAACATTACCAAAAAACCTGTGATGATGTTGGTGCAGAGTATAAATATATCCTCTATGGCGGAGATGATGAATTTCCTGTGGGCGATGATGTACATGTTATTTCTCTGCCCAGACTTATGGATCGGTTACGTTTCGCAACAAAGTGAATATTCATACCATGAAGCCCTCGGTGTTCACGAGACCTCTTTTCCTGAGAGGGTACCTGTACCATGGCAACACTAATGAGAATGCGTGGAGAGAAAGGCCTCGGAATCAGAGATGTAATGGCTCAGCGGAAACTGCACAGTTAATCGGCTAATTGAGACATTTCCCGCGGTATTTTTATTGCCAGCGCTTGGTGTGGCAAATGTTTGTTGTAACAACGGACCGTGCATTGAGTACCCGAACCACCCTGGGTACTCTCCAAGCCTCTATGTTTAAGTCAAACCGACAGTCCGTTCTCCAACTAGCGTTGTCTAAAAAAGCCAATGCTTGAGCGCCTAGCATCATTCCACCCGCTGGTCATTGAGGGCATGAGTGGTTATGACCCCCGAGATCCTGAGCCGGTGGCCAATACCATTGTGGCGCTTTTAGAGGAGCGGTGGCGCAATGCGAAGCCTAGCAAACCGCTTATTCTTGTGACCCAGGGCGACCCTCTCGAGCAGCGAGGTGTTTCTGCGATAACACGGTTGGTTGCGGATATGCTCGACATTCCTCGGGCCCTTGTTTTGCTCGATCCTCATATTGCCGACTACCACAAACCGAATGCCGATTATTATCGGGTCGTCCTCGAAGTGGCTTACTCATCATTGGTTGATTGTCTGCAGAAGCGTGATGCCACGATACGCCCGCGACTTGCGCAAGCTATTGCGGCACTGTTATCCGAAAAAAATGCCCAACGTGAAAGCGAGGGTAGGACGCCGTTGCGTGATTACTATTTCGACTTCGCTATGTTGCAGGAAGTGACCAAAGCAGCTTTGAACACCATTTGCGGCGATGTCACCTTGGTCCACACCAGCGAAGTTGTCGCCCAGTATTCGGTGTCGAGCTTTTACACGGTAGGTCTGGCGCTGGGCTTAATTGATTCCACGCAAATCGTGAATTATCAGGATGAGTGACACAGTGTGCATCTGTTTGAACAGCCACTCTCAACCTTGCGACTCATGCCAAGCCGATGTAATGCCTAACACCGACATCACTGATTTCCTCCTTGCGGGCAATGCCAAGAATCGAGGCAAGTCAGTCCACGTTTCCGCGTTAATCAACGAGTCTAAAAATCTGATTGGCAGCCGCCATAACAAACAGCGACACAGCACACGCCAAAGAGAAAGTAAACGCACTTGCAACATTGCCCGTGGCATCACCAATTAGCGCCATTATTAGCGGGCCACCCGCTGCTGCGGCTGCCGTAAAAAACAGCAGCACGCCAGCGACCGCGCCATGTTCAGAGGCTGGGAAACAACTGATACCTTTGGCGTTTATGGTCGGGTAGAGCACCGACATGAATACCCCCGATAGTGGCAGCAACCAAATTGCCCAATCGACACCCAATAGCACTGCGCCGGCATAACAAAGAGCTACACCGGCACTAAATAGCGTCAGCACCCATTTCCATGACATCAAATGCAAAACCCAAGCGCCGACAAACCGGCCTAGGGCCCTGAATACGAAGAAAGCGGTTAAGGCATAAGTCGCCACAAAAGCGTAATCACCCTTGTAAGCGAGCAGGTACGTGGGCATCCATACGTAAATGGCGGCTTCCGCTACGACATACAGTGCGATGGCAATGGAAAACCCCAACGCATGGCCATTCTTGAGCAATAGCAGAGCCTTGAATGGGTTGGCGTTCTCGGAGGTGGCTCGCTCATAGCTCGGAAGATCAACTCGCCAGGCGGCAATCATCATAATCGCGCATAGTGCGCCTGCCAGAGCATACAGCCAGGTCCAATGCACGTCTCGGGTGATCATGGCCGTGACAACAGCCGGACCAACAATGGCCCCAATCCCAAAAAAGCCCTCTGCCATATTCATCGTGCGAGTGTGCTCATTGGTATTTGTCGATATGTCGCCAACCAAAGCGAGTGCGGCGGTTTTGAAAATACCAATTGCCAAACCCATCGTAAAAATAAGCGCTAAAAAGACCGGATAGATCTTGGTAGCTAGAAACCCAAAACAAGCCAAAGAAAACAGAAGCATCCCAGTAGCCAGTATTATTTTTCGACCGTATCGGTCGGCAAGATATCCAAGTCCTAGGCCTGAAAGGGCAATAGCCAGCATGGTCGCATAGTGGAAGCTCCCTGCTTGCGTCAGGGTTAAATCGAATTCGTTTATTACTTCGGGGATGATGACGCCCACTGCATCAGTGGTCATCGCGAAAATGAGAAACAACATGTAAACCAGTAATCGAGCAGGCGCCGCGTTGTGTGGCGCGACAGCTTGGCGCGGGGATAGTGGGGGCATAATAGATCTCCGACGAGTCGTTTTATTGTCT
>CBFHTF010000133.1:0-2844 GCA_965658685.1 Luminiphilus sp.
CGTTCTTCAAAGGCTACCGTCCGCAGTTTTACTTCCGAACGACGGATGTTACGGGTGCGGTCGAGCTTCCCGAAGGCGTTGAAATGGTCATGCCTGGTGACAATGTGAACATTGTTGCCACGTTGATTGCTCCGATCGCCATGGAAGATGGTCTGCGCTTTGCGATCCGTGAAGGTGGCCGAACTGTGGGCGCCGGTGTGGTCGCTAAAATCATCGAGTAAAGCAATGGTTGGATGGGTGAGCCGTTTGAAGGGCCACCTATCCGGCGTAGAGCCGAGCCACTCGTTGGGGGTTCGGCTTCGTTGTCTCTGGCCGTAGGGGCTGGAGACATCAGTAAAAATGATAGGCCAGTAGCTCAATTGGCAGAGCAGCGGATTCCAAATCCGCAGGTTGGGGGTTCGATTCCCTCCTGGCCTGCCACTTTTGATTAAGTGGCGTGAAAGTCGGGTGAACCGGCTTGAGTTGGGGATGCGTAATGAGTGAAGCCGCTACGGGTCGACTCGATCCGTTAAAGTGGGGTTTGGTAGTTGTTCTGGTCGCCGCCGCGGTGGTCGGGAACAGCTATTTTTCCGACGAATCACTGCTGTACCGAGTCATTGCTATCTTGGCTGTGGCTGGCTTGGCTGGTTGGGTTGCTTCAACAACCGAGCGCGGCGGTGCCTTTTGGCAGTTGATTAAAGGCTCGCGGACTGAAATACGTAAAGTGGTATGGCCAACACGACCTGAAACCACGCAAACCACATTGATTGTGGTGGTGTTCGTGATAGTGATGGCGCTTATTTTATGGGCACTCGACAGCGTTTTGGGCTGGCTTGTGTCTATGGTTATTGGCTAATCGGGAGAGGTTTTAATGGCACTACGTTGGTACGTCGTTCACGCCTTTTCCCAGTATGAGAAAAAGGTCGCAACATCGCTCAAAGAGCGTGTAGAACGGCACGGTATGCAAGACCGTTTTGGCGAAATCCTTGTCCCCACGGAAGAAGTGGTAGAGATGAAGGCGGGTCAAAAGCGCAAGAGCGAGCGGAAGTTCTTTCCTGGGTACGTTTTGGTCCAGATGGAGCTCGATGACGAGACATGGCATTTAGTTAAAGAGACGCCTCGGGTTCTCGGTTTTATCGGTGGTAAGGCAGACCAGCCAGCGCCTATTACTCAAAAAGAGGCTGATGCCATTTTGCAGCGTGTCGAAGCGGGTGCAGAGCAGCCTCGACCCAAGACGGTATTCGAGCCAGGCGAGATGGTTCGCGTTATCGATGGACCCTTCAACGACTTTAATGGTGTCGTTGAAGACGTTAACTACGAAAAGAGTCGCCTCAATGTGGCGGTATTAATTTTTGGTCGATCGACGCCGGTCGAGCTTGAATTTAGTCAGGTGGAAAAGGCCTGACGAACGAGAGGGCGCCCTCTGGGTGCTGGAACATGTATCGCCCTCGGGCGAGTAAAGCGGGGAGCCCTAAACCTCATTGACTGCAGGTCAAATAGGTCGTAAAGGCGTTAGAACCCGGGAGAATAGATCATGGCAAAGAAGATTGACGGCTATATCAAGCTGCAAATCCCCGCCGGTCAAGCGAACCCCTCGCCGCCGGTTGGTCCTGCGTTGGGCCAAAAAGGTGTCAACATCATGGAATTCTGCAAGGCCTTTAACGCCGAGACCCAGAGTCTCGAGCAGGGCATGCCAATTCCTGTTGTCATTACCGTCTACAGCGACAAGTCTTTTACCTTCATCAAAAAGACGCCCCCCGCATCAGTTCTTCTAAAGAAAATGCTGGGTTTGAAGAGCGGTTCTGCGCGTCCTAATACCGAAAAAGTGGCCAAAGTTACCCGTGCCCAGCTAGAGGAAATCGCTCAGCAAAAATGGCCCGATTTAACTGCGGCTGATATGGACGCTGCGGTTCGTACTATTGCCGGCAGCGCTCGCTCTGCCGGTATCGATGTGGAGGGTTGAGACAATGGCTAAGTTATCCAAGCGTGTACGTGCTTTCCGTGAGAAAGTCGATTCGAATCGTGCTTATCCACTCGATGAAGCGATTGAGCTGTTGAAAGAGTTCGGCACCGCTAAATTCAACGAGAGCGTTGAGGTGGCCGTTAATTTGGGTGTCGATGCGCGTAAATCTGATCAGGGCGTGCGCGGTGCTACAACACTACCCCATGGCACCGGCTCAGTTGTCCGAGTTGCGGTATTTACTCAGGGCGAAAATGCGGAAAAAGCCAAAGCTGCTGGCGCTGATTTCGTCGGTATGGACGATCTGGCCGAGCAGGTTAAAGGCGGCATGATGGATTTCGATGTGGTTGTTGCGTCACCTGATGCTATGCGTGTTGTTGGCCAACTAGGTCAGATCCTTGGTCCCCGCGGCCTGATGCCTAACCCTAAAACGGGTACGGTTACGCCAGATATCGAGGGTGCTGTTAATAACGCAAAAGCGGGTCAGATGCGCTTTCGCACCGACAAGAACGGCATCATTCATGGCGGTATTGGTAAGGTCGATTTTGCTGCCGATGCGATCCGCGGCAATTTAATGGCGGTGTTGGGCGACTTGAAAAAAGCCAAACCAGCCGCAGCCAAGGGTGTTTATTTTCGTAAGGTGACCTTGTCAACCACGATGGGGCCAGGCGTCACTATCGATCATACGGCGCTCGATATCTAAGTTTTTGGCACCCTTGGGTGCTTGAGGGATCGCTTAGGTGGTCCCTCGAGAGTCGACAGTAAGTAGCGTCGACTCGTACTTTGAAGTCTTTGGAAAAGCGTGGGATGAGCCCGAGCTGGACCTTTAAAGACTGTCAAAGACCGTAGGTGAAGCCTCGGCTTCTTAATGTAGGTAAGTCCATTGGACTTTCTGAGGCCTACGC
>CBFHTF010000134.1:0-2843 GCA_965658685.1 Luminiphilus sp.
CGGCCGCCATGGGCACAAAATCTTGCATATAAAATGGAAAATACCGTTTGGCATCAAACAGCGCTTTTGCCTCGGCGGCGGTATCTACCTTGTGAACAAAATAGCCCCCGTAGTTTGAGGGTCCATAGGATTTCTTAATGATCTTGGGATAGGTTGTGCTATCGAGAAAACGATAGGCCTCAGTTTTGTCATAGAAAATGTGGGTAGGGGGAATGGGGATGTCGTACTTTTCACAAAGGCGCGTGACGTTTTCTTTGGATTTGTTGGGAAACTGGGTGTCGAGAGAGGGAACGAAGCGCACTTCGGGCAGCTCCCTGGCGATGGTGCGAAAGGTCTCGTAAGCGGTGGCAGGTATGTTGCCGATAAGTACATCAATCTTTTTGGCGCGCACTTCCTTGATAAACCGCTCTTTATCGTTACCCCAGTGGTAGGTCACGATCTCGATTTTGTCAGGCCAACCTTTGAAATTGGATGGCGCGAAAAACTGCAATACGTGGTCGAGGTACAAGAGACCCAAACGGGGCAAATCAGACACCTTATGAAACTCCTATTTTGCGTGCGATCAAGTCGGTGAGAGCCGCGATTTTACGATCGTTGAAATCAATGCCCATGGCCTCTTGTTCGGGCGTGGCAAAGGCGGGGATACCGTTCACCTCAAGTACGACATATTCCTCGGCGTCGAGGTCATAGATGAGATCGACACCGGCAATGTCTGTACCGACCACTTCTGCCGCACGGATCGCAACTTCAATAACGGCGTCATTGGGCTCGCGTGTAATGACTGAGCCGCCGCTGGTGATGTTAGTTTTCCAGTCGTCGTCGGGGGCTTGGCGCCCGTAGCAGCCAACAAACTGGCCATCGACAATATCGATACGATAGTCGGTCTTATCGTAGTTGATGAACCGCTCCAAATAGAAGTGCGGCATATCCAGTCGATGGATGAAGGGCATCAACACATCGATTTGACGCTCGTCTTCGATTTTAAAAATACCCGTGCCACCCCAACCATGCACTGGCTTGTAGACAACTTTGCCATCCCAATCGCGAATGGTGCGCTTGAGTCCGTCGATGTCTTCTCGGTGACACAGGCGATAGTCGGTGGTCCGCACCCCTGCACGATGCAATGCATGGGCTGTTAAAAACTTATCTTCGGTTAGATTGAAGGCTTCCCAGCTATTGATGCAGGTAACAGAGCGATTGAGGGTCTCATACAAATAGACTTGGAAGGGTGTCTGTTCCCCGGCGTTATAGCTCAGAAATAAGTCGAGACTCTCGACTGGGAAGCCCTGACACAAAATCTCGCCTTGCCCTGCAATTGACTGCGCAAGATTGAGCCCCGTGATGACTCGGGCGCCACGTTCCTGTAAGCGCGACACTAGCTGTCGTTCCACGCTATCGCCGCCGCCATTTTGGTACATCCACAAACCAACAAGAGGGCCATCGCCAGGGGGAATCATGACTGAGTTCATGGTTTGTGACTCCGAATCAATAATGTTGAACGGTAATTGGGCAGATTATGCACGTTTGCATCAAAAAAAAGGTGACAAAAGCGAAAATTCGTAACAATTTATCCGCTCAACCAGCGCGACTTTACGGACAGGGGTGTCACGGTATGGCCTTCGATTTTCGTTCTTTGCAAGCGGCTATGGAAATCAACTCCTACACACTTAACAAAGCCGGGGTGGACACTTATGGGCAGCTCATGCAGTCCAGTCTAGAAGGGCTGGGGCTGCGCTGCGAGCGCTATTCCCGGGAGTCCTTGGGTGACCACTTGTACTTCACGACGCCGGTTGTACCTGACCAACCACGTCTCTTGCTGCTCGGTCATCTCGATACGGTATTTCCCCCGAACACTTTTGAGGGTTTCACTGAAGACGATGACTGGATCTACGGTCCGGGCGCCTGCGACATGAAAGGGGGTAATGCGATAGCCGCGCAGGCCCTTGCAGCGGTGTGTGCGCAAGCCGGTGGGCTTGCCAACATCGATGTGCTTTTGGTCAGTGATGAAGAGAAGGGCAGCGACGACAGTCGGCCATTGACCCGACAGCTAGCACCGGCTTACAGCCATTGCATGGATTTCGAAGCGGCGGGACTTAATCACGAAGTGGTTGTGGGCCGCAAAGGCATTGGTACCTTCACCATTGAATGTACGGGTAAGGCGGCCCACGCGGGCAATCATTATGCAGATGGCCACAATGCTAATTTGGCAGCTGCACGCATCATCGAAGCGCTCGTGGGGCTAACCGATCTTGATTCGGGCACCACCGTTAACCCGGGTAAATTTAAAGGTGGCATCGGTGCTAACACCATTTCACCCTCTGCAAGTATTCAGCTTGAGTTGCGTTTTACTCAAACTCAGGAGCGCGATCGTGTGCTCTCAGCACTCGACGACATTGTTGCTGACACGTGGGTCCCGGGGGTTACGCAACAGCTGTCGGGGAATTTACAGCGCGAAGTGATGGCGCCCACTGAGTCTCAGCAGGCCTGGCTCGACGACATTAATGAGTTGTTGGGTATTACGCTGCCGACCGAACGACGGGGCGGGGTCAGTGATGCAAACGAACTAGCCTACATGGGGGTAACTACTCTCGATGGCTGGGGACCCTACGGCGATGGCGACCACAGCGTTAACGAGCGGGCACTAAAATCGAGTTTTGAGCGGAGGCTTGGCGAGGTGACTAAGGTGTTAGCGTCGTTCAACGCTTACCGAGAAGGGTAAAACTGGAGCGGGAAACGAGGTTCGAACTCGCGACCTCAACCTTGGCAAGGTTGCGCTCTACCAACTGAGCTATTCCCGCTGAAAATGGCGTCCCCTAGGGGGTTCGAACCCCTGTTCCCGCCGT
>CBFHTF010000135.1:0-2732 GCA_965658685.1 Luminiphilus sp.
TGCCAGCGCAATCGCCCCCATAATCAGGAGAGCTTGTGCTGTATTGGTGGGTAACGTATACAAGATGGCTTTCTGCAAATTATTCCAAGCGTGTCGCCCTTCCTCCACGGCATCGACAATGGTGGCAAAGTTATCGTCGGCTAGCACCATGTCCGCCGCCTCTTTCGCTACTTCGGTACCCGTCACACCCATGGCTATGCCAATATCGGCCTGCTTCAACGCAGGAGCATCGTTAATGCCATCACCGGTCATCGCCACTACTTCGCCCTGGCGTTGCAAACACTCGGCAATCATTTTTTTGTGCTCGGGCGATACGCGAGCAAACAGCGACACCCCACGAGCGGCCTCGTCCAATTCCTGAGGCGTCATACTGTTGAGTTCGGCGCCGGTAACGACCCGCTCGCTCGCAATACCCAACTGCTTACCGACCGCTTGTGCAGTATCTGGGTGATCGCCCGTGATCATCATGATGCGGATACCTGCACGTTTGCACAGTGCCACCGCATCTATCGCCGATTGTTTGGGAGGATCGATAAGACCTTGCAAGCCCACGAAGGTCATATCGCATAAATCGGCGTGGGTAAGATCATTGGTCTGTGGCCCCACTCTCTTCATCGCAAAGCCAAGTGTGCGCAGTGCGTTCCCCGCAAATTGACGTGCTGCGTCGGCAACACCGCTGGGGTCGCAGGGTATTTCCTCACCTGCCGCACCCAGCATTGAACTACACATGGCTGTGACCACCTCGGGTGCGCCCTTGACCATAATGCACCGGTCATCGCCACTGACGAGCACAGCCATGTATTTCGTTAGGGATTCAAACGGCAGCTCAACGAGTCGATCGCAACCCTCGGCATTCAAATTGCCCTTAAGCCCCGATATCTTGAGTGCCACCTCTGTTGGATCACCGACACTCCCCGACGAGGAAACTTGAGCGTTGTTGCAGTGAAAACCACAACTTAACAGGCTATAAAGCGCTTGGTCCGTACTGGGCTCTAGGGACTCGTTTTGAAGGCTAAATTGGCCGGTGATATCGCTACCACCACCCGATAATTGAACGACGCGCCCGCCACTCCAAAGTTGCGTCACGGTCATGCGATTTTCAGTCAATGTGCCTGTCTTATCCGAGCAAATAACGGAAGTGGCACCCAAGGTTTCGGCGGCGGGAAGATGTCTTACCAGTGCTTTTCGGGTAGCCATTAGTGTGGCTGACAGCGCCAAAATGGAAGTGACCAGGGCCGGCAACATTTCGGGAATGGCCGCCACAACCAATGAGACGGCCCCCAAAAAGCTGTAAGACACGGCGTAGCCAAGATAAATGCCGTACATAAAGTTCAACGCACCGATGATGAGAATTGCCAAAATCAGTGCACGAACAAAAGCTTGAAGCTTCTGTTGAAGCGGTGAGGCCTTGTGGTCGGTACCTTGGACCATATTGGCAATTTGACCGAACAAGGTCTCTCTGCCCGTACCAACCACCACAGCTCGCGCGGTTCCGCGTGTCACGTAGGTGCCCGAGAAACCCATATTCTTCTGGTCACCCGGCACCAAGTTACTATCGGCGATAACGTGGGAATGTTTCGCAACAGACACTGACTCGCCCGTCAGTGAAGATTCATCCACGTGTAGATTACGCACCAGTAAAAACCGCACATCGGCAGGAATTTTGTCGCCACCCTCCAGAATGACGATGTCGCCGGGCACCAACTCGCGAGACGGTAGACGACGCTGTACGCCCGCTCGCTCTACCAAACACTCGGGGATCATTAAGGAGCGTAGTGCCTCTAGTGCGCCCTCTGCCTTGCCCTCCTGAAAAAAACCCAGGACGGCGTTGAGCACTACTACGCCAAGAATAACCAGCGTATCAGGCAGCATGTGTTCACCGAGCACCATCAACACGGTGGTCACGATAGCGGTCGCGAGTAGGATGTACACCATGGGGTCATGGAACTGGCGCAGCAATCGCAACCACGCGGGCGTTTTGCTAAAGGCTATTTCATTAGCACCGTATTCGGCTAACCGATGCTGTGCGAGTTCCTCACTCAAGCCCTGGCGACAAGAGCCTAAAGCTGCCAAGACGTCGTCAGAGTCCAGTCATACCAGTGAGTAGACATCACTTATGCTCCTAGGGAACGCCCAAAAGAGAATACTACGGACCAGGCAAGTTGTGATTGAAGAGCAACTACCTAGCTCACGTCCAGAACATCAGGCGGGCGGCTAAACGTCGCTAGCGATACTCAATCAGGTTTCGCTCCAACTCGGCAAACAAGGCCTCTACAGACGAATCGCCCCTGCTGACACCAGCCGCATCAAATTGCCAAAGCCTGCCCTTTAAATCGGGGTTAGCGAAATAGACGATACCGTGGCGAACAGGGTCGGTAGACCGCTGCCGCACAACTTGATGCCGCACCGCAGCCACACAACGCTGTGAATACCGAGTAATGAAACGCAGCGCCTCGCCAAAATGCACCGCAAGGTGTCCGGGTAGAATCGGTACATCGATGAACCGCCCATCAATCTCAACTTGTAACCCAGGGGCGGTCACATCGAGCAGTGTGACAAAGCCGTAGTCGGTGTGAGGATGTAACCCTGGGTCGGGTTGGCGAGTGTCGTAGTGAACAAAGTTTAGAAAAGCCGTGCCTGCTCCGGTTGCATAACCACCGGAGGCCGACTCCCAAAGGGTGTCAGGAATACCCGACGCTTCCAGTACCGCGCGCATAATGATCACGCCCAAC
>CBFHTF010000136.1:0-2501 GCA_965658685.1 Luminiphilus sp.
AGTATGTGGTGGATTTTCTGCCCAAAATCAAACTCGAAGTTGCTGTGAAGGCTGACTTGGTTGACCAAACTATTGAGGCCATCACCAATGCAGCGCAAACCGGCAAGATTGGTGATGGCAAGATTTTTGTCACCTCCCTTGAGCACGTCATTCGTATTCGTACCGGCGAGTCCGGCGAAGCGGCTATTTAAAACCGTCACAGGAGCAAGAACCCGTCATGGAGAACGAAATTTTTCAGTTGCAGTACGCTCTCGACACCTTCTACTTCCTCGTGTGCGGCGCACTCGTTATGTGGATGGCCGCCGGCTTTGCCATGCTCGAGGCTGGCTTGGTACGAAGTAAGAACACCGTCGAAATTCTCACTAAAAACGTCACCTTGTTTGCCGTTGCGTGCACGATGTACATGATTTGTGGCTACGCCATCATGTACGGTGGTGACATTGTACTCAGTACCATTACCGGCGATGGAGTGGCCGGTGCAGAAGAGCCGGCTACCTACGCACCATCCGCCGACTTCTTCTTCCAGGTAGTGTTTGTCGCCACGGCTATGTCTATTGTCTCGGGCGCCGTTGCCGAGCGCATGAAGTTGTTCGCATTCCTCGCTTTCGCAGTGGTAATGACAGGCTTCATCTATCCCATGGAAGGAAGTTGGACATGGGGTGGTAATGACGTCTTTGGCATCTATAACCTAGGTGACCTCGGCTTCCTCGACTTTGCAGGTTCCGGCATTGTTCACATGGCAGGTGCTGCCGCTGCGTTGGCTGGCGTCATCTTGGTAGGTGCCCGCAAAGGCAAGTACGGAGCGAATGGCCAGATTAATGCAATTCCCGGTGCAAACTTGCCACTGGCAACTTTGGGTACCTTCATCCTGTGGTTGGGTTGGTTTGGCTTCAACGGTGGTTCGGTATTGGCCACTGCATCGGTTGAATCGGCTAATGCAGTTGCTGTGGTGTTCATGAATACCAATGCTGCCGCCGCCGGTGGTTGTATCGCTGCGCTGATTACTGCACGCATGATGTTTGGTAAGTCTGACCTTACGATGGCGCTGAACGGCTGCTTAGCAGGTTTGGTTGCTATTACTGCTGGTCCCGATACGCCGTCTGCCCTTCAAGCAACGATCTTCGGTGCCTTGGGTGGCATCTTGGTAGTGTTCTCTATCGTTACCCTCGACAAGATGAAGATTGACGATCCCGTAGGTGCTATCTCTGTGCATGGTGTAGTTGGTCTGTTGGGCCTGTTACTTGTGCCTGTCACGAATGGCGATGCCAGTTTCTCGGGCCAGATCATTGGTGCGCTTACCATCTTCGGCTGGGTGTTCGCGGCCTCTCTGATTGTCTTCGGCATTATCAAAGCAGTCATGGGTCTACGCGTTAGCGAAGAGGAAGAATTCGAAGGCTCCGATGTTGCTGAATGCGGTATGGAAGCCTATCCAGAATTTACCCAGTAAACCCTCTCCTCTGGAGTGTGCTTGGGGCCTCAGGGCCCCTTTTTTTTGACTGCTATTTGTGCGGCCCCTTCGATACATTTGAGTTGATGCTAAAGATATGTCATTTCCGCAAAATTGAATATTCCGCCTGTACACTGGGTGATCACTGTGATGTTCTGATCGCCTAAGTTCAACGCGCAGCAGTTGGGGGAAACCATGGATTTGGCGGTATTAGAGCAGTTTTGCACAGAGTCACTCGGTCCCGGTGAACTTCAGGACCTGCATCAGTTATCGGGTGGGGCTAGCCTGGAGAGTTGGCGTTTTTCTTACGCCAGCCAAGACTGTATTTTACGTTTGCGCCCTTGTGGCCTGACTGAAGAACCCAGTGAGGCGGAGGTGGCACTGGTATCTCTAGAGGATCAGGCTAATTTGATCCAGTGGCTCAACGAGCAAGGAATCTCCGTGCCCCGGGTGCTAGCACGCCTCCCAGCGGGACATTCGCTGGGTGATGGATTTGTGATGGAATGTATCGAGGGCGAAGCGTTACCCGGACGGATCCTGAGAAAACCTGAGTTCGAGCAAGCTAGGGCAAAGCTGGCAAAGCAGTGTGCGACACAGTTGGCACGAATTCACGCCACGCCAACTGAATCGTTCAGCCGCGAGTTGATGGTGAAAACTCCCGATGCGCTGGTCAATGAGCAGTACCGTTACTATCGGCAATTCGGCTCGCCCAATCCCATCTTTGAGCTGGCGTTCCGTTGGTTGCGTACGGATTGTCCAGAGCCCCATAAAATGGCTCTGGTACATGCTGATTTTCGAGTGGGCAATCTGCTGGTAACTCCGGAGCAAGGCCTGACCGCCATTTTGGACTGGGAGTTGGCACACATTGGCGATCCTATGCGCGATGTGTCATTCATCTGTACGCCTAGCTGGCGCTTCGGCAATTACCACTTAGAGGCAGGTGGCTTTGCCAGCGTTGAACAGTGGCTCGCAGAGTACGAGCAAGCCAGTGGGGAGGCGATTGATCGCGCCATTTTCCACTGGTGGCTGGTGTTCAACACGCTCTGGTGGGGAG
>CBFHTF010000137.1:0-2312 GCA_965658685.1 Luminiphilus sp.
TCCATAACCAACAACAAAATGACGCAAGTCACTTGCCGGGAAGCCTCCATGACAGACACCGCAAATGCACCAAGCAACGCGCCAACCACCAGCTACCGTTGGTTCGTATTGGTCATGCTCACCATCGTCTACACTTTTAACTTTATCGACCGCCAAATTTTGGTCATATTGCAAGAGCCCATTAAACAAGAGCTTGGGTTGTCAGATGCCCAGTTAGGGCTCTTGACCGGCTTTAGTTTCGCACTGGTCTATGTGTGCGCCGGTATACCTATCGCGTGGCTGGCAGATAGAAGTAATCGCCGCAACATTGTGGCGGCCTCCTTGGCGGTTTGGAGTGGCATGACCGCGGTATCGGGGCTGGTAACCAGCTACAGCCAACTGGTGCTAGCCCGTCTGGGTGTCGGTCTTGGTGAGGCAGGCGGGTCACCACCGGCCCACTCGATGATTAGTGACTACTTCCCGCCAGAGCAAAGAGGCACAGCATTATCGTTCTATTCCTCGGGCATCTATATAGGTGTGTTGTTTGGATTTGCTGCTGGCGGCTTCATTGCTGAAAGCTTCGGCTGGCGCAACGCCTTCTTCATTATTGGTCTTCCCGGCATCGCATTTGCCGTCATCTTGGCGTTGGCGGTGAAAGAGCCATTGCGAGGACGCTGGGAAGGCGGGAAAGTACCCCGAAAAGCCACGCTTGGGCAGACGCTGAAGGTCGTCAAAGGTCGGCCGTCGTTTTGGTGGATTGCCCTAGGCTGCGCCCTGTCTTCATTTGTGGGCTATGGCAACGGAAACTTTTTCCCGTCGTATCTTATTCGCAATCACGGTATGAGTATTGCCGAGGTGGGCCTAGCGCTTGGCTTGGTTTCCGGTAGCGCCGGCGCCATTGGCACCTTTTTGGGGGGCTTTCTTAGCGACAAACTGGGGCACTCCGATAAGCGCTGGTACGTGTGGGTACCCATTATGGGCAACTTGCTATCATTGATACCCGCGCTATATGCGCTACTTGGGGGCAATCCCACGTGGATTTTGGTAGCGCTCTTCCCTGCGAATATTTTGAACTCGTTTTACCTAGGGCCCAGCATTGCCATGTGCCAGTGCCTTGTATCGCCAGGGATGCGGGCAATGGCATCGGCCGTTTTATTCTTCATTCTCAACATGATTGGTTTGGGTTTGGGGCCCGTTATTGTGGGATTGCTAAGCGATGCCTACGCACCCGTATTCGGCGACAATAACCTACGCTATGCCATGATCAGTGCATTGATTATTGGCTTGCTGGGTACCGTATTCTTCTGGCTCGCCTCTCGCCAGCTGCTGCCCGACTTGGCTCGACAAGCCAGTGCCGCCGACCTAGAAGCCAAAAACCCTTGAGCCCGCTAATCTGACGGTTGATGGGTGTCGATATTACAGGGACTGCCGGCGGTGTTTAGGCCCAGCAAGCGCCACAAATAACACCGGCCGGTAATGGCATTTAGCAGCAAGAAAGTGGCCAGCACGGCCACTATGCCCTCGCTAATGCCAATGTCCGGCCTAAGGAACACAATAACGATTGCTGCCGCGCCAATGACCGCTCGGACCAGGCGCTCGAGTCCGCTCAAATTCTTTTTCATACCTTTTGTTGCCTAAGAAACAGAAAGCACCACAGCTTTCCTAGGGGGCATACGTCTACAGTCGCTGTGTGATTCAACACTCCTAGGTCTTGATTACGTTTTGTCCAGCTTAGTAGCTGTGCAGCGCGTGCAGACTTAGCCGTTTTTTGAGCCCAAAGCCACCCGCCAAGCGCTGCCATCCGGCGTCCGATGCAGCATTGGTCGTTCAAAACCTGCCGTGGGTCACAATTTTTTTCGCGCTGTTAATGACCTGTTAACCACTCGCGCTTCCTTTTTCAGGAAACTAACCGTGTATCGATTTGCAAGGCTGCTGTTTTTTGCAACGCGATACGCAGAGACGCCCGCTCTAATGCGCAGGCGTCGACAACTAAATTTTTAGAATCTGAGTGGAGGATTCGAACATGTTTAAAGCAATACGATGTCAGGCAAAGGTAGCTAGGCTGGCGCAATGTCTTTCAATTGCGGGAGCCTTGTGTATCGCACCGGTCGCGATGAGTGCAAGCACGGTGACGATTTCCGTCTCAGAACAAGATGGAAATGTAAACTTTGTGGGCTCGGGTACCATAGACCTCAGTGGTTGGACTGAGCCCAACGGCAGTAGTGTAATGACCCACTGAATTCCTGCACAGCGTATAGTGGCCTGAACAAGGACATACGCAATGAACGACAACAACGAAATCAAACGCTGGACAGCTAAGCGCAAGGCAGTTC
>CBFHTF010000138.1:0-2233 GCA_965658685.1 Luminiphilus sp.
CCTGCCTGCACGTAGTCCTGATAGGCGGGGATGCCAATGCCAGCCAACACAGCAATAATAGCGAGCGCAATCATCAGCTCGATAAGGCTGAACCCTTTTTGCTTGCGAACCATCAATCCTGTCTCCAGTGGGTACGGACGATATTGTCGCCCTCCAAGAGCGGGATGGGCGGTTGCTCTGGTCCCGCAAACAACTCACATCCTTGGTCAGTACAGATAATCACCGGTTCATCGACGATGCTTGGGGTATTGAGCTCAGTGAATCGATCGGGCGGTCCATCGACAATCGGTGGTGTCACCCGGTTTTGCTCTTCGGGTAGCGTGCCATCTGTGAGACTCACCAAATAAAGCCGCGAGGTACCCGCCTTGGGGGTACAAGAATCAGACTCATTGCGGGGCTCGTAGGTGGTAAAACTCACACCACCACGGAAGGAGAGCGGTGTCGATAACACTTTTTCACCGGTTCGGGGAAAGCCCATGTACCAACCGCTCTTGCCTGCCAACTGCTCGGCTTCGGCCTGTACCGTGGCACCATCGCTGCTCTGTAACAAATTCACTGTCGCGTCATAAAAGTCCGACGTTTCGATAACACCATTGGTAGCTGGATCGTCACCCTCGCCGAGAGCGCTGTACACCGATGGGGCAGTAAACACCTCATTCTGGAAGATGGCATAGAAGCGATCATTGACGATTTCCGACAGCGGATTGGGGCGCGCACCAGAGCCAATGGTTACCACCAACTTGGTAACCCCCCCCACATCAGCCAGTGCCACATCTGGGGTGTGATAGAAACGTCGGTTGGCGCTGGCATCGGTAGCACCCCCAGCGCCAAGTCGCGCAATCACGCCACCACTCGCCAAGTTGTCGACGGACTGTCCCTGGAAAAAATCGAAGCGCCACACCTGACCACCGGTATCACCAACGAACAAGCCGTCGTCGAAACCGTCACTGTCCACATCGAACACCGCCGGTGCAGCGGGTATAGCGTGCAGCATATCGGGCATTGATTCGGTGTAACCATCACCAAGGCCTGCAGACCAAATCAGGGAGCCATCAACGGCATCAACAATGTACAAAGCATTGCCCATCTCGTCGGCGCTGGTATTGCGGGTGGTTTCGTCATCATTAGCCTCGTCGTAGCCACCCGTTAAGTAAATGACATCGCGGGCTACACCGCCAATATTCAGTCGACCGACAACCGGTCGCGCCCAGCTGTAGCCCAAGGCTGCAAAGCCTGCATCACTGGGCTGTAACTTCCACATGAGTCGTGGGTTAGCGGTATCGGTAACGTCGAGAGCGTAATAATTCTGACCTCCTCTGCGCTGTCCAATATACAAGTAAACGTGATCATCTTCGGCGCTTGAAATTTGGCTCGACCCCGTATTCTTGATCCATGCAGACGGACTGCCATCCATGCCGTAGAAGTGGGAATTACTGCCGCTGTTTAAACGTAAGTCGGCCTGAAGTCCCAGTAATTCTCTTGGAATATAGGTGAAGAGCTCAGTGCCATTGGTGGCATCTATGGCGTGTAAGTTGCCGGCGTTAGTGCCAAAGAAAAGCACCACTTGCGCTTGCTGGTTTTCGTCTAAACCGTAGTTAATAGCAACAGGGCGAGAGTGCAGTGGATCGCCAATGGCCAGACGATCTTCCGATACCGTGCCGTCACCATCGGCGTCGTCTACGTCTTTACCCCGAATCCAATCAATGAGCTCAGTACGCTCGGTACTGCCCGCTACGCCCAGCAACGCTTCGGTAATGTCACTATTGCTATCGGCCAGTGCATTATTGCTTGCGGTCAGTGATGTCGGGGCAGACGTTAAATCAGTGAACACATTGCGCGACACATAAGCGGGCAAGTTTTCCGCCGCACCGCCTTTTTCTACATCACCGCCATCGGCTACCGAACTCCAGTAGCTACGGGCAGAGCCGCGGAAAAAACCCGTATCGGGGTCAACCGCGGTATTGTCGTTGGCGTCGAGCAACACGTTACTCTGACCGTTGGCCGAACCGAGACGATAACGCTTTAAGTTACCGGGCCACGCGGGAACACCATCGGGCTTGAACACCGCAAAATACACCTCATCGCGATTGGTTAGGCGATTGAACTGGTTGATGGCGGCCACCGGCGCAACAAAAGAGGTGTCGGTTTTGAGTACCTCGGCAATGATGGTTTTGAACTCGATGAGCAATGATTCCAAATCATTGGCTGTGGCATAAGTCCCACCACCTGCAGT
>CBFHTF010000139.1:0-2224 GCA_965658685.1 Luminiphilus sp.
ATGGCCTTGTACATGGTTCAACACTTGCCGCGAGCTGGATTTTTCAGCAATTGAACAGCAGTAAAGACTATAGCTTAGAGCAGGTGTTTCAAAGCGAGCTGCGTCTGGGTACGAATGTTCTACGCCACCGCGAGTTTGCAGAGGGCGTACGGGCCCTACTGGTCGACAAAGATCGCAAGCCCCAGTGGACCTATGGCAGCGTTGCTTCCGTGCCCGAATCGGTGCTGGCAAATTTTTTCAATGAACCTGCGCATGCTCAGACACTTGAGTTACCGGAGTAAGCTATGGCAACAATTGCTTTTATTGGTTTGGGCAATATGGGCGGCCCCATGGCCAAAAATTTATTGGCGGCGGGGCACCACCTTAAGGTATTCGATTTGTCTGAGGCGGCGCTAGCCGATGTCGCCAAGGCAGGTGCGGCAGTTGCTGACTCGGCGAGGCTGGCCTGCAGCGGCGCATCGGTAGTGATTACCATGTTGCCTGCCGGTAAACACGTGGCGGAGGTCTACACCGGCTCAGAGGGCCTATTCTCGGTGTTACCCGAAGGCACACTGTGTCTCGATGCCAGCACTATCGATACCGAGACTGCGCGGACTGTGGGTGAGGCCGCTACGGCTGTTGGTATTGCGTTCATGGATACGCCTGTCTCTGGTGGAGTGGCTGCTGCAGCGGCCGGCACGCTAGCGTTTATGTGCGGGGGGACAGCCAAAGCGTTTGAGCGGGCAAAGGCGATACTTGCGGGCATGGGTAATCCAGAGAAGATATTCCATGCGGGACCAGCTGGCGCCGGCCAGGTGGCGAAGGCGGTGAACAATATGCTGCTGGCCATCCACATGATTGGTACCTGTGAGGCGCTTTCCATGGGTACTGCCTACGGACTGGAACCTGCGGTTTTATCCGAGATTATGAAGGCCAGTTCGGGCAATAATTGGTCGTTGCAGGTCTATAACCCCTGGCCCGACGTCATGCCGGGGGTGCCCTCAAGTAATGATTATCAACCTGGATTTATGGTGGATCTAATGGTCAAAGATCTGGGGCTAGCTAAGGCAGTGGCCGCGGGCGCAGGCGTACAGAATACCTTCGGGCAACTGGCCTTGTCGCTGTTTCAAGAACATCAGGCCGAGGGCAACGGTGCGCGGGATTTTTCTTCGATATTGGAGCGGGTGAAATCGTAATATGGTAATTTCTGACTCTGGCAATGCTTTTGCATGCGCTGACCTACCGTCGGCTCCCCATCATTCGCAGCATTATTATGTGAGCTTTTTTGCCAAGCCTGTCATGATGGTGGCCTGAGCGGCACCTGGAAGCGTGTTCAACTAAACCACAGAACGAGCCGTCTGGTTGTGGTGTTTGGAGTGGATCAGATTCTATGCGTTTACAAGGGCTAAATTGTGTGGTGACCGGTGGTGCAAGCGGGATTGGTGCTGCCACGGTTCGGCGTTTTGCGAAGGAGGGTGCAAGCGTCTGCATTTTGGATCGCGACTTAGCAGCGGCAGAGTTGCTGGCCAAGGAGTTGGGTGATGGCCATCTCGCAATGGCGTTGGACGTCAGATTTGAGGCGACGGTAAAACAAGTCGCCGAGGCAGTCTACGGCCAGTGGGATAAGGTTGATGTGCTGGTTAATAACGCGGGATCCGAGCTCAACAAAGCCTACAATGAGACAACTGTTGAAGAATGGGACAAAGTGCTCGACACCGATTTGAAAGGGCCTTGGCTGCTCTGCAAATATTTTGTTCCCAGAATGGTGGAACGTGGGTCGGGTAGCGTCATTAATATTTCATCATTGAATGGGTTGGTAGGCTTTCCTCTTTCTACCGCTTACGGAAGTGCAAAGGGCGGCCTTGTCGTCTTCACCCGTGATATGGCGATTGAGTTAGCAACTACCGGGGTGCGCATTAACTGCGTATGTCCTGGGGTTATCGAAACGCCAATGATGGAGCGCTGGACCGATCTCATGCCTGACAAAAATGAGGCGAAGGCAATGTTGCGGGGCGTTATGCCTATCGGGCGGATGGGCACCGCCCATGAAGTTGCTGCCACTATTCTGTTTTTTGCCTCTGAAGATTCGAGTTTGTGCCAAGGGGCCGTGCTGAGTGTTGACGGTGGATTTACCGCACAATAGGGAAGCGCGATACGATGAAGTGAAAGATGGCCATTGCCAATGAGGATGCATATCCCCTACTCTCCTACGTCTACTCGTTAAACTCACACCGCTGGGAAAACT
>CBFHTF010000140.1:0-2079 GCA_965658685.1 Luminiphilus sp.
TCTGGGTAAATCTGCTTGATTCATTCCTATTGACCATGCCGCTTGTGATGGAAAGGAAGGAGAGGGGGCTTCTCGATGAGCCGCCGCGCTCGTCCAGCGTGCACATTATCAATGGGCTGTTTATTCAGCGGGTGCTGATTGTGGGGCTTGCCATCTCACTGCCTACTTTTTTGCTCTATTACTTCCTCGCCTCACCGGCGGTGGTCGCCGGTCAGCCCATAGACAGTATGCTGCTCACACAGGCTCAAACAGCGGCGTTTTGGGCTATTCTCATGGCGCACTTTGGCTACGCTGTTTCCGCTCGCTCTATTCATCGTTCAGTCTTCACCCTCAATCCGTTCAGTAATCCTTGGTTGCTAGGTGGTATTGCGCTGAGCCTTGGCATTCGCTTTATTCCAACCGTCATCCCTGAAGCAGCTACACTGTTCCGAACGGCACCTTTTCCTGTGCAATGGTGGCCGTGGATTGTGGCGTGCTGCCTGCCGAGTCTTGCTGCCATTGAGTGTGATAAGTGGGTTCGACATCGGCTGCGTCAGCATTAAAGCCAACGCAGGTTCTGGAACTTTTGCATCAATTGCTCCTCGAAATAGATCCGTAACACACCACAGAGTTGAATCTGCGCGCGCTTCCTGCTGACTCATCTTGCGGCTAGGTTTTCTGCCTCTGGCCGCATTTGATGGATTTCTCATCAATCGCGTTCTTTTCCTATCACACTAGAACCGCTAGCCTCTCTCCGTCCGAGCTGCGATGGATCGCAGGCTCATTTTTCAAGGAGGAAGTTTCGTGAAATCTATTATTCGTCTTACGGCTGTTGCCGCTTTGGTCTCTATGACCGCAGGTTGCATCTCGATTAACGGTGAGCACATTGATACCAGTGACTGGCGGGAAGATCAGCAACACAACCGCGATGCCATCAGCCGACTTGAGTTGGGTTTAAGTCTCGATGCTGTCAGGGACAGTCTGGGGATGCCCAGTGACTCGGAAGCTTTTCTTGATGGCGATGACGAAATTCGTGTGCTGTTCTACCGAAGCAAGCGCACGCACGCCGATGGCGAGACCACCCGCGACGAGTTGACTCCGGTGGTGTTCCGTAACGATCTTCTGGTTGGGTGGGGCGATGGGGTTTACGAGACGCTGCGTTGAGGGTGTGTCGCCAGTAGGCCCACTCCGCCCTACGTTGAAACCTGCTGAGTGAGAATATTATGACTGCAATCGGTACCCCGTTTTCATCAACTGCCACCCGCGTCATGCTGCTTGGGGCAGGCGAGCTTGGCAAAGAAGTGGCCATTTCACTACAGCGATTGGGCTGTGAGGTGATTGCCTGTGACCGGTATGAGCATGCACCGGCGATGCAAATAGCCGATCGAGCGTACAGTTTTTCCATGCTCGACAGTGACGGGCTGCGCCGTGTTATTGAATTGGAACGGCCTGATTTCATTGTGCCGGAAATTGAGGCCATTGCTACTGAAACGCTGTTGGCCCTCGAGGGAGAGGGCTTCAATGTGGTGCCCTGCGCTCGCGCGGCCAATCTCACCATGAATCGCGAGGGCATTCGTCGCCTCGCTGCCGAAGAGCTGTCGTTACCCACATCGTCCTATCGGTTCGCCGATAGTTTTGAGGACTTCAGTCAGGCGGTGGCCGATGTGGGCTGCCCGTGTGTCGTTAAACCGGTGATGAGTTCCTCAGGTAAGGGGCAGAGTGTTGTTCGATCGCCAGCGGATATTGAGCTGGCTTGGCGGTATGCCCAAGACGGTGGCCGGGCGGGTGCCGGTCGCGTGATTATCGAGGGTTTCATCGATTTCGATTACGAGATTACCTTGCTAACGGTATGCCACGTTGGGGGCACAACTTTCTGTGAACCCATTGGTCATCGCCAGGAGGACGGCGATTACCGCGAAAGTTGGCAGCCACAGCCCATGACAGCCGCGGCACGTGAGCGAGCGGAGCACATTGCTCGAAGGGTTACCGCGGCCCTTGGGGGCTTGGGTTTGTTCGGGGTGGAGTTGTTTATTAAGGGTGACGAGGTGTGGTTCAGCGAAGTGTCGCCGCGACCCCACGACACCGGTATGGTAACCCTCA
>CBFHTF010000141.1:0-2047 GCA_965658685.1 Luminiphilus sp.
AAAAGTAATGCGGCAGCGCCCAGCACTGGATTTGCCGACGCATTTGCTAACGCTCGGAAGACCCGCCGTTAGCCAAGCCTTGGTGCGCTCCAGGAAACATGAGGTCGTTCAGCAATGCCGCCAAACGCATGCCAGCAAGGGATAATCGCTGAAAGACCAAATCTCGGTGGGTGATCAGATAGTCCTCGGAGAGGGTTTCAATACGTGTTCCCGGCCAGTAGTGCACATCCGGCCGATGCAGTATTGCCAGACCTTCATCGGCCCACATGATGGGGTGACCGGGTGTCGACAGGGTGGTTTGCCTCAACAGGCGCGTTGCAGGTTTGCCCTCTGTGACCACTGCGTGACGCAGGATCAATCCATCCCAGATTGCGTGCATGTTGACGGTTGATCGCTCTTCGCCTAACTGCTCCTGCAGTGCTGGTGGTAATGCGAGTCGATAACGGTTGCCGCCCCAATCTTCCTCAAAGGCAACGTGCATAGGCTGATGTAAGTCGCCAACAAGGTGGCCCAGCCAGCGCAGCGCCTCGGCCCTGATCGCCGAATCGTTGCTGTGTTTCAGTCGATCGCTCTGCAGCTCGATGGCCGTCAGAATGTCACCCTTTGTTGGCCTTGGATGATGTTCAAAGGACGTCAGTTTGGGAGTTGAGTTGATGTAGTGCCATGGGCTGGTCTCTGGTCGATCTGGGCGCACCTCATCAGCCCAGCCGCAAGCCTCAGGGAAGGGTTCGTCGAGCAAGCTCTCGATGTCTGCGCGCACCTTGGGTGTCACCGACCGCAGCGCAAAGTCGCAGATGGCTTCATGGCCAGACTGCCACCAGGCGTGGGCGCCAGGGGTCGCGAGCAGCAAGTAACTGAAAATAAGCGCGCTAATTGGCCGTATGACCGACATAGGTTTTCCTCACTAAATTGCTGCGTTTTCTCGCGCCTAGTCCTACTATGCTTCGATCTTCGGCAGAAGCTGTTTGCGCATGATAACGAAAAGAATACCTAGCGTGCCCCCGGATGCCAGTAGCTCGATGCCGGTATTCAAGATTGTATCCCTTGCGGTGATCGCTGCTTATATCTGCCTCATCGACCGCGTGGCCATGTCTATCGCTATCATCCCGATGGTGGCGGAGTACGGTTGGTCGCCGGCAGACCAGGGTAATGCGATGGCCGCATTCTTTGTGGGATACGTTGTTTTACAGGTTCCCGCAGGGTGGCTATCAGACCGGTTTGGCGGTAAGTGGGTGCTAGGGATTGGTGTGTTGGCATGGTCGCTCTTTACCTTGCTCACACCTGTGGCCGCGAGTATGGGCTTTGCGCTATTGGTACTGTGTCGTTTTCTTATGGGTGTGGCGGAGTCAGTCACATGGCCTTCCATCTACAGTTTGTTCTCTTTGTGGGTACCCGATAAGCGACGTGGTTTGGCGGTTGGGTGGCTGAATTCGGCGATCTCCGGCGGTACGATCATCGCATTGTTGGTTACACCATGGCTCATTGCGATCGCTGGCTGGCGTTTTGCTTTTTGGGCCTATGGTGTCCTTGGCATCATTTGGTTTTGCGTCTGGGCCCCTTTAATACCCAATCGGCGTCTGCCAGTGCCTCTTGCAGATGCCACCGGCGCGACGGGTTATCGACCTTTCACCGCGCGGCAAATACTGGCATCACGGCCGGTTATTGCCATGATGACAGCGCATTTTTGCACTAACTGGTTGGTGTATTTATCGCTGGCTTGGCTTCCCACTTTTCTCAATCAGGCCCATGGCATACCTCTCAATGAAGTGGGTTTTTGGGTTGTTGTGCCATTTCTCGTATCAACCATTGCCACACCTTTGGCGGGTGCTTTAGCCGACCGTTTAATTGCGCAAGGTGTCTCGCGATTACGCGTTCGCCGCGTGATGCAGGGCACAGCACTGCTTGGGGTGGCACTAGTATTTTCACTGGTTGGTTACATTGAGCAGGCGATGTGGGTGGTGGCGCTATTTTGTTTGGGCAACCTCGCTGCCGCCGGTGCGGTAGCGGGGATTGGCGCAAACCCAATGGAGTTGGCGCCACAGCAGGC
>CBFHTF010000142.1:0-1981 GCA_965658685.1 Luminiphilus sp.
GAACTCAACGACGGGTGTACCAAATTGCTTCCGCTCGCGCACGTAAGCAAGCGCATCCTCCAACGCCTGCTGAGCGGTACCGATCGAGCAAGTGGCAATATTGATACGACCACCGTCAAGGCCTTCCATGGCAATGGCAAAACCCTGCCCTTCCTCGCCCAGGCGGTTAGCCACCGGCACCCGCACATTATCGAAGGTCACCATGCGGGTGGGCTGGGCATTCCAGCCCATCTTGTGCTCTTTTTTGCCATAGCCGACGCCCTCGGCATCAGCCGGTATCAACAGAGCCGTGATCCCCTTGGGCCCTTCGGCACCGGTGCGGGTCATTACTACCAGCACATCGGTCTCACCGGCGCCCGAGATAAATACCTTGCTACCGTTGACCACGTAGTAATCGCCGTCGCGCTCGGCACGCGTACGTAGGGAGGCCGCATCAGACCCGGCGCCCGGTTCCGTCAAGCAGTAGGAGGCCAATTGCTCGCCAACCACCAAGCCGGGACACCATGCATCAATCACCGACTGTTGGCAGTACTTACCCACCATATTGGTAGCCATATTATGTATGGTGAGAAAGGCGGCGGTGGTGGTACAGCCCCGAGCCAATTCCTCTACGATGAGACTGGCATCGAGTCGAGTCATACCCAAACCACCGGCTGACTCTGGGGTGTAGATGCCCATAAAGCCCATCTCGCCAGCGGCCTTAAGAGCCTCCTTAGGAAAATGAGCCGTCTGATCCCATTGTGCTGCATTTGGCGCTAACTCGCCCAGGGCAAAATCCCGAGCCGCGGTCACATAGGCCTGTTGGTCGTCATTGAGTTCGAAATCCATAGCGATGCGTCTCAAAGGCTTTTAGCGCAAATTGATACTCATGTTGGGTTGCGTGCCGCTCATCTCCTGCTCGTCGTAGGTCCAGCGGGCGGTTACTGTTTTGGTCTCGGTATAAAAGCGTACGGCTTGCTTGCCGAAGGCGTGCAAATCGCCCCGGAAGGAGCCACGCCAGCCGGTAAAGGAGAAGAACGGCAACGGTACAGGAATGGGTACGTTAATACCCACTTGGCCAACCAGAATTTCATGCTGGAACTTACGAGCAGCACCGCCGTTTTGGGTGAAAATAGATGTACCATTACCCACCTCGAGGCTATTAATCAGGGCAATGGCCTCCTCTAAACTGTCAGCGCGCATACAGCACAGTACCGGCCCAAACACCTCGTCACGATAAATACGCATGCCGGGTGTGACATCGGTGAACAACGTGGGGCCAATCCAGTTGCCCTCGGGGAAGCCGTCTACGGTGCAATCCGAGCCGTCGAGCAAGCAGGTAGCCCCTTCATCCTTGCCTTGTTGAATCAAGCTAACAACGCGCGCCTTTGCCTGGGCTGAGACGACGGGCCCATATGCAGCGCCAGCATCATCCCAGGCACCGGGGCGCACCTGTGCGAGGCGCTCGGCAAGCTCATCGACCCACTGGGCGGTATCGCCGACTAACACAGCCACAGAAATAGCCATACAGCGCGGGCCCGCCGCACCCACGGATGCACCTACCAACGCGTTCAAGGTGCTCTGCTTGTTGGCATCGGGCATGACCACCATGTGGTTTTTGGCACCCATCATGCACTGCACACGCTTACCAGCACGAGTGCCCGTCTCATAAATGTGCTGGCCCACCCGAGTCGAACCGACAAAAGACGCTGCCACGGTATCGGGGTGAGTGAGTAACTGATCGACCACCGCAGGCCCGCCATGAACAACATTCAAAACGCCCGCAGGTGCACCTGCTTCCATGAAGAGCTCCGCCAAGCGCATCGACGTCAGCGGTACTTGCTCTGATGGCTTGAGTACAAAGGTATTGCCGGCCGCAATAGCCAGCGGGAACATCCACAGAGGGATCATGGCGGGAAAATTAAAAGGCGTAATACCCACACAAACCCCAATAGGTTGTATGTAGCTGTAGGTATCAATGCCGCCCGCAACGTTCTCAACG
>CBFHTF010000143.1:0-1965 GCA_965658685.1 Luminiphilus sp.
CCCGCCGGATGCCAAAACACCATGCCCGGCGCTTCTTCTTGGGTGTGGAATAAATCCAGCTTCTTGGCAATTTTGCGGTGATCCCGCTTTTCCGCTTCAGCCAGACGATTCAGATACGCCTTGAGGGCTTTTTTATTGGGCCATGCGGTGCCATAGATGCGCTGTAACTGTTGGTTTTTAGCATCGCCACGCCAATAGGCACCCGCCACTTTGGTCAGTTTAAAGGCTTTCAATTTGCCGGTGCTGGGCACGTGAGGACCGCGGCACAGATCCATCCACTCGCCTTGTTTATAGATAGATATTTCTTCGGCCTCGGGCAGCTCTTCAATAATTTGCACTTTGAAGTACTCGCCCTTGTTGCGAAACAGCTCAACCGCTTCCTCTCGAGAGCACACCATCCGCTCAACTGCCAGATCTCGCTCGGCCAGCTCGGTCATGCGCTGTTCAATCTTCTCCAGGTCTTCGGGCGTGAACCGGTGGCCAGACGCAAAGTCGTAATAAAAGCCGTCCTCAACCGTGGGGCCAATGGTGACCTGGGTGCCGGGGAATAACTGTTGCACCGCCTGCGCTAACAAATGCGCGGTGGAATGGCGCAAGATCTCGAGCCCGGCATCATCGCGCTCGGTCACAATGCTGAGCTGCGCATCGCTGTCTATCTGGAAACTGGTGTCGACCTCTCGACCATCTACCACCCCAGCCAAGGCCGCCTTGGCGAGGCCTGGGCCAATATCGAGTGCTACCTCGTGAACTGTGACAGGGACTGGGAATTGACGTTGCGAACCATCGGGCAGGGTAACTACGGGCATGCTGACTCCTTAAAAACAGTGGCGACCCCTACCAAGGGCCGCTTGGGCGGCGCGTATGTTGGCAGAGCCGCCGACAAAAAACAAAAACCCATCACTCGCGACACCAATTCGTTGGTAGCGCAGGGGCCATGTGGCGTCGGTGCAGCGCCCGGCACCTGCAAGTAATTCACGCTTTCAGCCCGCCAGTCTGTGGCAGACTGAGGCCGAGTTACCCGCACACTCGGGTTTTCAGGTGGCCGATGCAGGAAACCACTGTATGAAACAACGCATTGCTATTGTTGAGGATGAGCCCGCGCTGGCAGACGCTTACAGTGAGCTGCTGACGCGTCATGGCTACCAGGTTGTAGTCTACGCCTCGGCGAGCACTGCCAAGCGTGGCCTATTCGAGCAGCCACCCAATCTTGCCTTACTGGATATCGGACTTGGGCACGACACAGAGGCCGGTTTCGATTTATGTCGAGAGCTGCGTAGTGCCCAACCCACATTGCCCATTGTGTTTCTTACAGCGCGCGATCAAGAAATCGATATTGTGTCGGGTTTACGGCTAGGCGCCGATGACTATCTCACCAAGGATATATCGCAGGTACATTTGCTGGCCCGGATCACAGCGCTACTTCGCCGAGTGAGCGCGCTGGCAACGGCGGAACAGGAAGAGCATGTGCTTCGTCGAGGTGAACTTGAAATCAACACCGATCGACTCACCGTACGCTGGCGCCAACAAGCCGTTGATTTGACCTATACCGAATTCTGGATGCTGCATGTGCTGGCGCGTCACCCGGGTCATATCAAGAATCGGCAACAGCTTATGGATGCAGCCAACGTTGTTCTCGACGACAGCACCATCACCTCCCATGTGCGACGCATCCGCCGGAAGTTTGAAACTGTCGATGAACACTTTGGCTGCATTGAGACCGCCTACGGCCTGGGTTATCGCTGGCAACCTGAACCGTGAAACTGCGCCTGCAACTGGGCTTGGCCGCCTGTTCACTGCTGGCAATACCCTGGGCCCTGTACGGTTTTTTGTCAGCCAACGAAGCGGCACTGCAGGCACTGCAACAAGAACGCCTCCAGCAGCGCGCCCGTGGCTTGGCTGGCCAGCTGTCTAGCAAGCTCAACTTGCTCTACCCCGACCCTAAGCGACTGCAACAGGTGGATGCAC
>CBFHTF010000144.1:0-1936 GCA_965658685.1 Luminiphilus sp.
TTCTCGGTTCCCGGAACCGCAAAGCCCTGATTCCTACCGGCCGATAAATGGCATACAGATTGGCATACAAAATAAATAAGCGCCCCGGAGGGCGCTTATTTATTGACTAACTGGCGGAGAGGGTGGGATTCGAACCCACGGTACGGTTTGACCGTACGCCTGATTTCGAGTCAGGTACATTCGACCACTCTGCCACCTCTCCGCTCGAGGTCGGTATCTTAGCAGAAAGCAACCAACGTCCGCTTGGCTGTGCGTGGTTGTCGGCTGCGAACTGGCATTATTTCCACCTATCGTCGCTTAGGTTTGTTATCTTGTAGGTTGTGGTAATTACGGAGAAAGACGGCATGTTGCTGCTGCTATCGCCAGCTAAGAAGCTGGACTACGACACGCCTTTGGGCACCAAACTGCATACCGACCCCCTGTTTGTGGATGAGGCCAAGGGGTTGATCGATGTGCTCAAGGACAAGAGCACCTCTGATGTCGCAAAAATGATGTCGCTTAGCGACTCGTTAGCTGAACTCAATGTGCAACGTTATGCGCATTGGTCCCCCAAATTTACCCAACAAAACGCCCGGCCTGCTGTGTTGGCTTTTAACGGAGATGTCTACGAGGGGTTGGACGCTGCGTCCTTGTCGGAGGCCCAACTGAAATGGGCGCAGGATCATGTCGCTATCTTGAGTGGTTTATATGGCGTGCTGCGCCCGCTAGATCTCATGCAACCTTACCGTCTGGAAATGGGCACTAAACTCGAGAACCCAGCTGGCAAAAACCTCTACGATTACTGGAAGCAGACCATTGCGCCGTATTTGAATGAGCGAGTGGGTAAAGACAAACAGCCCGTTGTGGTTAACTTGGCCTCGGAAGAGTATTTCAAGTCAGTTGACCTCAAAGCCCTAAACGCACGCGTGATTCAGTGTGTTTTCCAGGATGAAAAAGCCGGCACCTACAAGATCATCAGTTTCTATGCCAAACGCGCCAGAGGCTTGATGGCTAGATATGTCATTGAGAACAAAATTAATACACCTGACAAATTGACTGGATTCAATTTAGATGGGTATGCCTTCGCACCAGAGGTGTCGTCTGCCGACAAACTGGTGTTTCGTCGACCTGAACAAATAACGTAATGGAGAGTACATGGCATCGCCCCAACTAGACGTATCAGCATATCCGCGAGTCGCATTGGTTTTACAAGGGGGTGGTGCCCTCGGTTCGTATCAAGCCGGTGTGTATGAAGGTCTGGCAAATGCCGGGATACATCCAAACTGGGTTGCCGGTATCTCCATTGGTGCGTTGAATTGCGCCATCATCGCAGGTAATGCACCAGAAAAACGCGTTGAGAAATTACATGAGTTCTGGCAAAGCATCTGCATGCGACCGATGATGCATCCAGGGATGGTCAGTGGCCATCAGGACATGTTTGGTCAGTTCACGCACCCTTGGGCTGACATGATGGAGTCCATGGGTCATGCCATGTTTAGCTCGTTTGCCGCCATGTCAGCATTGGTGAATGGTCAGGACGGGTTTTTTAAGCCAAGACCATTGGCACCGGGCGGCGGTGCACCAGACACCACCAGCTTTTATGACACAGCACCATTGATTTCGACACTGGAGCGCTTGGCTGATTTTGATCGGATCAACAGCGGTGAGACGCGCGTATCGCTTGGTGCGACCAATGTGGCGAGCGGCAACTTTGTGTACTTCGATTCCACCAAGCATAAGTTGACGCCTAAACACTTTATTGCCTCTGGATCATTACCACCAGGCTTTGCAGCTACTGAAATCGATGGTGAGTACTACTGGGACGGTGGATGTGTGTCCAACACGCCGCTGGAGTATGTGCTCGGCGTTACCCCCCGACGTGACACGCTGGTGTTTCAAGTCGATTTGTGGAGTGCTGAAGGGCCTTTGCCAACTGATGTGCTGCAAATCACCGAAC
>CBFHTF010000145.1:0-1864 GCA_965658685.1 Luminiphilus sp.
CGGTTTGACTGGCGAAAATCGGGGCGACCAGGCTCTTCAATACGCTGTAATTGCCCAAGGGCATTTGGTAGACCCGTTTCGGGAAATAAGTTGGAGATATTGCGACCTCCGCGTTCGAAGACTCGGAATACGTCACCCGGCTTGACAGTCTCCCATGCGGGCAGTGGATAGAGCTCTGGAACGATACTGCGCAGAATCATCTCTTCGGTGGGTTCCACCGGGTTCTTGAGCATCGCGGGCTCGCCATCTCGCGTATAGGCCTCACCCAACATCGCGCGCTTGTAGGGCAAGATGCCATTGTTGTAGGCAGCGGCCGCCCAAAACATCGACACGGTCGACATTAAGCTGCGCTCGGCAGCTACGATAATCTCCATGTGACAGGCACCACAGGCCTCTCGAACCACTCGATAATCGGAGGGGTTCACAAAGCGCACGTACTCGGGGCTCTCTTTATTGAGGAGCGTGTAACTGCGTTTTGGGTTAGCACTGGATGGATAGTGCCAAGCTTCTGGGTAACGGGGTAACACATGCGCACGCTCCATAGATGCCATGTAAGCCGGATTAGCATAGCCCTGGCCGCTATGACCACTTCGCCAAAATTCCCTGGCGTTACCTCCATGACAGTCCGTACAACCTATCTTGACGGCAGGGTTGGCATGCATCGTTTTCGCATCAGTGCCCTCATGACAGCTTAAGCAACCCTCACTTTTTACCATCATCTGCTCGTGGGTTTGTTCCTTGGGCGCGGGCGGCGCTGTTACCCATTCGCGCTCTACAGCCTTATAGCCATCGGCAGCAAGTAGGCTAGTGCTACCCAATACACTCAGAGCTGCTCCAATGAATAAGGCTACCGTGGTTAGCCAACGTTGATTATGCGAAGTGCGCATTCGGTAAACTCCTTGCAACACCGGTTAAAACGTCAAGATAACGTTGGCCAAAAAAGAATACGGATCGCTCTGGCCGTAAAGCTCAGAGAACCCGTCGGTTGTCAGCAGTTGAGCGTAGCTCACCCGAACGACAATATTTTGCGACATGAAGGGCCGCCAAATCAGCGCGGCTGAGAGGTCATAACCAATACTGTCGTCGACAGTGCCCTGAGCTCTGGCGACTTCCACCGCTGCGGTCTCAGCAAAGGCCAAGTAGTTAGCATTGAAGCTAAGACGCAACTCGGGGAGTAGATCCATATCGGCCCCTACACCCGCCAAGACAATACCCGGATTGGTAAAATTGGCTTGGCCGTGTTCTTTATTGGGCCGCATGCTATTCAGAACCCCATTGCGCGATGACAACGCTACACGCCCACCGCCAATAAGCGGGGTACTCTGACGAATCCAATAGCTAGTATCAGCACCTGCAAACTGCGGGTTTTCGAAGATGGCATCGAAACCCTCCGATTTGCCATCAAAGGGATCCTTGTCACCAGAGCCATACAAGAATGACGCGCGCAAACGAAGCCAGTCGAAATCGATAGAGGGTTCTACCGCAAAGAAGAAAGCCTCGATATCGCTATCGCGTTGATCAAACACGCCAGAGCGCTCCTCACCGAGTGCGACGTAAGCAGAAGCGGTGAGATTCAAACGCCCAAAGTGACCATCACCGTTGTAGCCCAAGTACGCGACGTCATATTCACGAGGCTGCTCTAAACCGATGGATGCGGGCCTGGCGATAAAACCATTTTGGTCATAAAAAACCTCTGTTTCACGATTTTCCAAATAGATAGCGGTTAACTGCGAGAAGAATCCCAGGGTCGGCTTATCCTGCCAATACAGATTGGCGACAAAAATATCCTCATCCCGTAGATCTTCGCTGACACTGTTCAAACCGCTATTGGTGTCTTTCTCTAGCCGGCGGAACCAACCCAGGT
>CBFHTF010000146.1:0-1834 GCA_965658685.1 Luminiphilus sp.
TCTTTCCGGTTTCTCGAGTTTAACAAGTGATGATGCGACGAAACGTTAGATTAAGCCTTGGTTGGGTGATTTTTTTACTTCTCGGCAGCTGATGACGCCATTGCTGCTGAGTGGCACCGGCCATAACTAGCAATGACCCTGCGGGCAGCCATACTTGATGGGTTTCACCGCTTTGTCGGTGACGCAGATCAAAGCGTCGTGTGCATCCAAGATTGAGTGAAGCGATGACTGGCTCATCGCCTAGTTCAGGTTCATCGTCGGCATGCCAGCCCATGGCGTCGTTACCGTCGCGGTAAAGATTGAGCAGCACGCTGTTAAACGTGGTGCTGCTTATAAACTCACAACGACGGCGCAGGGTTTGCAGTTCGGGTAGCCAAGGCTCGGGGTACCAGGTGTCCCCCGAGTATCGATAGATAGCTTCTGGGTCGCCATGCCACGCTATAAGCCGTGGCTGCATGACTTTTTTGCCAAATAGACGAATACTGCGCTGCTGCCACTGAATACCACTTTGGAGCGCCTGAAAGATCGCTGAACTTTCTTCTTCCGATAGCGTATTGCGGTAAAGCATGACCCGGCACTGGCTCGTGATATCCGACCCAATGATCCATTCGGGTGTTGGTCTAGACAAGGCGGCATCGTTTGTACTGGGCGGCGTCATGAAAGTCGCTTCCAATGTTTCAGTAAGATCCCAAACTGTAGCCGGTTTACGGGTAAAATCCCCCAACTACCACTGTCACAGGAGTCGACGATGGGTCGCGCTTACCAGAATCGCAAAGCGTCTATGGCCAAAACGGCTGATATCAAGACCAAGCTTTACTCACGCTATAGCCGTGAAATTTATGTTGCCGCTAAGTCAGGGGGCATTGATCCCGACGCCAATCTTACCCTCAGGTCGCTGATAGATCGGGCAAAACGCGAGCAGGTGCCTTCTCATGTCATCGATAAAGCCATTGATAAAGCCGATTCGGGTGCCGGAGAAGATTTTCAGGTGGCACGTTACGAAGGGTTTGGTCCTGGCGGTGCCATGGTGATGGTCGAATGCCTTACCGATAATCAAAACCGCACCATCGGCGAAATCCGGCCAGCTTTTACTAAAGGTAAGGGCAAGCTTGGGACACCGGGCACTGTCTCTCATATGTTTGAACATGCCGCTGTGTTCGCATTTAAGGGCGATGAAGACGAAGTGCTGGAAACCTTATTAATGGCTGATGTTGACGTGCTCGATGTCGAGTCCGATGAGGGCATGGTAAACGTCATGACGCCACACAGTGAGTATGCCAAGACCCGAAATGCGCTCACCGAGGCTTATCCGGGCATTGACTTCGAAATGGACGAGATTCAGTTTGTACCCAAGGGTGAGACTCCACTAGCAGGGGAAGAGCTCGAACAGTTCGAGAAGTTACTGGACTTGCTGAACAGCGTTGATGACGTTCAAAATATCTATCACGACGCTAAGTTCTAGTTACACAACTTCATGTCGTTTTTGGCAATGCACCCGCATCCATTTTAGCCCACAGTGAGTGAAACCGGGGCGCACTAGCAGTGCCCGCAAACCAACATAATAAAAGGCCAAAAGCAGGAGGTAGCAATGTCTATATGGCAGCGACCTTGGCATGAGGACATTGATGGCGCTAAATCCGTTGCCGAGGCTGAACGCGTTGACTTCCTGAGTGCGCGCACCCTGCTTGATGCGCAGGCCCGTACTGCCATCAGTGAACGTGCCGCCCATTGGGTAGAGCAGATTCGCGCTCGGCATGATGCCGGGCTTATGGAAGTTTTCCTCGCAGAGTACGGGCTTTCTACCGCCGAGGGCATAGCGCTCATGTCTCTTGCT
>CBFHTF010000147.1:0-1789 GCA_965658685.1 Luminiphilus sp.
TACTCAGATCAAAGAGCGTTCCGATTCCCTGCCGGGATTTTTGCCGCTGCTGTGGGACGCCCATGAAGGTCGTTTATACGGCAATATCAGCGCTGTTGATGGCCCCTTTATTTACTACACCGCACTCTCCCAGGGTGTTGGCTCGAATGATTTGGGACTAGATCGAGGTCGGCTCGGCGACACTCAGCTGGTGCAGTTTCGTCAAGTGGGTAAGCGGGTGTTGCTCGAGGCGCTGAATACGCGTTACGTTGCGGAAACGTCCAGTGCCGCCGAGCGCGCCGCGGTTCGAGAGGCGTTTGCATCATCAGTATTGTGGGGGTTTGAGGTTGTCTCACAGGGAGATGAGGGGGTATTCATCGACCTAACAGCGTTAGCCTTAAGTGATGCCACTGATTTGGCCGTGCTGTTAAGTGACAGAGGTGAGGGCGACTATAAGATTGACGACACGCGGTCGGTGGTTAACCCAGAGCGCACAAAAAGTTTCCCCGACAATACGGAAATCGACGCGTTACTCACTTATAAAGGGCGGGCCAAAGGCGACATATTGTCCACGGTCGCGCCGCGTGCGAACGCAGTCACCGTGCATACCCACCATTCATTTGTACGTTTACCCGATGAGGGTTACACCCCGCTCCCCTATGATCCGCGAGCCGGTTACATCGATGCCGACAACAGCGATCTCGTCTACGACTATGCAACACCGATTGGCGAACCGATGGCTAGGGCCTATGCACGACGGCACCGACTTCACAAAAAAGATCCCTCTGCTAAACGTAGCGAGGCTGTGGAGCCAATAGTTTATTACGTAGACCCGGGCGTTCCCGAGCCGATTCGCTCCGCCCTGGTCGAGGGTGCATCTTGGTGGAATCAAGCCTTCGAAGCAGCCGGTTACATCGACGCTTTTCAAGTCAAGCTGCTGCCTGCCGACGCCGATCCAATGGACATTCGCTACAACGTGATCCAATGGGTTCATCGCTCAACACGGGGCTGGTCCTACGGCATGAGCGTGCGCGATCCCAGAACACAAGAAATTTTGAAAGGCCACGTATCGCTGGGATCGCTGCGGGTTCGACAGGACCTACTGTTGGCCGAAGGTTTACTGGCTCCCTATGATGGAGACAATCAGGGCGCCGCTGAGGCGCAAGCGTTTGCACTGGCGCGGTTGCGTCAATTGGCTGCCCACGAGGTCGGTCACACGCTTGGGCTGGAGCATAACTTTGCCGCAAGTGCCGATAATTGGGCTTCTGTCATGGATTACCCGCATCCGTACGTGACCCTTTCTGAGCAGGGGCATATTGATGTGTCAGAGGCCTATGCGACGGGTATCGGTGATTGGGACAAGCGCGCCATTCTCTGGGGCTATCAAGACTTTCCTAGCGACGTGGATGCCAGAGCTGCGCGCGCGGTTATTATTGACGATACCTTGGCGATGGGCCTTCACTTTATCGCCGATCGACACGCTCGGGCGGGCCGCAGAGCTAGTGCTGGCCCTGCGCATCCGCTGGCGAGCCTATGGGATAACGGCGCCGATCCAGTGGCCGAGCTTCGTCGTTTGATGGCTTTACGAGCGCGTGTACTAGAGCGATTTTCAGAGTCCGTCATTCGCACGGGGCAACCCATGGCAAGCATTGAAGAGGCATTGGTCCCGGCCTATTTGATGCACAGATATCAAGTGGCTGCGGCGGCGGCAGTAATAGGTGGGCAGACCTTTACCTATGCCTTGCGTGGTGACGGGCAGGAGACCACCGCCCCAGTGCCGGCAGAACTGCAATACGCAGCCATTGATGCC
>CBFHTF010000148.1:0-1580 GCA_965658685.1 Luminiphilus sp.
CGCACCCAATTTACTGGCCGCATAGAAACAGACCACCAACTCGGCACAGTTGGGCAGCTGCACCATCAGGCGACTGTTCGCGTTGATACCGCGTTTGAGTAATTGAAAAGCAAGTGCATCGCTAGCCCGATCGAGCGCTTGGAAACTCAGTCGAGTGGGCTGCATACCTGTGAGCACGTGCTTATCGGGCGGATCAATGACAGCGAGTGTGTCAGGTCGCCCGCGGGTTTGTATCGACAGCAAGCCGTGCAGTGTGGTCTGTCCCCACAAGCCATCCGCCGTTAGCCGATGAATTCTGTCGCTGCTACTCGTTTGCATGGGCGCCTACCGTTTTGCTGTTATGTATTGGTAGCTATCTACGGCGCCCAGTGTACCCATTAACTTGTGTTTCGGAACACTGCTCTTCACGACTAACGACATTGCATCGATGATGATACATCGATGCTGTTTCTCAAGGGCAAGTGACTATTTCGTAACCTTGTGACCTTCCAACGTCAGAGCAGCTTTACACTGGCAGAGAGCCGTCTGGCGCAAATTGTCTGAGTTTATCCTCATCAAGATCGGCACCCAGGCCAGGCTGCGTAGGCACCAGCAAATCCCCCGACTCCCAGGTAAAGGGCTCCACCATAATTTCCGCGAAAAAGTGTTGTGACTTGAAAATACTTTCTTGAATGAGGAAATTAGGTACTGCGGCATCAAGGTGCAGTGCGGCGGCCGTGATTAATGGTCCGCCCCACACATGGGGTGCCATGAGAGTGTAGTGGGCCTCGGCCAGCGCGGCAATTTGTTTAGCTGCGGTGATACCGCCGCAGCTACCTAAGTCCGGTTGCGCAAAGTGACAAGCACCCCGGCTAAATAACCGCTCAAAATCGTGAACCCAAGCTAGGCGCTCACCCGTTGCGATAGGGATGGTTGTGGATTGGGCAATACGCGCCATCTCGTCAACATTCTCTGGCGGGCAGGGCTCTTCTAGCCAAAGAGGATCATAAGCTTCCAAGCGTTTCGCAAGTCTCCGGGAGACCGACGGCGTAATTTGCCCGTGAGTGCCAATTAGGATGTCTGCTTCGTTACCTATCGCGTTACGTATGCCGGCAATCGTGCGCTCTGCTCGGTCATACTCGGCCATTGTAATCTCGGTTGGCGTTATGGGCATCGTGCCCGGCAGCTGGTAGTGCAACGGGTCTAACTTGACTGCCGTGAAGCCTAAGTCGACGATTTTGCGGGCGGTCTCCCCCACCGCCTCGGGCCGCTCTCGCCAATCGGCAGTCGCCGCTTCAATGTTACCCTCAAACTCAGGATCAAAAATATACGTATAAGTGCGTATACGCTCTCGAAAACGCCCTCCTAATAAATCGCAAACCGGTACTTCCAGCGCTTTACCGGTGATATCCCACATGGCCATATCAAAAGCACTGATCAACCCAGAGGCAATGTAGTCCGCGTGTTGAGAGCAGAACCCTTCGTACATCAACTTACTGAGAACCTCTCGATTCATGGGGTCTTGCCCCACTAGGTAACGATCGAAAAGCTCTTCAACCATTGCCGTGAAAGAACGGTTCATGCCGTATAAGCTAAATAGC
>CBFHTF010000149.1:0-1526 GCA_965658685.1 Luminiphilus sp.
GTGCACTTGACCGGCTGTAGGTAACCCAACGCCAGCCTAACTCTTGGCCCATGCCCATACCATACTGAATGCAGCTGCAGGCCGTATAGTGCGCCTGGCGGTCAGTACACCAACTTGAGAAGCTGTCAGTGTACCCCGTTTGTTGAGACACTTTTATCCGCACGTTGAGACGTCGCAAGCTCGGGCGGGGCAAGAACCGTAACGGCACGTTCACGCAGTTTGGGCGAAAAGCGTTTTGCGCTCTGCATGGAGAGATCCTTTCAAGAAAAAAGGTCTTGTGAATGCCCGGGGCGATTCAATTGGTGAAAACTTGTACTCGTGTTTTAGTCTGCAGCCCGCAAGGGCCTTCAGAGCTTGGGCGCTCAAAGCGCTAGCCACCAAGAAAAATGCTCAGCCTCTGCCCAACAAGTTGAGCATCAATGTGATGGTTCTGACCCTCCAACACATCAATCTCGGCACCCAGCTGAGCGGCAACCGTTTGGGCCAATCGTGGGCAGCAAATCGGGTCTTCAGCCCCAGTCAGAATTTGCAGCGTTTGTGGCCGGGTGACACGGCCCTCCTCAAGCGCCTGTCGCAACAATCGTTCTCGTGGTGGCCGGGACGACATCATACGCTCGGGCAGCATCGAACGACCCAATACCGGCGATAACAGCAACACTCTGTCGGGCGCCCACTCCGCGTCGATGAGCGAGAGCATCGTCAAATAGCCGCCGTAGGATGTCGCTATCAGGTGACCCCCTTCGGCGCCTCGGATGAATGTTTTTACCCGGACGAGCTGCTCATCAATGGACAGTGTCAACAAGCCATCGTCCACAGCGAGCGCATCATAGTCGACCGCACGTTGCGCTAGGTGGGCGCTTAAACCTCGGTCAACGCGCCCTCCTCTACCCGTGAGGTATCGTATTTTCATTTGCATAGGGCGCAGGATTTACTTCCAGTTGCCTGATGCCTTCCCATCTGCAGGACCCATGAACGCCGCCGATGTTTCTTCAAGAATCGATCGCTTGGCTTCTACCATCGCCGCCCGCTCAGTTTCAAAACGATCGTCCCACACGGTCGTATTCCCATATGGATCTTCAATTTCCAAAACCCAGTCTGCTTCACCGACAAGTCGATAGATCTGAATATCCAGTACGTGCCCGCCACTACTCAGCGGACCCGACAAAGAAGAAATTTCGAGTTCAGGTGTTTCGCTCATCTGCATTCACTCTCAAAGCTAAAACGGAATATCGTCGTAGTCGTCATCGGCTACGGGTGAACTAGCATCAGCCGCCGAGTCGATAGTGGGCTGAGACTGCTTCGCTACCGCATTACCGCCCGAGGGTTGCCACGTGTCGACACTTGCATACCATTTTCCGCCGCGCGATTCTTTAATATCGAGTGAAAGCCACTCCTCACCCTGGTCAGCTTTCGATTGTAAGTAAGCGATCGCCTCAGCCAACTTGATCGAGACCTTGCCTTTGACAAAGTCCGGTGCGTTGGGATGCGGTGCTTTGGCAAAGATGCCGTCTGGAAATTCGACAGTG
>CBFHTF010000150.1:0-1500 GCA_965658685.1 Luminiphilus sp.
GTGCCTCCATAAGCCGACAACCCTGCAGATCAACGCCTGAGTTAACCAGATCTTTGGGGATCTGGCCTTGCAGATCGAATTTGGGAGCCGGATTAGTAATGGCTAACATAGGTAGGCTAATACGTTTCATCCGACAATCCTCCGAGCGTTTTTTTGACCTAATCGCTCCACGCGTCGCTACTGCAAAAAAGAACCAGCTGAAGGGTTTGGGAACTCGGTAACCTAAAGAAAACACGAGACAAAAAGAGCACAAGACATGGACTATAACCTATTCAAAGGTCTGCAATTCCTTTTGTTTTTTGGCGTCGCTCTGGCGTTCGGCGGATGGCAGTTACATAGTGTTCGACAGTCAAAGTCCGATGATGTCGACCCGTAAGCCCACCCGCCAAGATTTACCCGCACACTACTACCACAGCCACTTCATTGAAATGCTGGCCTTTTTAGAAACCCACTATGGGAGCGTTCTACAGGGCAAAGCGGCGCGCTTCAGGCGAGAATTTCTCTCCCTTAATTTTGATGCCCAGTGCCTCTACGTGCGACTGCTGAATCGTCGCGGACAGTTGTTCAAAGTGAGCAGTCTGCGCTATCCAGAGATAGCATCAGTGGCGGCGAGTCTGGAAGCGCTTAAGACATCGGGATTTGTGGTGGCACCCACGATGGCGACACTGCCTGATCTTATGCGATTAATCACGCGACAAGAACTTTATGCTGCTCTGCGCCGACACTTACCCGACATTAGAAGCACTACAGCAAAAGCCGAGTTGATAACCCTGGCCCATCAGCGACTATCAGCCCTACAGTTATTTGAAGCACTACCCACTCAAGGTATCGTTGCCCAAGGTCATTTCACAACCACGCGTTTTTTACTTTTCTTGTATTTCGGGCAGATACAAGATGGCCTCTCGCAATTCACATTACGCGACCTCGGCATTATGCGTGCCAAGGCAAGTAGTGGCGACTATGAACCACGCTTCTCCTCTCGCGACGAAGCTGCTGCGGCATTCTTTTTCGCGAGTCAGTTAGATCGGCTTAAACAGCACCCTGAATGTGCTGATGCACTCTATGAAGAACTGCCAAAGTGGCCCACCGAAACAGCGATTACCGTTTGTGAGTGGCGGGACGCCCTGGCACTTCATTTAGGCAAGGCCCTCGAGCACAGCACCGACGCCGCCCTCGAGGTTTATCGACGGGGTGAGTCAGTGAAGTGTTCAGAGCGATCGGTTCGCTTACTACTTGCCGCGGGTCGACGCGATCAGGCAAAAACCTATTTAGAGCGCTGTATTGATGCACCACGCTGTGACGAGGAAGCGCTATTCGCCAGCGATTTATATCAGCGCAAGTTCAATAAAAAACGCACCTCGTCATTAACCGATGAGTTGCGTGCAGCTCAAGTGATCGATATCGATGATGCCTTTCGTGGTTCACCAGAGTACGCAGCGGTTCGCTGGTTTCGAAGGCATGGCAAACAGGCCTATAAAGCTGAAAACCGAGTTTGGCGTA
>CBFHTF010000151.1:0-1355 GCA_965658685.1 Luminiphilus sp.
GGTCTAACTGTCAACACGCTTTTTCGCGATAAACGTGTAATATCGAGAAATGGCAATATGTTACTTATTTGAGGTCAAGGATTAACTTGCAGCAGATCTCCTTCCAACGACGATCACTTGCGATCATCGCCCTGTTGGTACTGTTCACCGAGGGTGCAGTAGGTGAAATAAACCAAAAACAGGTCCACGCCGAAATGCTTGGTAACGCAAGAGCTGAAGTCGACTTTAGTCAAGGACGGCATGAATCTGCGCGAGTGCTTTGGCAACAACTTGCTGATCAAGGCAATGCTCAAGCCATGGTCTCTTTAGCTCGCATGTACCAAGAGGCTGCTGGGGTGACGAAAGATCTTGAGCGTGCATTTGGGCTATTGGAAACTGCTGCAGCGCAAGGCGAGCCTCGCGCACTTTACTACCTGAGTCTCGCATTCGCACAGGGTAGCGGTACACGCTCCTCCCCACAAAAAGCCACTGATTTTTTACGTCGTGCAGCGGTAGCCGGCCTCCCTGAAGCCCAGCTGCGATACGCGAGACAATTAAGCGCTCTGGGTGAGGACGATAAAGCTTGGCGTTGGTACAGTGAAGCGACTCACCATAACGTAGCGGCGGCAGCCAACGAGCGTCAAAACATGTTGCAAGAAGGCTACGTTGCCGCCGTCGAGACCAGTGTTGACGTGCGTCCAGTGCGCTTGCTGCTAGAGGAAATGGACGGTGCGCTTAACGCCAGAGATCTGACGTTTTACTTTATGACAGTCGCACCGGATGCCCGTATCGCAGTGCAACTCCCCAGCGACACCTCAACGAGCGCCATTAGCTTGGAGGAGTATCGCGATCTATGGCAAACCACCTTTGACACAGCAGACCGGTTCAGAGCGCATCGAGTCAATACCCGCGTGGTAACCCAAGGGAAGAGCTATCTGGTCGACAGTGAAATTCAGCAATATCTCGTTGGCACTGGCTTTGCGCAGCAGCTTACCCTTTTCGAGACACTAGAGCTTGAGACAACTGATCGTGGCTTGCGCGTATCAGAAATTAAATTGATAGCAAAATTACCCGACTCTCCTTTACTAGCGCCTTAACACCGTCAGTCGCGCCCACAAAAAAGCCCGCACAAGGCGGGCTTTTTTGTGGATCAAAGTCAATGATTACTCGATGATTTTAGCGACCACGCCGGCGCCTACCGTTCGGCCACCTTCACGAATCGCAAAGCGCAGACCGTCTTCCATGGCGATCGGAGCAATCAACGTGGCAACAATGTTCACATTGTCACCAGGCATGACCATCTCAACGCCTTCGGGAAGCTCGACCGCACCCGTAACATCCGTCGTACGGAAGTAAAACTGCGGACGGTAACCCTT
>CBFHTF010000152.1:0-1074 GCA_965658685.1 Luminiphilus sp.
TCACCACCAATCGTTGATCGAGTCTTGATTTCGTTACCGCAGCTGCAGCGAGCGGTGACCGCTTCGTAGCGCGGATGTATTTCTGCTTTCATGATGTTGTCTCCGCCAGAATCCCGGCGCCGATAAAAAAGAGCGCGAAGAGTACCAGAACAAATATGAAATTCAAGCCCAAAACGACGGCGTCGGCATCAAGTATCATCGTTGAGCGCGCAGTCGCGTTTTGGTCGCAGCCAACCTACCCGGAGCATCACCCTTGCCCCCCGAAAACTCTCAGTTAACCCATAGCAATGGCATCGTGAAGTGCGCAGTCCCTGCGCCCTTGTTTGAGGCTCTTGACTACGCCACTCAAGGCGCACTCGAGAACCCTCTATTGCCTGGGACACGGGTGAGGCTACCACTAGGACGGCGGTCGGTTATCGGCGTTGTGCTTAGCAGCAGCGAAACCTCTGAACACCAAGACAAGCTGCGCGCTGTTAATGAAGTATTAGATGCAATACCGCTCATCGACGACAAATTGCTCGCGCTACTGCAGTGGGCAGCACATTATTACGTCTACCCGATAGGGGAAGTGGTGATTTGTGGGCTAGCACCACGGGAGCGTCGGGGCGAACCACCGGCGCCCACGGGCTTACCCGGCGTTGAGCTAAACCAGAGGGGCAAAGGCTTACCTGAGCATGCATTGCAACGCGCCCCCAAGCAGGCCCTGTGTCTTCAGCTACTGCAATCTGGCCCACAGAGTTTTGAAGGTCTCAAGCAGGAGGGCGTTAGTCGTGCGGTGGTAAGAGAGCTGATAGCAAAAAATCTGGTGATGCCCTGTGATATCAGGCGGTCATCAGCACAGCAGCTAAAACCAAGCTTGACCCCCACCAAAGAACAGGCCAAGACCATTGCTGCCATCAACCAATCAACGGACCAGTTTGCTTGTCACCTCGTGCATGGCGTCACGGGCAGTGGCAAAACCGAGATCTATTTACAGTGCATCGCCCATGTCGTTGCGAAGGGGCAGCAAGCGCTTGTATTAGTGCCAGAAATTGGGCTAACACCCCAAATCATCCAGCGCTTTGAGCAGCGCTT
>CBFHTF010000153.1:0-1055 GCA_965658685.1 Luminiphilus sp.
CCGCCTACGACCTGAAAAAAGCGATCGCTGATCACGGCGCAGATATCGAGAATGATATTCGGCCACTGGCCACCACGACGGCGTAATCACCGCAAAAAACACCAAGGATCGTCCAATGACCGAAGACGACGCAGCCCCACCGGTGACCACTATTCATTTCGGCTCCGACAATCAAGCAGGGGCCCACCCCGACATTCTAGCGGCGCTTTCCACCGCCAATGAGGGCATGGCGTCGGGCTACGGTAATGACCGGCTCACGCAGCGGGTTGAACAACGCATTAACACGCTATTCGAGCGCGAGTGCACCACGTTTTTGGTTGCCACCGGTACCGCCGCTAATGCCCTGGCACTCAGTGCCCTGTGCCCGCCTTGGGGCGGTATTTACTGCCACAACGGCGCGCACGTTATTAACGACGAAAACACCGCACCCGAGTTTTTCACCGCTGGTGCCCGACAACTCCCCGTGGGCGGCGATGGTGGGAAGCCCGACCTCAAGCAGCTAGAAAAAGCGATTAGCTCTGCGCAAACCCATGGCATCCACAACATCAAACCCGCAGTCATTACCCTTACTAACGCTACCGAGTGTGGCACGGTATTTACCCCAAAGGAACTCGCGGAATATGGCCGCTTGGCGCAAGCTCACAACATGGCATTGCACGTTGATGGGGCACGCTTTAGCAACGCCGTAGTCAGTACCGGCGCAAGCCCAGCGGAGCTGACCTGGCAATCGGGCGTGGACGTACTCACCTTTGGTGCCACGAAAAATGGCGCTATTGCCGCCGAACTGGTCATTTTCTTCAACGAGCGTTTTACTGAAGACTTCGCCTACCGCCGCAAACGTGCAGGCCATCTTTGGTCAAAGCACCGTTTTCTGGCCGCGCAAATCGATGCGTTCTTTCAAGACGATTTGTGGCTCCGCAATGCACGCCAAGCCAATACTATGGCCACCCGTCTGGCAGACGGCTTAAGCACGGTGACAGGCGTTACCCAAGTGTGGCCCGTCGAAGCGAATGAGGTATTCCTCACCATGCCCCCCAGCATGATTGAACAACTGC